>CABXPU010000013.1 GCA_902514105.1 uncultured SAR86 cluster bacterium
TTTTTAAGAGCTTCTTTTTCTGAACATTTAGATCTTGCGGCTATGCAGCAACCCATTGAACCATTTTCTCTAAGATGATTAGTTAATTTCCTAGTGTCTATATCTGAGATTGCGATAACATCTTCTTTAATTAAAAAATCTTCAAGAGAAGATGAGGATCTCCAGTTACTAGGGTGCTCTACAAACTCTTTAACTACGACTCCGGATGCATGAACTTTTGAAGATTCCATGTCTTCTTCATTAATCCCAGTATTTCCAATATGAGGATGGGTAAAGGTGATAATTTGTTTCTTATAAGAGGGGTCAGTGATTATTTCTTGATAACCAGTCATAGAAGTGTTGAAAACGATTTCTCCAATTTCAACTTTTTCTATGCCAAAGCCTCTCCCATGAAATATACTTCCATCTTCTAGAACCAATATTGCAGGAAAAGACATTATTTTTTACCCCTTAGATGGGTTAATTTTTGAAGAAAGAAGAGGTATAAATAATTAAATTTTTCGGATTTTAATGAGCTTAAATATTGAGCAAGCATTAAAATTGTACTTTACAGATTAATCTTAATGGCGTCTACTAATTAATGAAAAAAAACATGAATATTTCAATAAAATCAAAAGAAGACATAGATAAAATGAAAAAGGCAGGCAAATTAGCTGCTGATGTCTTAGAAATGATTACACCATTTGTAAAACCAGGAATCTCAACAGGAGAACTAGATTCAATATGTTTTAAATACATAACCGAAGAGCAGAAAGCAATTCCAGGTAATGTTGGGTATAACGGTTTTGAAAAAACAATTTGCTCGAGTCTTAATAATGTAATTTGTCATGGGATACCAGATAATCAGAAAATTATAAAAAATGGAGATATCTTAAATATTGATGTAACAGTCATTAAAGATGGGTGGTACGGAGATACGTCTAAAATGTTCTTAGTTGGAAAGTGTCAGCCCCATAATGAAAGACTCGTAAAAATTACTCAAGAATGTCTGTATAAAGCTATAGAAATAATAAAACCAGGCATTCAACTTGGTGATATTGGTAATGCAATTCAAAAACATGCCGAAAAAAATTATTATTCAGTGGTTGAAGAATACTGCGGTCATGGGATTGGCTCTGTGTATCATGAAGAGCCACAAATCCTTCACTATGGAACTCCTAGAACTGGGATCGAACTAAAAGAAGGTATGTGTTTTACAGTTGAACCAATGATTAATCAAGGATCGAAGCATACCAAAGTTTTATCAGATGGTTGGACAGTTGAGACTAAAGATGGCAGAAACTCTGCTCAATGGGAGCATACTCTTGCAGTAACTTCTTCTGGTGTAGAGGTTCTAACAAAAAGATCTGAAGAGAGTTTATGAGTTCAGATATAAGAAAACTAGATTCAAAGTTTTGGACCTGGTTTCCTGAAGGCATAAAAGAGCCTCAAAAAATTAATCACTTCTTAAATTCAAGATCTGATTGGTTAGATAAAGAGATTATAAAAAAATTTAAAGAAAATGGTCTTCAAGAAGATTTTGGCCTATTTGCTATTGGGGGTTACGGAAGCAGAGAAATCTATCCAGCATCTGATATAGACATATCCATACTTCAAATAAATTCAAGACACGCAGAATACAGCAATCTGGAAAAGTTTATTGCTTCATTATGGGATTTGGGGATGATGGTTGGTCACTCTGTTAGGACTAAGAATGATATCAAAAGAATTTGCAAAAAAGATATAAAAGAATTTACTTCCTATCTTAGCCTAAGACCCCTTTGTGCAGATCTAAAATCTCAAAAAATAATGGAAGAAATTTTTAAAGATAAAGAGAAACTATTTCCTATTAAGAAGTTCTTTTTAAATAAGAGGGATGAGCAAAATCGTAGATATCAATCTTTTGATTCAACAGAATTTAATTTAGAGCCAGATATCAAAGAATCTCCTGGTAGTCTTAGAGATTATCAGACAGGTTCTTGGATATTAAATCATTGCTTTAAAATTTTAACTCACGAAGATATAGCTTCATCTAATTTTTTTAATAACGAGGAGCTTGAATCAATTAAAGATGCTCACAACTCTATTAAATTATTTAGGTATGCTACTAATTTAATTCAAAAATCTTCAAGAAATAGACTAAATTTTAGCACCCAGATTGAATTAGCCACGAAAGCTAAAATCAAAAAATCTAAAGAAAAGCAACCTGTAGAGAAGTTGATGCAACTTTATTTTTTTAATGCTGAAAAATTATCAATCTTTAATGAAAGAATACTAGATAGATATGAAGAAGCCTCGCTATTTGGAATAAGAAAAGATTATGGAGAATTCTTTATTAAGAATAATAGGATAGGCTTAAAAAGAGAAAAACTTCAGAAACACAAGCATTTAATCTTTGAAATATTTATAAAATTAGGTCAAAGAAAAGATATAACAAATATCGATACTAATACTGCAAAAATATTAAAAGAAAATATCTATTTGATTGATAAAGATTTTAAAAATAATAATAGGTATTCTGGGCAATTCCTTGAAATACTTAAATCTCCATACAACTTATCTTCTATCTTAAAAAGAATGAAAAGGTTGGGGATCATTCAAGCATATATTAAAGAATTTGATGAAGTTATAGGGCAAATGCAATTTGATTTATTTCATGTCTACACCGTAGATGAGCATACTTTTAAAGTTGTAAGAAATATGAGGCAAATGAAGATTAATAACCTTGAAGAAGGTTTCGAGATTGAAAATGAGTTAATTAATCGGATACCTAAAGTAGAAATTTTATACATTGCCGGCCTATTCCATGATTTAGGAAAAGGTAAAGGTGGGGATCATTCTGTGATAGGAGCAAAAACTAGTTATAAATTTGCAAAAAAGTTAGGAATGTCTCTGCATGATGCTGAGTTGATATCTTGGCTTGTTTTAAACCACCTAGAAATGTCTTCGGTCTCTCAAAGAAAAGATATTCATGACCCTATAACAATTAATGAATTCGCAGTTAAATGTGGAAATCTTGAAAGACTGAATTATCTATACCTCCTTACCATTAATGATATTAGAGCAACTAATCCTGGTATATGGAACGGATGGAAGCATGGACTGCTTCGATCTTTATTTTTTAATACTAGAAGTAAGCTAAATAAGGAGAATGAAATAAGTTTTGAAAAAATCATCCAAGACAGAATAAACGGTGTAATTAATGATCTTGGTAAAGGGGATAAAAATATAATCGCTGATTTATGGAAAAGCATAAATGAGAATTACTTTGGAAGATTTTCTTCTTCACAGCTTAAATGGCAGGCAGATTCAATTATCAAAGCTGAAAAAAATACTGATGTAATTTCATTAAGGCGAAGTTTTGATAGTCTAGTAGAGATCTTTATAAAAGTTCAAAATGCTGATGGCTTATTTTTAAAATTAGTTAAGATTTTTGATTCATTGGGTGTAGAAATAATTGATGCCGATATAGCAACAACAAAAGATGAGGAAATTGCATTAAATACTTTTATAGCATCATATAAATATAAATCTTTAAAGCTTACTCAGGGAGATATTAAAGAATTAACAAAAAGAATAAACTCTACATTCAGTGGTATAAAAGAAATAAAAACAATAAAGAATTCAAAAAGTATAAATTCTCATTTTAATAAAAAAACAAAAATAACTGATTCAGTTGATAGCAAAAAAAATAGGAACGTTATCACTATAGAAACAATAGATAGTTCAGGAATATTGGTAAAAATTGCAAAGGTTCTTAAAGAATTTGATACTTCGATACATTCAGCCAAAATTACTACCCTTGGAGAAAAGGTGGAAGATACTTTCTTCATTGTAAACAATGATTTGAGTCTAATCTCAAAGACTAAAATAAATAAAATAAAAAAAGCTCTTGAAGAAGTTATATAAAATAAACTAAGAGTTCTATAATACTTTGATGAACATTAATGCTATTGGTATAAAAAATATAAGCTCGAAAGGAGATGTCTTAGATACTTATTTTCCATATATAGAGTTTGGAGATAAAAAAACTCTTAAAGATAAGCCATCATATAATCTAAGTAGCAATAAAGAGCTAATTAATTTGAGTTGCAAACTCCAGGATTTAGAAAAACCAATCGGTAGTGTTGAAGATGCTTATTTAAGGCTTCATCTGCTTTCATATAAATTTGTTTTACCAAATTCAATAAATCTAGATAATTTATTTTCTATTTTACCTAATGTTTGTTGGACTAATATTGGGCCCATGTGTGTAAATGAAATTGAATTAAAATTAATGCAATCTAAGGCTGAAAGATCAGACTTCTTTATAAGATCAATTGATAAAATTCCTTGCTTAACTGACTATATTATTCCTAAAGGAGTCAGAATTGCAGATTCATCTAGGGTTAGATTGGGCGCTTATTTAAGTGAAGGAACAACAATAATGCATGAGGGGTTTGTTAATTTTAATGCTGGCACGCTTGGAAAAGCTATGATAGAAGGCAGAATCTCAGCTGGAGTCGTGGTTGGTAATAATTCAGATTTAGGCGGTGGTTGTAGCACTATGGGAACATTATCTGGAGGAAATGATCAAAGAATCTCTATTGGAGAAAATTGTTTATTGGGTGCTAATTCTGGGCTTGGAATACCTCTTGGTAATAATTGTATTATTGAAGCGGGTTTATACCTAACAGCAGGTACAAAAGTTACTCTATATGATAATTCTGTTGTTAAAGCTTCTGAATTATCGAATAAAGATGATCTTATTTTTATAAGAAACTCTATAGATGGAAATGTCCAGGCTAAAATAAATAATTCATCTATCGAGTTAAATGAGGAACTGCATAAGAATAATTAATTATGAAAAATGACATCATTGATCTAGCTAAATCTCTTATTGAGATTAAATCTATAAGCCCAGAAGATAAAGGTTGCTTTGATATCGTAGAAAAATATCTAGATCAATTAAAGTTTAAAACAGAAAGAATAAACTATCTCAATATGGAGAACCTCTACTCTACTATTGGCTCTAAAGGACCTTTATTTTGTTTTCTTGGTCATACTGATGTTGTTCCCTCTGGGCCCGAAGAGCTTTGGGATATTCATCCATTCAAGCCAGAGGTATTAAATGATCATCTAGTGGGCAGAGGCGCAGCCGATATGAAGGGTGCGGTTGCAACATTCTTAGTAACAGCAAAAGAGTTCTTAGAAAAATATCCAAATCCAAACTTTAGAATATGCATTTTTCTAAATAGCAATGAGGAAGGCGAGCCTGCTGATGGAAAAATTGATAAAATTATTAAAGACCTTCAAGAAAAAGGTGAACATATAGATTATTGTTTAGTTGGTGAAGCTAGCTCTTCAAAAAAATTAGCTGATACTATAAGACTTGGAAGACGAGGCTCTTTGAGCGGAGCTTTAACCATAAAGGGTAAACAGGGTCATGTAGCATACCCAGATAAAGTTAATAACCCAATTCATATTAGTGGCGAAATCATTAAATCATTAAAAGGGGTTGTTTGGGACAATGGAAATGAATTCTTTCAACCCACTTCATTCCAAATATCAAATATTAATTCTGGGACTGGAGCAACAAATGTTGTTCCTGGTCATCTTGAAATGAAATTTAATCTTAGGTTTTCTTCTGAATCAACGGAAGAATCGCTTAAAGAAAAAATATTAGAAATATTTAAAGAACATAATATAGATTATGAGATTGAATGGACCCTAAATGCAGTCCCTTTCATAACAGAAAAAACTTTTTTTAAAGATATTGTCATCAAATCAATTAATTCTATTACTGGATCTACTCCTGATATAAATAATGGCGGCGGAACCTCTGATGGAAGATGGATTGCTCCAATGGGTTCAGAAATTATTGAGCTAGGTCCCATTAATGAAACAATTCATCAAATAAATGAAAAAGTTAACATTGATGATTTGGAAGCTTTAAAAGATATTTATAAAGAGATTTTAATTAATCTAAATCAAGCTTAATATTCTTTTTGCTCTTCCTCTCATACTTTGTCTTGTCTTTGTGAGTTTTAGGTTTATGAAGTTTATCCATATTTTTTTTAACAGGATCTTTCTTCTTCATAAAAATGTTATTTACTCTTCCTGCTCAACATCCCTAGCTTTAATTACAAATGAAAGGACTATTAAAACAACAGCTATAATTAAATAGTATTGGATCATAAAGCTAAATACTGGAGATATTGTCTCTAATCCTCCCTCTAAAGCATCCCCTCCTAATAAACCAGCTAAGACGCCACCTATTGCAGAAGCTAAGAACCATAAGCCAAACATTTGACCCATATATCTTTTAGGTGAATATCTTGAAAAGGCAGCTAAGCCAATAGGAGATAAAGCAAGTTCTCCCCATGTTTGAATGGCATATGTTATTAATAACCATTGCATTCCAACAGGAGCAGACACCATCGCCAAATTAACAGCATAAATCATAATGATAAAACTAAAGGCCATAAATAATAAACCGATCGCAAATTTTAATGGTAAAGATGGGTTCATGTTTATCCTGCCCAAATGTGCCCATATACCTGCAAATATTGGTGCAAAAATTACTACTAGAATTGGATTAGCAAATTGAAGCCAGCCAATAGGAATAATGAAACTTCCAACAGAAAGGTCCGTATAATCCCTTGCAAAAATACTTAATGAACTTGCAGATTGATCAAAGCCTGACCAGAAAGCAGCAGCGCCTATAAAAAGAATAAATAATAATAAAAGATTCTTCTTTTCATCTGCATTCAATCCAGCAAGAAGAAATAAATAAATAAAATATAATCCGGCTATAATAGTAAGAAAATAAGCGAAATTCTCTGCAAAAAGCCTAGGTTCTATACTAATTAATCCTAAAAGACCTGTACCTATAACTATAAACATGCCTATAAGGCTTATTTTTGTCCACTTTATTAATTTTGATCGTTTTTCATCTGACATGGAGTTTGGATTTGCACCAGCTGATCCAAGCAAATGTCTATATTTTATATACTGATATACACCAAATGACATACCAACACCCGCTGCTCCAAAGCCATAATGCCAACCTATCTTTTCACCTAAGTATGAGCAGATAAGGAATCCAAGGGTGGATCCAATATTTATAGACATATAGAAAATCGTATAACCTGATTCCCTTCTATCATCATTATCGCCGTAGAGATTACCTACTATTGTTGATATATTTCCTTTAAGTAATCCTGTTCCTAATACAATCAAGATTAAACCTAGGAAAAATGTCTGAGTTAAAGGAAGTGCTAATGTGAAATGACCCATGGCTATAATGACTGCACCAATTAATACAGCTTTTTGATGACCTAAGATATTATCAGCAAGCCAGCCTCCAGGCACTACCATAAAATATACCATTCCTACATAAATCCCATATATTGCATTAGCATCAACTGCTGACCAGCCCAATCCTGGGTTGAACCCTGTAATTGCTCCTGTCATATATAAGACTAATAAAGCCCTCATGCCGTAATAAGACATTCTTTCCCACATTTCAGTTAAGAACAAAGTTCTTAAACCAATTGGATGTCCAAAAAATCCTTTATCCATAATCATGTTTCCTTTTAGGTTGATGGAAGATTAAAATACTATAACTATTATGAATACACAATATAAAAGTGTTTACCCATTCAAAAGAATTATAGCTTCTGTATATGATGGCTTGCTTCTATTGTCTGTAATTCTGATATTGGGATATATTTCTGTGTTTATTTTTAATGGTTTTAATTGGACTCTTCCTGAAAATCCAAGCGATCCGCTTTTGCCAGGATGGTATGCGGTTTTATTAATAAGTCTATCCAGTTGGAGTTTTTATAGCTTCTTCTGGATTCGTGGAAATAAGACTCTAGGCATGGCAGTTTGGAAAATTGAAATTTATAGTATTGATGGGGGAAAAATTACTTTAATGCAAACTTTTAAAAGGTTTTCTTGCAATCTTCTAATTACAGCTCTTATGGGAATTCCCCTTTTACAAATATATTTTACAAAAGATAGAGTTGCTATTAACGATATCTTGTCTGGAACTAGATTAAAAATAGTTTAGATTTTTCTGTAAGAAAATAAGCATAGGCCTAATATAAATAAAATAGGCAAAATAATTGATACTAAAATATTTAAAGAGTATGAAATAAAAATGCTAACTGAAAGATCTTGTAAAACATTATAAATAAATCCACAAACAACTCCAAAAATTATTTTAGTTCCCACTGCTGAATTCCTTAAAGACCCGAACATCAATGATCCCGCTAACAACATAATTGATAGCGCAGAAATTGGTAAAAATAAGGTCCTATATATATTTTTCTCTAATTCCGATTTAAAAGAATTATCTATTTCTGAATCTGTTGCTTTAATGTCTTGTAAATAATCTAATTGATCTAAGAGCCTAATATTTCTTACATTCGGAGATGATAGTTGAAGTACTGCTGGGAAAATAAAAGGGATTTCAGGATCCTGATTAACGTCTTGAGCAAAATCTTTATATGAATAAGGTTCATTTAAAAGTATGCTTTTATCTAAAATCTTTGCATTATTGGCATTTGCTACAAAAACAACTTTATTGTCTTCAACTTTTACTATTGAGATGTCATATAAAGAATCTTTATCTTTAATATAGTATTGTAAGAAAGTTCCCCGATCTTCAACCCAGTTTGAGCTTAGCTTTTTCAAATCTTTACTTTCATCAATAAGGAGTCTTTTTTCAATTTCAGAATTCATGCCAATATCTTTGAAATAAAACTCGTCGGAAATTAAAAGAATGAAAATCATAAGCAATGAGCCTAAGGAAGCAATAAATGATATTTTAAAGGGTGAAAAGCCGGCTGATCTGAGGACATTTAAGTTGCCTTCTTGGTGTGAAATACTCATTGAAATAAGTATTCCTAAAAGACATGACCCCTCAAGATATGTCAGCGATCTATGGGGCATAATTCCTAAAATATACATAATTAAATCATTTACAGAATAAGATTCTGAAATATCTTCTAATTCAGCGATTACAAGAAATATGGAATCTAGGACAAGGAAAGCTAAGAAAACAAAAGAAGAAATAAAAAAAGTTCTATAAATAAGGTATCTAGCGTATATGCCGAAATTAATAATCATACAACTAACCAGATTGATAAAATAAATAATAGAAATATTAAGAAATATTTTTTAAGAGTGCTATTTGAAGACAATATATTTAAATTAAAATCTAATAAATATTTAGATATATAAAATAATGTAAGTAATAAAAAGACTCCGTGAACCCACCAAAGACCAAGGTTTGAGAATGCTCCTCCGCTCACAATCGACTCTCTTGCTGTAATTAAAAGACTTATATACATCATGTATATAAAGACACCAGGGAGGATTCCAGCAAATCTTCCTTGTCTGGGTCTAACCTTCCCAATAAAGACACCTAGAAATAATAAATTAATAATAGTTAATGGAATTGATAGATTCCATTGAAAGTTAGCTTTCTGAGACTTATCTGAGAAATCATAAACCTTGCTTAAACTTTCATTGTTTTTCATTTTGGTATTACTATCTAGATCATATTTAAATTCTCCAAATTTGGTAATTAACTGAGAATCTGTATTAATTATGTCTGTATAGGCCAATCCATCTTTAAATACGATATTAGATTTATCAGGTGATTCAGAAATCAATACCTGATCTGAGATAATTAAAGAGGCATCATTAATATCACCAGAAATAAAAATAACATTCTTTAATACGCCCTCTTCTGATCTGGTAGCTTTAATAAAATTTCCTGAACTAACCTCAATAAGTTCTCCTGGTTTAAGGGTTTGTAACTTTTCACTAATGCTTTTAGATGCGAGCATTTCCTTTGACAAAGCTTTCGTATAAGGAGCTATATTTAAACTTAAGATCGCTGTTAAAACTATAAAGAAAAGAGCTTGTGGCAATAAAAACTTAATAATATCTATTAATGACCTGCCTCCAGAAAAAATAGCATATATTTCATTATCTCCATAAAGTCTGCTTATTGTGATCAAAATACCAAGAAAAAATGATAATGGAATTAGAAGTGTTATGAAATCAGGAATTCTTAGAGCAATTACTGGAATAATTATATTAGGGTCAATAGATCCTGCGGCAGCTTGCTCATAATAACCAACAAGCCTTGAAGCAATAATTAAAAGAAAAAATATTAATAAGCAGCCCAAAGTCGTTTTAAGGACCTCGAGATTAATACTTTTTGCAAGAATATCTTTTTTATACATGCCTTGAGAACTATGATGCATTACAATATTTATCTTATCAGTAAATAGTATAAAGGAGATTGATAAATGGCTTATAAAGTTCTAAACAAAATTTTAGTAAAAGATACAACATCTACTCAATTAGTATCGCTAAATACTTCAATGCTTGTCATTGTTTGTAATAAAGATACAAAAAATAATGTTGCATTTAAACAGCTAGACAAAGTTTCTAAAGGTTATCTTTCAAAATCAATATCTTCAAATATCCAAGATGATGGAAGCTCTCTACTGCTTCCTCAGATAACTGGCATTAAAGCCAAAAATATTATGTTAGTTAAAGGGTTAGATTCAGACAAACCTATACATAAGTGGTTAAGCATGTATGAAGGTATCTCAAAGAAAGCAAACGCTATTAAGGCTTCAGATATTTCAATTATGTGTGGAAATACTTATCCAGAAGGAAAAGACGAAAACTGGTTAATTGAGACTGTAGCTAAAACAGTTGAATCAAATGCTTATATTTTTTCTGAAACAAAGAATAAGACTACAAAAAAACCCTCATTAAAAAATCTTACTCTTCTAACAACAGGCCTCAAGGGATCTAATTTAGCTAAAGCAAAAGATGCTGCTAAAAAAGGCTTTGCTATTGGAGAAGGAGTTAACACCACAAAATATCTTGGAGACCTTCCAGCAAATCATTGCACGCCAAGAATTATTGAGAAAAAAGTAAAGGCTATGAAAAAAGATTTTCCTAACTTAAAGATAAAATCATTTAATGAGAAGGATCTTGCAAAAATGAAAATGGGTTCTTTTTTATCAGTTGCTAGAGGAAGTGAAGAGCCAGCAAGAATGATGGTTATAGAATATAACGGCGGCAGAAAATCTGAAAAACCTATTGCATTAGTTGGTAAAGGTATAACGTTTGATACGGGTGGTGTTTCTTTAAAACCTCCGGCCGCAATGGATGAAATGAAGTGGGATATGTGCGGTGCAGCAACAGTCTTTGGAGTTATGTCAACTTTAGCAAGATTAAATGCAAAAGTTAATGTAGTTGGTGTTATGGCCTGTGCTGAGAATATGTGTTCATCAAAAGCTACTAAGCCGGGTGATGTTGTAACCTCTATGTCAGGTCAAACTATAGAAATCTTAAATACAGATGCTGAAGGTAGATTGGTTCTATGTGATGCATTAACTTTTGTTGGAAAATATAAACCTTCATATGTTATTGATATGGCAACTCTAACAGGAGCTGTAATTATTGCTTTAGGTCGTCACTCAAGCGGTGTTATGGCTAATGATCAGCATCTAGCTGATATGATAATTGATGCAGGCGAAGAGTCAGGCGATAGAGCATGGCAACTTCCACTTTGGGACGAGCATCAATCTTGCACTAAAACAAAATATGCTGATCTAGCAAATATTGGTGGTGGCAGAGAAGCTGGAACAATTCATGCCGCAGCATTCTTATCAAAATTTACTACTAAATATAAATGGGCACATATTGATATAGCAGCAACTGCTCAATACAGCACTCCTGTTAAAGCTGGAACTGGTAGACCTGTTCCTTTAATCAGTGAACTTCTTTTAAGTAAAAGATTAAAATAGTTATCCAGACTATGGACAAGACTTATTACCCCATTGAAGTTGAGGAAAAATGGTCAGATATTTGGTCCAAAAGAGCTCTAAAGAATGAAGATTCAGCTGAATCTTTTTCACAAGTAATTCCTCCTCCTAATGTTACTGGCACTTTGCATATGGGTCATAGTTTTCAGTACGCTATTATGGATTTTTATACGAGATATCATCATATGTCTGGCAAAGATGCTCATTGGCAGGTGGGCAGTGATCATGCTGGCATTGCAACACAAATGGTTGTTGAAAATAACTTGGCAAAAGATGGAATCTCAAGAAATGACCTTGGCAGAGAAAAATTTCTTAAAGAGGTTTGGTCATGGAAAGAGTTTTCTGAAGAGAAAATCACTTCTCAAATTAAAAGATTGGGATCTAGCGTTGATTGGGATAAATATAGATTTACTGCTGATGATGATTTTAATAAAGCTGTTATAAAAGCTTTTGTTGAACTTTATAGAAAAGAGAAAATTTATAGGGGGTATAGACTGGTTAACTGGGATCCTTCATTAAAAACTGCTGTATCTGATCTAGAAGTTATAAGGCAGGAAAAGGATGGCTTGTTGTGGCATATCAACTACCCCATAGAAGATTCAAAAGAGTTTGTTACAGTTGCTACCACTAGACCAGAAACAATGTTTGGAGATATGGCTGTAGCTGTTAATCCAGATGATGCTAGATATAAAACATTAATAGGTAAAAATGTAATCCTGCCTTTTGTTAACAGGAAGATACCCATAATTGGTGATGATTATGTTGATATGGAGTTTGGGACCGGTTGTTTGAAAATAACTCCTGGACATGATTTTAATGATTATGAGATTGGGAAAAAATACTCTCTTCATGAGGTTGATGGAAAAGTTGAAACTTCTTCTAATGCTAGTGATTTTAAGCCTATTAATATATTTAACGATGATGCTTGGTCTAATGAAAATGTACCAAAACCATTTAACAATCTAGATCGTTTTAAGGTTCGTAAATTAGTAATTGAGAAGTTACAAGAACTTAATCTTTTAATTAAAGAAGAAAAACACCATATAAGCGTCCCCAGGGGCGAAAGATCAAATATTGTGATAGAGCCTAAGCTTAGTCATCAATGGTATGTAAAGACCTCAGAGATGGCTTCTAAGGCTAATGATGCAGTTAATAATGGTGAAATTAAATTTCATCCAGAAAATTGGATTAAAACTTATTTTAATTGGATGAATAATATTGAAGATTGGTGCATAAGTAGACAAATTTGGTGGGGTCATAGAATACCAGCTTGGTACGATAACGAAGGAAAATTTTATGTAGGCTATGACGAAGAAGAAATTAGAAGTAAGTATGATTTAGATAAAAAAGAAGAGTTAAAGCAAGATGAAGATGTATTAGATACATGGTTTTCCTCTAGCCTCTGGCCTTTTGCTTCTTTAGGCTGGCCAGAAGAAACAGATGACTATAACAAGCATTTTCCCACAACCCTTCTCGTTACTGGGTTTGATATTATTTTCTTTTGGGTTGCTAGGATGATGATGATGAGTCTTGAGTTTACAAATCAGATTCCCTTCAAGGATGTCTATGTAACTGGCCTTATAAGAGATGAAAATGGTCAGAAAATGTCTAAGTCTAAAGGTAATGTTATAGATCCACTGGATTTGGTTTATGGCATTTCTCTAGAAGATCTATTGGAAAAAAGAACTGCTAATTTAATGCAAGAAGGGTTAGCTAATAAGATAGAACGAAAAACTAAAAAACAATTCCCTAATGGAATTGAATCATATGGTACTGATGCGCTAAGAATGACTTTTTACTCTTTGGCAACTCACACCAAAGATATAAGTTTTGAAATGGGAAGACTTAAAGGCTATAGAAACTTTTGTACGAAGATTTGGAATGCTGCAAGATTTATAAACGGCTATCCGGAAGCTAATGAAACCTTTAATCCTGACAATGAAACTGATAAATGGATAGAAGAAGAATTTAATAATTCAATAAAGAGAATTGATAAAAATATAAAAGATTATCGATTAGATTTTGCTATCAATGAGGTGTATGAATTCTTTTGGAGTAAATTCTGTGATATTTATATTGAAGAATGCAAAAAATCTAGTCAAACAAATAATCTTAGGCCTATGCTCCAAAGAATTCTAATAATGATGCATCCTTTTGCGCCGTTTATAACAGAAGAAATTCATACGTTACTCTTTGAAAAAGAAATTATTGGATAATTTTAACCCTATCCTTTTTGAAAGTTATAAATACTTCCTGTACAAAATATCTGAGTTAGCTCATCTAAAATTGTAAAACTCTCATTTAATAACTCCGGATCTCCAAGCTCATCAATACTTAGATGGTCTCTATAGGAAGACTGAATTAAGTTTTCTAATTTAACAATGAGTTCATCACTTAAAAGAAAGTTTGGATTGATATTATTAAATTCGTCTTCATTTACAACTATCTTAAATCTTAAACATGCGGGACCTCCCCCATTCATCATGCTTTGTTTTATATCAACATACTCAAAATTATTAACTGGAGAAATCTCTTTTAATTTTTCAAGCCATGTTGTGCATTCTGTATAGTCTTTTACTTCGCTTGGCATAATTAAGGTCATGCCTTTATCAGGACTTGAAACTAACTGAGAATTAAGAAGATATGAGGCAACTAAAATATCTAACGGGATTTCATCTTTTAGGATTTTAATAAAAAAATAATCCATATCTGCTGTCTTATTTTTAATCACACTTAGCTGATTATCACAATCTTCAAAAGCTTCCTCATGAAAGATAAAAACATTTTCAGTGGATAAGCTGACAATATCATTATGAAAGCTTCCACTATTGATAGCTTTTTCAGCCTGTTTTATAAAAAAGGTTCTGTCTGGATCTAGATTGTGCAATTGAGATACCATTTTGGATGCTGCTTTTGATTGTCTTGCAACAAAATCTAGACTGTTCTGCGAAGAATTTTTGCCATAGATAAACAACTGATAACCTTTCTCAAGATGAGAGTTAGCAATTCTTAGGTGGTTAGCAGCACCTTCATCGGTCAAAATATCTGATGATTCTATTGGGTTATGAATCTTAAAATGAGATTTATTAAAAATAATCTTCAGTTGTTCAAATGTAAAATTTGATTCAATTCTTCTATGCATCATAGAATGCAAATTAGCTGGTGTTATATGGGCAATTGAATCCAAAGAATCTATGCTAGGTGAGAAAGTAGCTGCATTTGCAGCCCACATGGCCGATGCTGAATAAGATTGATTTAATAATAAGGGTGAAGCTTTTAATGCTGCTGATATAACTTCTTCATTATTTCCTGAAAATCCATTACTTTTTAAAAAATCAATATGAGGCCTTTCATGTGGCAAAAAAACTCCTTGCGGAAATCCTAGTTCCATTAATAACTTCATTTTTTTAATGCCCTGAAGAGCTGCAGTTTTTGGGTTAGAGGGTCTTTTGCTATTTTTAAATGATGCTATATTGCCTTCAGATAGGCCAGAATAATTATGAGTTGGACCAATCAGCCCATCGAAATTTAGCTCTCCTTTGTACATTTATTAAAAATTATTATTGATAACGCTTGAAACTGGCCATGCACAGTAATCAGCAGCATAAAAACCAGCTGGCCTAAGATTGCCACTCAAACCAGAGCCTCCAAAGGGAGCTGCTCCCGATGCGCCTGTAGTTGTTGTATTGAAATTTATTACGCCAGCAGAAATTTCATCTACAAATCTATCAAATAATGAGTTTTTATCAGAAATAAGGCCTGCGGAAAGTCCAAAAGAGGTATTGTTTGCAGCAATGATAGCTTCTTCAAATGTATCTATATATTGAATCTGGATCATGGGCCCAAAAATCTCATTATCGTGTGATTTGCTTGCATTAGACATGTCTATTATTGAGGGGCTAATATAATTTCCTTTAGACTTAATTTTTCTTCCTTTAATAATAGATTTACCACCCATTTTTATTAAAGAATCTTGAAAATCTAAAAAGTTTTTAACAGCTGAAGAGGAAATAAGGGGTCCATAAAAATAATTCTTTGAATTTTCTTCATAAGATAATTTAGAAACCTTCTTTTTTAAAATCTCTACAATTTTTCTTGAGGACTTATTATTTGGAAGAATTAATCTTCTGGCACATGAACACCTTTGCCCGCTAGAAATGAATGCAGATTCAAAGATTAATTCAGATGCTTTAATTAATTTCTTGGTATTCCAGACAACTAAAGGATTATTTCCACCTAATTCTAGGGCCAGAATTTTATTTGGGAAATTTCCCATAATTTTACTTAAAGACATTCCGGCTATATAACTTCCTGTAAAGAGGACTCCATTCGTTAAGGGGTGTTTAGCGAGATTTTGGACAATATCCTTCCCGCCATGCAAAAGACTTATAACTCCATTCGGGATACCGGCTTCTTCCCATAATTTAACCATAAGCTCAGCAACCATAGGCGTATGCTCACTTGGCTTTAATATAACGACATTACCAGCAATTAAAGCAGGAGTAATATGGCCATTTGGTAAATGAAATGGAAAATTGAATGGCCCTATGACACTTAAAACTCCATGAGGTTTATGACTTGTAACTTGTTTATTTGATCCTACTTTAGATGATGATTTTCCTGTCCTGATATTAAATGCGTTTAAAGAATTTTGATATTTTGCTATAGAAGCGCCGACTTCTGAGAGGCTATCATTAAGCTCCTTCCCTGTTTCTTGGTTTATTAGATCTTTTATTTTTTCTTTATTTACTTCAAGCAATGAATAAAAATTTTTGATAATTTTTAATCGCGCATTAAGATCTTTTTTATTCCATTCAATAAAAGCAGAACGGGCTGACTGAACAGCTTCTTTCATTTGACTATTTGATGAGAAATTGCCTTCCCAAATACATGTATTATCTATCGGATTTAAACTACTAAATCTTTTACCCTTACCTTCAACCCAATTTCCATTTATAAAATTCATTAGATATTATCTGGATTTATTCTAACCATATCGCCAGAAGATATCTCTAAAGCTTTTGCAGTTTTCTGAGAAATTTCTATAGTATTACCAATCAAATTATAGTTCTCTCTTACAACTCTAAAATTTTCGAGTGAAAAATTAACTATAAACCCATAACAGCTAAAATTAACTGATCGTTTAACTTCTACTTTTACTTTCTTAGATGACTTAACTATGGGAATACTTTTGGCTTTGACCTCCATACATGGACCTCCATCTAAAACATCTACTAAACCATTAGTCTTAAAACCTTGTTTTGATAGCATGCTTAAAGCTGGCATGGCATTAGGATGGGGTTTGCCTAATACTTTTTGTACCCTTCTTGATAGGAGCTCAACCATAAATGGAAACTTTGGAACTGATTCAGTTATAAAATGATTATCTATATAACTCAGTCTATCGATGCTAAAAAAATCTAGATTAAAAAAAGCTTTGCTAAAAGATTCCCAGAAATAAGACTTACCATTCTTATCTTTCCATCCCCTTATCTCTACAAGGATTTTCTTATCAAACCTAGATTGATGAGAGGCTATCAGCTGAAGCCTTGCAAATGATAATAATGAGCCTCTTCCTCTTCCTCGCGAAGAAGGATCAATGAAAATAGTTCCTAATTCAGAATAAGGTTTATGAATTAAATGTAATTTAAGTATTTCAGCTTCTTTCTTGAAGTTGTAAGTCTTTGAAGATAGCTTAATCTTGCCTATCTTAAAGAAAACTGATGGCTTGTCTTTGGATATAGAAGTATAAATTGCAGAAATGCCTATAATTTTTTTGTTATTTTCTAAAACGAATAAATACGTATCTTTATTTGGGTTAGCTCTCTTTTTGCTTGCAGATGATATAGACCAGTTTATTCTTTCTTGTAACTCTTTCTTATTTTTTGGCATGGTTGTCATGCCATGGCCAGCCTTGTCTATTAGTTGAGTAAGTTGTTTAATATCAGAAGTTTTTACCAATCTAACAACTTGCATAAGACCTATCTCAATGAATCATTTTCGTGGTGATAAAGTGTATAAGTCGAGGTAAGAATAATATCTGTCCCGGCAACACGGGTTTTAGACTCAACTAAAGAAATAACGTCAATATCGTTATCTCCATTTGAATCAAGCCATAGTGTATCAATGGTATTAGATGACAAGTTAATAGAGGAAGCTACATCCTCTTCTGTCCATATATATGTAGTTACGACATAGGTGCCCACCGTAGCTGATCCGCCATTGCCAGTATCATCTGCGCTTGCTGCAGTTCCAACTTCAATTGTGTATGTATCATCAGAGGGTGTAGATGTTATCGAATGTTGAGAATTTAGAGCCTCAGCGGTAATATTCCCACCTAAACCCTCTGCACCACTAAATGTTACTAATTGTCCATATCTAGCATCATGATCTACATCTGTAACAGTTATTATTGTTGAGCCGTCAGCTGCTCCAAAGGTAATATCACCGACACCTGAAGAAACATCGGTATCATATGATGATTTTTCAAATGTACTAAAGAATTTATTTGAACAAGATTGCTGAACACAATCTATAGGAGCCAATAAATCAAAATCATTGTCTAGATCAACATCAAGATTTATCCATTCATTTGTAAATTTAACTGATGAACCAATCAGTGATTGAAAGTCGCCATTATCTTGTGCGCTAATAATACTATCTTGACGCTCATAGATTGAAAATTTTGTGTCATTCTCTAGTAAGATAATGTCATAGTATCCATCATAATTATTGTCTAGATTCTGAATCTTCTTAGAAAATGACTGTCCAGAACTTACTGAAGGGGTTAAAGCATCAGGAATAGAAACTGACCAATCAAAATCATTGCCCTCTTCAAACTTTTGAACAAAAGTTGTATAAGTACATGAGGATAGATCGCTGCTTATGCATGCTGATCCCAGCAAATCTACTTCTAAATCATCATTAAAAAATACCTGTGATGTTCCATATAAATCTTTCCAATCACAAAGATAGGTTAGGCCTTGTGAACAACCATTGCTTGGTAAATAAGGGTCAAGGTCAACTAGACTTGCAGATAACTGAACAAAAGCATTTGTTGCGGTATTTGCAATAATATAAAAAGGAAGTCCTGCTGTTGATCCATCGCCTTCTTTGGCCCATAGCATTAAATCAATATACCCATCTCCGCTAATATCGTATGGGTCTACAGAAGTAACAGCAAAATTATTTAAATCAATGGATGTGGAATTATCTATAACATTATCTGAATCCCAATTTGTTGCATCCAATCCATCTTCTGATCCAAAAAAGAAGCACATATTTGAATCCACTGGATCTCCTGCAATAGTTTTTACTGTTTTTGTTGGAAGAGTAACAAGATCTTGAAAACCATCTAGGTTAAAGTCTCCAAAGTAAATAATCTCACTGGAAGAGCATCCATCAAGAATTAATTCAGATACTGTTAGCTCATCTCCCCCAAGCACTTGAAAAAATCTAGGATGAAGATCTTCTGCGTTGTCTTTTGGGTCAGATGCTCTCATGGCTACAAGCATATCTTGAGCGCCATCATTATTATAATTTCCTGCCCTATATGTAAATTTTTTAGTGCTCGAGGAACCCTCGAAGGTCATTGTAAGAAGTTCAGTTATCTCATCGTCTTTAAAATCATAAGCATCTTTAAAGTCTTTTTCTAAGGTAACTGTTATTTGCGCCTGACCAAAAGAATTATTCTTCCTGCATTCTAATGCATATCCTATCGGACCTCTTGCTTTTGCAGTAAATGTTTCAGAACCCGAAGTTGGTTTTTCTCCAATCCAGCCACCGCTTGCATGACATTGACTAGCATTTGACGTCCAGGTCAATGTATATGTTTCATTGTATTGGATTGTTTCTGAACTTGACTCTAACGTAACCTCTATTATTACAGGCTCATTAGTGGAGCCGCCGCCACAGCTAATTAATACTAAGCTAATTAAAGAAATAGATAAGAATTTTTTTAACATATTATTTAGAGTTTATTTTTATTAATAAGTTCAAATATAAAGATGTCATTCTATCATTTCTTAGGGCTTTCTAGACACATTTCTATATGATCAATATTATCTTCTAAATAGACGTCACCTCTTTCGATAAAACCAAGATCTTGATAAAAACCCAGCAACCTATGTTGAGCAGAAATAACAACATCATTGTCGGGAAAAATCTTTTGAAGGAAAGCCACCCCATCTAGTGTTATCTTCTTACCTAAGCCTTCATTTCTATATTCAATAGCAGTGATAATTCTTCCTATTGATGAGGTTGAATATTTGATGCCTGGAGGAAAAGCCCTTAAGTATGCTATTAATTTATTTTCAGCATAGCCAAGGAGGTGAAATGCTTCTTGATCAGAATAATCAGCATCTATATAAGGACAATCTTGTTCTACTATAAAAACTTGCTGCCTTAGATTTAAAATTGCGTATAAATCATCTAAAGATAGTTCTTCAAATTTTTTCCAAACAAAATCAATTTGATCCATAAGCTATATTTAAATTTTATAACTGAATTATATATAATAACGAGAAATTTAATATTCCTATAAAAAGATATGAAAAGTATTTATGATTTTTCTGTAAAAGATTCAAGCCTTAAGGATGTTTCATTGTCAGAATATAAAGATAAAGTCCTTCTGATTGTTAATGTTGCAAGTTATTGTGGTCTTACTTATCAATATGAAGGTTTAGAAAAATTATATAAAAAATATAAAAATAAGGATTTTGAGATATTAGGTTTTCCTTGTAACCAATTCGCACTCCAAGAGCCTGGAAGCAATGAGGAGATTAAAAAATTTTGTGATACAAAATATGGTATTACTTTTAAAATTCTAAATAAAATTAATGTAAATGGGTCTAAAGAAGATCCATTCTATACTTTTCTTAAAAATAAAAGGTCAGGAGTTGGTGGCACTAAGCAAATCAAATGGAATTTTACTAAATTCTTAATAAATAAAGATGGAGATGTAGTGAATCGTTTTGGTCCTCAGTCAGAACCCAAAAATATTGAATCAAGCATTAAAGAGCTTCTTTAAATTAAATATCTAAACTCATCAATACTGCATCATCTGGATCTTCTCCTAAATAATAATTAGCCCTAATAGCATCTTGTATGAAATTAAACTTCTTATAAAAACTTATAGCATTTTTATTGTTAGATCTGACCTCTAGAAATATTTTTTCAGACCCCATAACCTTAGACTGCCGCATCATGGACGCCATTAATAAACTCCCAGCACCAGATCTTTGATAGTCTTGTAATACAGCTATATTTAATAAATGACTTTCTCTCTTTATTGTTGAAAAAATAATAAAACCAACTATTTGTTGATCAACTTTACATATCAATGAATTATGGCCAACCTCTAAAGATGAATAAAAATTCTCTTTTGACCAAGGAGATGGATTAATTTTTTGTTCAATTTTAAAGGCTTCTTCCAAGTCAGATTGATCCATTAATGAAATCTTAAACATTTTTATCTATAAATTTAATGTATGTTTTATCTCGACCCAGAGATCTTTCTTTAACTCTTTTTTTTCATTTAATTCATTGATAGATGGTGCGTTTATGGATTCTGAATTAAATTCTAGCCCAAGCGATGCATCTCCAAAACTAATTATTAACTTTAATGTAGATAAGTTATTTATCTTCCCTTGAAGCTCTTCTGACGAAGAAAAGAAGACTGTCTCATAAACTTCTTTACCTTTATCGTGCTTGGTTGATTGAATAATTGCTTTAATAAGATCTTGATCTTCTTTAATAAAATTATTAAAAGGTTTATCAAGTAATTCTAGAATTAGGCCCTTTTGATAATAATGGCAGCTTTTTTCAGAAGAATTAGGCATCTTAGATCTTAATAAATATCTTTTGATACCAATCTCTTTTAATATAAAGTTAGTTTTTATTTCAGGAGTAAGCATAAATAACATAATAGCATTTAGTGATTAAAGAATGGATAACCCAATAGACAAATATTCAGCTTTTAAGCCCATTGAATTAGAAAGTAGAAAATGGCCAGGCAAACGTATTGAACAGGCACCTATCTGGTGTTCTGTTGATTTACGTGATGGAAACCAGGCTCTTATAGAACCTATGGGTTCAGAAAGAAAAAATAGGATGTTTAATTTGTTATGTAAATTAGGATTTAAAGAAATTGAAGTAGGATTCCCTTCTGCATCACAAACAGATTATGACTTCGTAAGAGATCTTATTGAATCAAAAAAAATTCCAAGTAACGTAAATATTCAAGTGCTTACACAAGCAAGAGATGAATTGATAGAAAGAACTTTTGATTCGCTTAAGGGTATTCCTAGAGCTATAGTCCATTTTTATAATTCGACCTCAACTTTGCAGAGAAAAGTTGTATTCAAACAAGATATGAAGGGTATTAAAGAAATTGCAACTAAGGCTGCATTGAAAATTAAAGACCTTGCCTTAAAAAACCCTGATACTGATTGGAGTTTTGAATACTCTCCTGAAAGTTTTACTGGCACTGAATTAGAATACGCCGCAGAAGTTTGCGATGCAGTCGTAGATATATTAAAAGATGTTTCAAATCATAAAATAATAATTAACCTTCCCGCTACTGTAGAAATGTCGACTCCTAATATTTATGGAGATCAAATTGAGTGGATGGACAGTAATTTAAAAAATAGAAAAGGTATTTGTTTAAGTCTTCATCCCCATAATGATAGAGGCACAGCTGTGGCTGCTTCAGAGTTTGGTTTAATGGCTGGAGCTGACAGAGTTGAGGGTACTTTATTTGGGAATGGTGAAAGAACTGGAAATGTTGATATTGTAACTATAGCTTTAAATATGCTAACTCAAGGCATAGATCCTATATTAGATTTTTCAAATATTAATTCTGTAATGAGAGAGGTTGAGTATTGCAACCAACTTCCTGTCCATCCAAGGCATCCTTATGCAGGTGATTTAGTATTTACAGCCTTTTCTGGATCACATCAAGATGCTATTAAAAAAGGTTTCCAATCAATGAAGGAGTCGAATGATCCTTTGTGGGCGGTTCCCTATTTGCCTATAGATCCAGCTGATCTTGGAAGAAGTTATGAAGCAGTAGTAAGAATAAACTCTCAATCTGGAAAAGGTGGAGTAGCATTTCTGCTTGAGAAAGATCATGGGGTTTCATTACCCAGAAGGCTTCAGATTAGTATGAGCCAGAAGATACAAAAACTTGCTGATGAATCTGGTAAAGAGATAAGCAGCCCTGAAATTTGGGAAATATTTGAAACTAACTTCTTAAAACCTAGAAATAATTTTTCTTACATTAGCCATAGCTCCTCTACAAAAGACGATGTTAATAACTTAGAGCTTAAAATGCACATGGATTCTGAAGAATATTTAATCTCTGGATCAGGAAATGGTCCGATAGATTCTTTTATAAATGGTCTTTGTATGGAATTGAACCTACAAATCAAAGTATCAGACTATCATCAATCAGCAATATCATCTGGATCAGATGCTCAAGCTGCTGCTTATATAGAACTAGAAAAAGATGGAAAAACTAGTTGGGGTGTTGGGATTAATCCTAATACAACAAGAGCTTCTTTTGAGGCTATTATAGTTGGCCTAAGTAAATTAACTTAATTAATCAAAGTTAGGTTCTCTTTTTTCAAGAAAAGCTTTAATTGCTTCCCTATTCTGATCATTTCCAAAAATTCCATTCTGGATATGGGCCTCTTCAGAATATGTTTCTAGATATGTCTTTTCTAAAGCGTTTCTCATAATCTTTTTAGTGTTAGATAAAGATTGGGGGGCTCTTTTAGCTAATTTTTCTGCCCAAGCCATTGTCTCTGATTGCAATTGATCAGATGAAACTTTTTTGTTTGCAATTCCAAAGTGTATACATTCGTCTGCAGAAATTTTCTTTGCCTCAATGGCATATTCGAAAGCTTTTGTATAACCCAAATACCTAGTTAAAAACCACGATAAGCCTCCATCTGGTACTACAGCAATATTACTAAAAACAGATAAAATGTAGGCTTCATCTGACATAATTCTTAAATCACATGCCATTGCTAATGCAGCTCCTATGCCTGCTGCAGGACCATTAATTGAACCTATAACAGGTTTAGGCATCTTCATTATGTTTTCAAAGGTAGGAAGAAAACCTCTTAAAAGGGAATCTTCAACACTAGTCCATGATGATTCTCTCTCACTAAGATCAGCTCCTGCGGTAAAACCCTTCCCTGCACCTGTAATAACTCCAACTCTTATATCTTCATCTTCTTTAAGATCTTTTGTTGCCTCTTGAAGATCCCATACTAATTGTTCATCAAAAGCATTTAAGACATCTGGTCTATTTAAAGTAATTATTCCAATCCGGTTTTGTTTTTTATATTGAATAGTTTTAAAGCTCATGGGGGGGGTCTCCTAATTTCTAAAAAATTATTATATGTAATTGCTTACCTTTCGCAAATTTTTACCATACCTGATTCAAATACAACAGCAGCAGCTTTTTGCTCTCTGTCTGCTCTAGACCATTGGACAATAGATAATTTAGTTGGTGTTGAT
>CABXPU010000014.1 GCA_902514105.1 uncultured SAR86 cluster bacterium
CTGATAGCTATAGAGTTTTAACTCCTTCAAGGCCAGGGTATTTGAGGACACCACTTTCTGTTGGTAAAACTCCATTAGAACAAGCAAATGCTTTTATAGAATTATTAGATGGTTTGAATATTGATAAAGTTATAGCAGTTGGTGTTTCTGGAGGTGGTCCATCCTCAACGGAGTTTGCAGCAGCTTATCCTGATAGAACATTGGGATTAATTGCATTAGAGGCCGTAAGTTTTTCTGAAGATTTAAGTGAAGAGGACGCCGCAGGGTTAGAATTATCAGATAGAGACACTATGTTCTCATTTTTATTACTTAATCTTCTTGGCGATAAGGCCATTGCAGAGTTTTTGCTACCCAGCAAAGATAACCAAGCAAGAGCTCTTGCTGACCCTAAAAACATACAATCATTAAAAGATCTTATCTGGACTATCTGGCCATTTAGCGAAAGGCGTGATGGTTTTTATAATGATTATGAACAATTCTCTAATTTAAATCTTCCTTTGTCCTCTATAAAAGTTCCAACAATCATTATTCATGGTGATGACGATATTAATGTAGATATTGA
This sequence comes from uncultured SAR86 cluster bacterium, assembly GCA_902514105.1. Lineage (GTDB taxonomy): Bacteria > Pseudomonadota > Gammaproteobacteria > Magnimaribacterales > D2472 > MED-G78. The sequence continues at coordinate 563 of CABXPU010000014.1, forward strand.
GCAGGCTATTTACGCAGAAAAGCTTATATCAAATTCAAAACTGCATGTCATTAAAGGTGCAGATCATTACATGCTATCAACTCATAAAAATGAGATAGATATTATTATTAATAATTTTATTGAAGAAGTTTCACTGTAACTGGCGGAGAGACAGGGATTCGAACCCTGGAAGGAGTTGCCCCCTTGCTAGTTTTCAAGACTAGTGCATTCAACCGCTCTGCCATCTCTCCTAGCGGGTTTGCGAGGTGTTCCAGTTGCCCGTGTGGACTTAATGTGGACTTTTCCTACAAACCAGTAAAATCAGCTCACTATTTTAGGGATATATTGCTCAAAGTCCACTTTTAGTTCTTCCTCCAGTTCAATAGTTGGTGGGCTTACCTTTTTACTCCAGGCTTTTCTAAAGGCCATCAAGATTTTGGTATACTTTTCTAATGAAGAAATTATTAGAACGTTTAAGAAAACAACGAAGAGATGCCTTTCGAAGATGGGAAGCCAAGCAACCACCTCTTGATATAGGAAAACTAATTGAAGAAGGATATGAGTTAGACAAGCTCCTTGAAGATGCTGAATCAGGTACTGAATGGGATAAGCGTAATCAAGATGAGGATCTTGATGATGAAGAGATGAATGTGATTAGAGAAACTAAATTAAAAGATTGGAAATGAAATTTATAAATAGAGAACCAAGAGAACCAATTTACCTAAACTCATCTGATCCTGAAACAATGAATGAATACACATTGGATCAAAAAATTGATGATATAAAGATCATGAGTAATGTTGAACTTAAGCATTTAAAAGAGGTTGCTGAGTTTAATAGATTAGAAGTCCAATTAAGAGTCTATGGTCTTGAAAAAGCTGGCAAGAGTTATGAAGACCAAACCATTCTTCTAAAACGAATCAATGAACAGATAGAAAAAATAGATACTTTAATAACCGCTAACGTTAAGGACAATGGTTTATCCTGGCAATGGGCTGAATTAGGGGATGAAGGATGAAAAAGTTTTTAGCAATTGTGGGTGTAATTCTTTCATTTCCTTTATATTCTTTAAGCTATGTAGCAACTGATTACTACTTTTGCAATAACGAAACATTTAAAACTGGTTGGGATTATGATTTTACCTTTCAACAGAGAAATGGAACTAGATCTAATCCATATGTTTATGATCCAAATCAACCTTCACGAGAGTATATCTGGTTTTATATGTCATCATATCCAATGCCTAGTGGGTATATTGCAATTAAATATGAATCAGATAAAGAAATTTTTATACAAGGCACATACGGAAATGACTACACAGATTCTAAAAAGGAAGAATATTTTACTTTTGTAATAAATAAAATTGATGTGTCATTTAAGGGGACTGTCATCAACTATAAAAATGAGAAAAAAGAAGTTGCATCAGAATGCAGAAAGAATAGATTTTAGTATGAGACAGAGTGAATTATTTCCAATGTTGGTAGACCAAGAACACGTTGATGAATTTTAAAAAGTTTTTGCTTGAAAAAGAACCTGACTATAAAGGTAGGATGATTCAAGATATTTGGCAGTTCACTGATGGTGAAATAGAAAGTAATCATGATTTTATACAATTAATTTTTCCACTTAATAAAAAAAGTCAGTCAGTTTTTCATGGATACTATCTGGATAATGATGAACTTATTGTTGAGTTAAAAGATAATAATAAAATAAAAGAAAATCTTATAAAATCTTCTAAGTGGTTTTTATCTTTTTTAAAAAGAAATAATCATTGGAAATCTAATTATGATCATAATCAATTAAGAGTAACGAGAGTGATTGAATGCCTTAGATTGCTAGTAAGTAATAATGAAGCAGATAATTTCTATCAATGTGTAATAAAATTATCTTTAGACAGTAAAATCAATGAAACTACTTTAGAGTATTGGAGAAATGCTTAGTGCTTAACCTTACAAAAATTTCATACAAACATAGTCACAAAATGAGACAGACTGAAATTTTTCCCATACTGATTGATCAAGAAAAAATTAATGACTATCTCTGGTTTCAAGAAACATTAGATGAATTTAAAAATAAAAAGAAAATTTTTTTAAGGTCACGAGCAAGTTTTAAGAATAGTCTTAAAGTTTTTATAAATTGGAGTAATAGTAGTGATTACAAATATTCCAAATCTGAATTATTAGAGCAAATACAAAAAGTAGAAAATGCACTTAAGAATAATAAAGAAACACTGATCTCAATAGATAGCAGTATCGCAGAATGTGAAGATATGATTATGAGATATAGTATATTTTTAGGACTAAAGCCAAGCTAAATATCCAGATCATCATGACATCTTTATATCTAAATACGTTGAATAGAAAACCTATTGTGCTAGTAATAGCCATATCTCATATTTACCAGTGCCTAATTACAGCTATAACTATAACTATTAGAGTTGTTAAATTAATTATTACTAATGCTGTTCCTACATCCATCTTATTTGTTTCCTTTAAAGTTATTAGACGCATTGGATATTTCAATCATCATTAAAGTATGTATTTTATTCATCGTTTAATTCGTCCCTCATCTTACTTTTAGATTTTTTTATATTGGAAGAAATTTTCTTTAAAGTTGTTTTAGATAATAAGTACATATAATCATCTTCCCATTCATATTTCTTATATCCTTCATGAAATAAGTATGTTGCACAAGCAGCAAGAAAAGCCCATGTAAATGGTAATTGTTCAAAATAGCCATTAATTTTGTCACTAAGAGACACTATGCTCAAACCAACAGTCGTACAAATACCTGAATATTTTAAAAAAAATAAAGCTAATTTCATATCCCATCCTAAACAATGTATTTTATTTATACAAACCCATATGGCATTATTAAGGAATGGAATTTACAACTTCAAAAATACTAATCCAAGGATTTTTCTTTTTATTAATTTCCCTTGGGTATGTTTATCTAAGACCAAAAATATCTGAAGGCAATGCAAAGCTTATAAAGTATATTTTTGTAGCCTATTTAATAGGTGCTTTTATTTATTTAATTGGTTTAGATATAGCATAATATGCGATTATTTTTAATATTATCGTTAATTTCGCCATTAGTTTTATCTGAGCCGGAATGCGACATACAAGAACCACCAATAATTAAATACAGTCATAAGCAGATTGATGATTATCTATTCACTACAGTTGATGTAAGCCCCTGGAACTTGGAAGGTGAATGGGTAGACTACTGTTTTACAAGCTCTCTTATAGTCACAGACTCCTCTGGCAAAAATAAATCTTTATTATGGTTTGAAAGAGAGTTTTTGTATGATAATAATTGGCAATATACCGCACTATTTAGGGGTTCTTTCAGTGGTGCTAATAAAAGTTCTAGAGAAAAATATTCTGTTTATGAGCTAGGATCTGGAGGAAGTATCGGTTCTAGCATCCATGTATTTATGACGCACCCTGAATTTAAAGAAATATATGCTGATTATTTCTTTTTAGAGGAAATAAAAGAAAACGGAATTATCGTTCATGAAAAAAATTATAATATGGATTCTCTAAAGAGTTGCTGGGATTCATTAAGTAATGCAAGTTGGCCCCGTAATAAAGTAGAGTATTCGTTTAGTGATGGTGATATTTTTGAAAGGATAATCAAAGAAGGCTTATGTAATGAATAAATTTTTAACATTATCTCTCTTAATAATATCTTCAACTGCGTATTCAGCAGAACGCGATATTAATAAGGTCTGGTGCGCCAATGTTGGCGGTGATGATGAGTTTAGAACTAAAGATGGTACTTATGTAGACTGTTTAACTAAGGAATATGCCATAGAGGCAGAATACGACTACAAATGGAAGGAGGGCATTGGCCAGGCACTTCATTACGCAGAATCTACAGATAAGAAAGCTGCTATTTTATTTATTAAAAGAGCTAAAAGTAGAAAAGATTACTATAATGAAATGATGCGGGTAATTAATAGGTATGATTTACCTATTAAAATATTCGTAATTGAAGAATAGGAATAACAGATGTTTTCATGGCTTAAAAACTTATTTACTATAAAACCTAAACTGTCAGGTGTAGAAAAAGTATTTTCTGATTGGTCTATTATTAGTTATGAAGATTTATTAGAGCACTTTGATGTAAAAGCCATAGCAAAAGAGATGGGTGAAAAAAATTCACCAGCATCAGCAGCTCAGACCCCTGATGATTTTCAAAACAAGCTCACGACTAGATTTAAAAAGATAATAACTGACAGAACTGCTGATATAACTCGCCATTTAGATTCATTAGAAAATAATGCCGCAAGAGCAAATGAGAAATTAAATTTTCTAGATGGTATTAAATCTCAATTTAAAAATAAGCTAGATGAAGACTTAGAAAGTTATGAGCCAATAATTACAGATGCAAATTCCCGAGTAAGATCTTTTAAAAACGAAGTTAATGAATTTAAAGACATTAATAATATAACTAGAGATGCAGATTATCCTGATTCTCTTTGGTGGTATTACTTTATATTAATTCTCCTGGTAGTCATTGAATCATTAATCAATGCATCTTTCTTTGCACGGGGTTCAACAGCTGGTTTGGCTGGCGGTGTTTCTATAGCAGTAATAATATCCGGTATAAATGTTTTTATAGGTTACTTAGTTGGTAAATATTGGGCTAAATTAGCTTGGTCTGTAAATCAAACGCTTAAAGCGGTTGGCATAATCGGATTTGCAACATGGAGTTTTCTAACAGCATGTTTTAATTTAACTGTTGGTCATGTAAGAACAATGTTTGAAGAGGGCGACACTGATGCAATGAATACAGGTTTTCAGGCATTTCTAAATAGCCCATTTGGATTAACAGACTTTTCTTCATGGATGCTTGTTCTCATCGGATCTCTATTTGCATTAATAGCTTTATTTGATGGGCTTAAATCTGATGATAAATATCCAGGTTATGGAGCAGTTGTTAGGAAATTAAAATCTGCTTTAGATGAATTGCATAGCGAAGTTGATGATCTAAAAGCTAATGCAGGAAGTTATTATGATAATTATCTAGCTCGTGGCGACAATGCAATAAAGGATTTAGGTCAGGATGCTACAACATTAAGATCTACTCATGACTTTGTTAAAGAGAGGATTAATAATGAATATCCCAAGTACTGTAATTTTTATCAAACAGTCTTTGCTGATCTCATAGGCTCCTACAGAAATACAAATATAGAGTATAGAGATGATGCTGCTCCTGCATACTTTAATGATAAACCAGTTCTGGAATGGGATAGAGACAATAGGGACGAACAACTGGAAGGATTAAACTCTAAAATTGATAAGATTTCTGCTGATCTTCAAAGTAAGACTGCTCAGTGGTCGCAAGAACGACAAGAACTTGAAGCAATTAAAATAGACTTTTTAAATAATCTAAGAAAGTATGATTCAATCAGTTAGACAAAAGAAAAAGAAACAAAAGGATATGCTTGGAATAATTGGCATAGTAGCTATTCTTGGTCTTGGTGGCTTTGGTTTCTATTTCTTTGATACTAACAGCAACCCGCTAGATGCAAACAATTGCTCAATTAAAAATGGGCCTAATGCTGTTACTGCAATAATATTTGATAAGTCACAAAAGTATTCAACTGAACAAGTTACAGACATCAAGACATCTTTTAATCTATGGCTGGCAGGAAAAGAGCCTAATACTAAAAATAGAAGGGTGGCTTTAGACTTTTTTGATGAAGGAAATCTTATTCAGTTGTATGTTACTGATCAGAAAGCTGTTGATACGCCAGACGGTTTAACCCCTGTAGCTGAGCTTTGCGTCCCAAAAGATTTTCAAACTGCCAACAAATGGATTGAAAATCCTGAGTTTTTAAAAGAAGATTACAATGAATTTATTACAAAGTTTGCAACAGCTATTGAGAGCTTACTTGAGGCTTCAGAAGGCAAGAGCCCAATCATGGAGACCTTTATAAGAATATCTAATTCAGAGAATTTCCAAAAACACCCTGATAAAAAACATAATATGTTTATTGTTTCAGACATGCTCCAAAATACTAATAATTATTCTCATTACAGAGAAGGAACAGACTGGAAAACATTTGAAGATAAGATGACTGGTACTGTTTACATGAGACCAAGATTAAATGGAGTTCAGTGGCAAGTTTTTTATGCCAAAAGAGCTAACCCAACTGAAAAAGAGCTTCAAACAACTAAATTATCTAATTTTTGGGAAAGGTTCTTTGATAGAGGTGGTGCAGTAAAGAGAGACTGGGTTCTAATTGATGGATGATAATTCAAATGATCCGTGGAAAAAGGGATTAACAAACGAACAGTTAAACGCTAGCCAAGTTTTCGGTATGTCTATGTTTGCAGGTATAGCTGCTATAGGCATAGGTGCATATTTAGATAATGCATGGGTAACACTCCTGGTGCCAATTGGTGTGATGCTTTATTACATAACAACAGTAAGTAATGATAATGTTAGTGATATCTCAGTTGAGCAAAAAGCTGATAGTGTCTATTACATGGGTTTTATTTTTACCCTTGTAGCAATGACAGCTTCATTGGTTGCTCTAGCTAATAGTGGAGAGGATTTAGAGTTTCGTCCGGTTGTAACTAATTTTGGATTAGCTTTATCAACTACCATCTTAGGGTTAATTATTAGAATAATTTGGTTGCAGTTATCTGCTCAAAGCTTAGATGATGCTGAATCCATTCTTAAAGAAAGAATTATTAGAAGAACTCAAGAGCTTCAAGAGCAAACAGAGAGAATAGTAGCTTCAATGACAGCGCTTTCATCTCAAATGGCAAGCGTTGCAGAACCATTACAAACAAACTTTGAACATCTCGCTAAATCTTTTGATATCTCTAAAAGAATTAATGAAAACCTGGAAGAACTTAACACTTCAGCTGAAATTATCTCTGAAACTTTCCAATCATTTGCTAATAACCTTGAAACTATGAATCCTTCAGTTGAAAGACTGAATAATAATGTTAATTCAGCAGTTCGGATTCCTTTAACAGTTAATGAAGACCTTCAAAAGATTGGCACCTCATCGCAGAACTTAAAATCTGATTTTGAATCTCTTTCTTCAAGCGCTGTGAATATTGAACCTAAGATAGAAGACCTTAATAATAAAATTGCTCTTTCAATTGAGTATGTAAATAGTGCTGTTTCTTCTTTAGAAGAAAGTGTTTCTTCAACAAGCACATTACTAGAAAAGAATAGAGATTCAATGGCTAATACTCTTAGTCAGTCTCAACAAATGCTGATAGATGCTCAACAAGCTCTAATTACGAATGCTAATGAACTTGCAGAGTCTAATAGGATTGCTCAAAATGAGCTTCTTGAAAGTGCTAGAGCTATTGCTGATGGAAATAAAGAAATTCAAGACTCTCTTAAAGAAACTGCAAAAGAAATTATAGAAACAAAAGAAGAACTATCTGCTAAAGAAAAATTAATTAGAGATAAAAATAATGATCTATAGAACTAAAATATTCTTTTTGTGCATTCTTTCCTTAAATTCATTATCTGACAATAAATCTCTTCCCATGACTGAAGACAAACACGATGCTTACAATGGGATTGTTACTTGCGATGAACTTGTTGAGAAAATTTTTCAAAGAAAATGGGATCTTAGAAACAGACCAAGCTTATTTAAAGATGGTGTTGTGCCTAAATGTTCAAATGATCAATTCCCTGAAAAATGGATTGAGTCAAAACAAGAAATTGATTCATTTGGGTACACAATCTGCGATAAGCCTCCTTGCACTATTTTTCAATTTCCCCTGATGGGAAATGCTGCAGGAAATAATGTAGGACGTATTTACGGAAGAAATAAAATTTTCTTGGACAGTAAAATTAAAACTATTGAGGGAGTTGGCAGTTATGAGAGCTCAAGCCCATGGTACAGAGAATGGTACTCTTTTACTTTTGAAAATCAAACCTACTATATTCCGGCTGTAAGTATAGATATTAATGGCTAGCGGATCTAGAAACACTTTGTTTGGGATGACTCTTACAGAGTTAGTAATAATTCTATTTTTTATAATGCTTCTTCTTGCTTTAGATAGTATTGATAATCTTAATGATCAAATACCAGATTCAAGTGAGGATGTTGTTGCCGCTTCTGCAGTTGTTGAGTTGTTGATACCAGATGGCGAAATAAATTCAGATTTAGTTCCATTTGACGTCATAAAAGACGAGATAGCAAAACTCAAAAAGGATAATGAAGAACTCAAAGATTTTAAAGATGCAACAGAAGGAACTGGTGATGGAGATTGCAAAGAGAGTGGAAACTGGATTAATTCAAAATGTGCCGACTATTGTTGGGCAGTTGAAGCTGATGAAAATAAAAGACCATACGATGTTCTACTGGATATAGGAATGTGTGAGAGCTCTATAGTTGTCCAACGCTCACAATGGCTTAAAAACTCAGAATCAACTTTTATGCAAGTTCCTGGAGCACTAGAAGCAGCTCAACATAATGTAATGTCTAAAAGTGAGTTGTATTCCTATTTAGATGATATTAAAAGACCAGGTTATGAAAAGACACCAACACAATGTTTTCATGTTGTAAGGCTTGTTGAGCTAGAACAAATTTATGCTGACCCATGGACAAAAAATATGCTTGAAGTCCAAGAGCGTGTTAGTACTGAGCTATATACTCTTGGTAAACCTGGATACTCTAGAGTAAAAGACCAATTCCCAAAAGATATATGTAATACTGCAAGTGATTCGCAACCAAATCCTGCACAAAGTATTGAAAAAGATGTTTCAGAGATTAAATCTTCACAAGAACCCATAGCAGAAAATAAAAATAAAAACTTTTCTGAAAATATATTAAATATTGTTCAACCAAAAATGAAATTTACCTCTTTTGTAGATGCATTTACTAAAGAGTGCTCAAGATCTAGACCCATTAGAAATAAAGAAATAAGTTTTAATTATGAAATTTCTTTAAGTAATAATGGCGAAGTCATTGATATTGAATCTCTATCTGAAAATAGCTTAGAAAATTCAAACCTCAAAAGATTAGATACTATGACTAAAAAAGCTTTACGAAAATCTAAATTTATACCGAAGTATCTTGAAGATATAGCAGTATCTTCTACCTTGGTTCAAAAAATACCTTTTGGAGCAAATGCGTGCACATAATTAAATTTTTGGTAAACTTTATTAGTAAATAATTTTATAAGTACAAACTATCATGGCAACATTTTTCTTTATATTATTTCATTTCATCGCAATAATTTTTGGGTTTTGGATGTTACTTATTTCTATACCTCTTCATATCTTTTATTCAATGAACAAGAGTAATGCTAATAAGCTATCTGAAGATATAAAAGAGCAAACAGAGGTCTTAAAAAATCAACAGGAAGAAGTCAAAACTAAAAATGATTCTACAAAGACCGAAACATCAATGGCAGATGAGCTAGTTAAATTAGCTCAATTAAAAGAGTCTGGTGTTTTAACCGATGAAGAGTTTTCATCTCAAAAAGAAAAATTACTAAATGGATAAATTCTTATCACTCGGTTTAACAGTTTTAATTACAAGTTGTGGTGTTGGAGGAATGCCTAATAATATAAATTTAATATGCAATGATTTGTTGGGATTTCCAATGGATGATATTGGAAGCGATTACCCAATTATTTCTGAAGATTTAAATACAGAAATAACTTTTAAAGCAAATAAAGAAGCAAATACTCTAGAAGGTAGTGATGGAAGTTCTACAAAGTTTCATAGCACAGATGGAGTTGATCATGCATTTGTAAATTTTGATGACTCAGGATCTGTTACAAGGCTAATTAATATCTATCCTGTAGATATGCAAATAAGAATTGAAGAAAATGGAAATATTAAGAGATTGTCATGCAAAGGGTCGCCTAATTAAAGGCAATTATTAATAATTTAGTTTAATCTATTTTAGATATTCTATAGTCTTGGTGTATTCTCCAAAACATCCATGCACTTATAATATTTAATATTGCCCACACAGTTCTTTCATAAAGAAATACTGGAAAAATTGGATTATATAAACAGGCCATTATAAAAAAGATTGGACCTCCATAAATAAACATCTGACTCTCAGACAAATTAATTTGTCTATACTCTAGCTCAGGCGGCATATCCTTCATTGCAAAAATAAAACCAGCGCACATTATTATTCTTGAAAAATAATAAAATTCTGTGGGCAGGGGTAGTAAAAGAAATAATGAGAAGTAAAAAAGGTATTGGTATTTATTATTCATTTTCAAAAATCATCATTAATTAATTTAATCTACAGGTGGATTAGGTATTACTGGAAAAGACATGTCATGAGAGCTCTTCGTAAATTTTTTACCATACCAATCATATCCTAGGGTTAATATTTCCCATCCTGAAGCACTACTGCCCATGTGAAAGATCTGAAAAACATAGGGCTGATCTTTTCCATATTCAGTAGGTTTGAAATACTGAACTGATTTATCTGTGCAAAGATAAAGACCTACTTCATTTGTCTTGCATGAACTATACAGAGCTGACGAATATGAAGTAATTTCATGTTTTAGAACGATTTCCCATCCACTAGGTTTTTTTTCAATAAGGTAAATATGTGGCTTTGTATAATCCCACTCACCAGTAACCCTTGCACTATTAGTAGAAATTATTAATGCTTCTTCCTCAGCAGGAAAACCAACAATCTTTTCATGAATGGTTAGATCTGAGAATCTAAGCTTTGCAATCCCTGGAATAGCAATGGTTTGATATTCCTCCTGAAAAAGCTCTTTCTTTTTTTCTACTTCAGCATCTGAATAGCTAATATCTTTTTTGATTTGAGCCATAATCAAATCAAATTCTTCATATTCAGAGCTGGCTAATAAAATTGGCAGTAAGCCTATAATTAAAAATAATCTTTTCATTTATTTTCCTTTTCCTTTGCCATAGCCTCAGAGAATCCTGCTGCAAGGATTCCTGTAGGAATTGCAACAATACCAATACTGGCAATGGTGATAATCATAGTTAATATCTTTCCTATAACTGTAATAGGTATAACATCACCATAGCTTATTGTTGTTAGGGTAGATGAGGCCCACCAAAGAGCTCTCGGTATACTACCAAATTGCTCTGGTTGAATTGAACCTTCAGCTAAATATAATAATGCAGCTGAAATAAATATTACTCCAAAGGTAATTGATATTGAAAAAAGGAGCTCATACATTTTGCTTTTAACAACCTCACCAATCAAAATCAATCCCTGAGCATGTTTGCTAGTTTTTAAGAGACCAAATAGTCTAAATACTCTTAAGAATCTTAATAAAAATGATTCATTAGCTGCAGGAAAGATTAGAAAAGGTAAGAATGATATAAGATCAATTAACGCATAAAAAGAAAAGATATATTTAATTCTTCCTCCAATGCCTTTGTATTTAGAATCTAAACCAATAGCATAAAGTCTTGCTACATACTCAACTAAAAAAATGATTCCAAAGAAATAATTAAGTCTAAGAAATAAGCTTTCTCTTCCGGCTGCAATCATTGGTTCTGTTTCAAGCACTACACTAATCACACTAAACAGAATTAAAAAATATATAAATTTTGTTAATCTGGTGATTGGGCTATCAGGCGCCATTGAGAGTTCTTTATATAAATAATCTTTCATGAATCTTTCCTAAATTGTTTAGGTAAATCTACTATTAAAAATATAGTAGTTGAACCTATTAATTTTAACAAATCCCATAAAGTTACTATGGCCCATGCAGCTATTAAAACACCTCTTTTTATAATTAATATAGATAATTTGATTAGTATTATTGCAAGGTCAAATACAAAGCCTAGCAAAGCAATCCATGCAGCATTTTTACCTCTTACTTGGATTCCTGCAAAAGTTGCAGATGATCTTTTAGGGTTTCTAAAATTAAAAGTGCCCAATGAATTTTTAGCTGAAACTGAAAAACCGGACTTAGACAGATTAACATTTAAACCTTCTTTTTTTGTTGACCATCTACCCCTAACTACAGAGTTAAAGTTTTGCAAACCTAGAGTTAAACCTTTAAAAGTCTTTGATACACGAGCGCCGTGCTTAGTGTTAAGTGTAAATCCCTTAATTGGACTAGTTGACGCATTAATACCACCAGTTCTTGAAGCTCTTACTCTTCCAGGACCAACCTTTTCATTAATTTCAATTCTTTTAAGTTTCTTTGCCATGTTTAATTAGATCTACGTTTAATTAATATACTTATCTTTTATAAAAAATAATAGTAACAAGAAAAAATGACTTATTTGTTAGTGAGAATAGGGAACTATTTTGTTTTTATAAGTGATTATGGCAAGATAATATCTTAGTAATCTCTGGAACTAGTTATGAAACAAATATTCAATTACCTTTTAATTTTAAGCTCTGTAGTCATGATATCTAGTTGCGCATCAACTTCTGCTCAACAAAAAAAGAAGTTTTAAAATATTGAGAAACCAAGCCTACTAACATCTGCTCTCTCCAGTTCAATAGTTGGTAGGCTTACCTTTATTTAGTCTATACTTTATTAATGACAGATTGGCTTACTTGGTATGAGTTATTGTGGCTACTTGGGTGGTTGGTTATTCCTATGCTTTATGGAATTTTTATAGTTTTACCAAGACAATGGTGGAGAGGTGAATTAGGTAATGATAATGTTGAAGATTTAGCTGCAAAGGTTGAAGATGCTAATACTACAAAAGATGATCCATTTACAGATGCATATAAAAACAAGGCAAATAAACAGATGGCTAAAGATATGTACACAAAAGAAGATAATGAGTCTGAAATAACTAAAGCACCTAGAAAAAATGATCCTATTTATATAGCCATAATATTATGTTTATCAGTTCTGCTTGTTATTGAATATTCAGACCAAGAAAATGGAGTTGTTATAACCTCAGAAGAAGCTGAAAATGTTATTACTGAGTGTTGGGATGAACGTCTTACTTATTGTGGAGAAGAAGGTTTAGGTGATAAATGTGCTTATGGAACTATGAATTATTGCCAAGTTAAATATCCAGATCATCATGATATCTTTATTTCTAAATACGTTGAATAGAAAACCACTATGACTAAGAAAAGATCGAAACTCTCCAACCTTCTCGGTGCTTAGGCTTAGAAGAACCTATGTTGTAAGATAGAGCTTATGATTAAAGATTATCAAACATTAATAGGATTATTAGCTATTGCTTTAGCAATATATCTTGGATTAACTAGCCAACATAACAACATTGTTAATGTTAGTTCAAAGACTGAATTAGATAGTTGTATGGAGTTAGCACTTGAATTTTTTGGCAATGAACCAGAAGCAAGAAAATATTGTCTACTTAAAACATAGATGGTGTTTCATCTAAAAGCATAACTGCTATTAAATCTATTCCCTTAACAACCTCATTAGTAAATGGATGCGTTCTCTCCCAACACTTATATTTAACTTTTACATTAGAACCATTGGGTAGTTCCTCATAAAGTCCTAGTGGCTTTTTATCTTTATCAAATAATAATGGCTTCTTTAAGACCTCACCATCCATGCCCTTAACTCTTCTATTCATTAGAACTGATATGCCAATATCCTTTCCATCCTCTTGTTCTGTCCTTGTATTGTAGCTGTTGTGTACAAAGAACTTCTGCTCAAAGTCTGTTAGTGGAACGAATCGTAATGACCATTGTGGGACATACTTGGTATCAGGTTCGTTCAACCAACACCAATACGCCTTACCTTCTGATATATCTCCAACCATTATTTATTCTGACACAGTCTATGTGTAAATAAAAACCTATGCTGTAAGATAGCGTCTATGTATAGATATTTATCTGAAACAAAAATTTTAGGCATCCCTCTTATACTTCATATAGTTATTCCGCCCTTTATAGGATATGTCATCTTTAAATTATTTACTTAATACATAGAGCTTATGAATAAATCAAATATGAATAATTGGGTTAATTGGGTTATTTATGGGTGCTTATTTTTCGTTTTAATTATTTATTTTTTTGTCCCAGATAAAGAAGTATCAGAATTAGAATGTACCAAGGTTGATACACAAATGGCCACTGTATTAATAGACTGTGAAGAATTAGAGAATGAATAAATTATTGCCAGATGTAGCAGATAATAATTACCTAGGCTCAAAAGTAGCTGTTATAGGCCTGTATCCGATTTTGCTTTTATATTTTTTTAGATCAATAGTTCATTTCACATTTGATGATGCAGGTTTGGTTGTTATTGGAAATATTATTGAGTTACCAATGATTGATAACATTGATCCTAATAATCTTGTTTATATGTTTGCTTCATTATGGGGCGCTTCCCAATTATTAATATCCATACTTTTTGTAGTTATATTTTTTTAAATATAGATCGCTTTTATCAATATTATGGTTGATAGTAATTTTAGATATAATTTTTAGATGGACAACTGGAACCTTGCACCCATTAACACCTGAGTATTACATATCAGTTCCGCCTGGAAAGGCTGGAAATTTACCAATGTTTTTATATGCATTAGTTATGTTTTATTTCTCAATGAAGAGAACAACCTAATCACATCATTGGCTCAATCGGCAGACAATCTTTTACTTATAAAGCCATTAGCTTTTGGATTTGATCCAAAGTCTGCAGATACAAATACCTTTCAACAAAATATATTTAATCAAGAGCCATTAGAAGCTGCATTAAAAGAACATAAGACATTACAAAATCTATTAAGCGCCAATAATATTAATTATTCAGTCATTGAAAGCCCAAAAGAATGCCTCGATGGAATTTTTCCAAATAACTGGGTTATCACTTATGAGGATAAAACTATGGATTTGGGGAGTATGTATAACCCAAACAGAAGGTTAGAGAGATCAAGAGAAAACATAGACCATCTAAAACAACTATACAGATTACAGGATGATTACTCTTTGTATGAGCAAACAAACAATTTCCTTGAAGGAACTGGGTCCCTAGTGCTTGATAGGATTAATAAAATCGCCTATATGTGTTTATCACCAAGATCTTCATACAAAGTAGCGAAAGAGTGGTCCAAGAATAGAGGGTATGAGCTAATTACTTTTGAGGCCTCATTAAATAAAAAATCTGTTTATCACACCAATGTTCTTATGTTCATAGGATCAGGTATTGCATGCATTGCTTCTAATCTAATCAAAGACAATAAAACTGTTATTTCAGCATTAGAGAAGCATCATAAGATTATTGAGTTAAGTGAAGATGAAATAAAGAATTTTTGTGGAAATTCACTAGAGGTTAGAGATAAAGACAACAATGTAATTTTATTAATGTCATCCAGGGCTTATAAAAATTATGCAAATAAAAACATAAAAGAGCTTCATAGTCATTATTCAAAAATCCTACACTGCAACCTTAATAATATAGAAAATATCGGCGGTGGTTCATTAAGGTGTATGATTCTAGAATTATTCTGAAAACCATATAGAATTAAATCTAAAAGAAGAATTATGAAAAAATTATCTACAACAAGAGTGACGATCATTTGTCTATTAATAGGAATAGTTGTTGGATTTTTTGGAAGAAAGTGGGGAATTTTTTAATAAATGTCTGATTCAAATAATAGCCAATCAGGATCATGCCAATGCGGTGAGATTTCATATTCATTTAATCAAAATAAGATTATTTCAGCTCATCACTGCCACTGTAAAGATTGCCAGAGATCCACAGGCTCCGGAAAAGCTACTATTATTTTTATAGCTAAAAAAAATATCGATATAAAAGGAGAGCCTAAATACTATGAAGTAAAAGGATCATCAGGATCTCATGTTAGAAGGGGGTTTTGTGCAAATTGTGGATCAGGAATATTAAGTTATACCAAAGAATTATCACATATAGTATTTATAAAAGCTGGGACCTTGGAAGACTCGAGTTGGCTTAAAATAGATTCTAATTTTTTTACCGATTCCGCTCATGACTGGAATAAGCCCAATGAGGATATAAAAAGTTTTAAGCAAAATCCTTCAATGCTTTCTAATATTAAAACCTTAATAAAATCATTCTAAGTGATTGATGAACCCAATAACATTGAAACTGGAGAGGAGGAAGAGTCAGCTCTATCAGGGTGTATTCAAATAGTTGTTTTAAGCATTTTCCTAATTATTATGCTTGGAGTAATTTCTGATGGTAGGATTACAAAACCAATAACAGATAAATTAGCCGAAACTGTAGTAAACAACCCAGAGCTTTTTTGGGGCGACTTAGCTAAAGATAACAATCGTGAACACCCAGGTACCAATTATGATTATGGTGTAGAAGATTACTCAAACTCTGAAATTGAAGCAGCAATAATGATAGCCCGATCTGTACCTTTTCATAATTTTGATAAATGTGTAGAAGATTTATATAAGAAATTTCAAAAATCACCAATTACTAAAGAAAAAAAATTAATTATTTTTAATTCATCCCAAGATGATAGAGATATTAAAAATTTAATAGAGTCTGAAATCATCCCTAATTCTTCTCAAGAGACTAGCGCTTTAAATTTAAACCATTTAGATAAAGCATTTGAATGGGATAGAGATAATGGCATGGTCCATATATATAAGATACTAGATTTAATGGATAGAAATTATTCTGATGATAACTGGGATGCGCAATACAATTCAGCAAGGTTAACCTGCGCTAGGGACGCTCTTGAAAGCACAAAATAATAAAAAAACTTTTAGTATCTAAACCCTATTTTTTATTTAATAAAATAATTGATTTATAGATAAGCGCTGGAAGCAAAAGCCAAGGTATTTGGTTTTGCAGCATTAAACTTCGACCATTGAACTCAAACAACAACGGATTGATGTATGGCCCCAATGGAGATAACGGAGCCCAAGATAAATCTTTTCCTACAGACAGTTGATCATGATATAGAAACATCTCTACTAGAATGTTTAATCCAATACACCAAATCATAAACACTAAGAAGGCTGACCAACTCCATTTTATAAAAATATTAAAATCTTTTTTTGCATGTCGCCACATTAACCACAAACCACCTAAAGTTACTGTGCCAGCATCAGCTAAAGAATTTAAGGTCCAATTGATATGTTTAGGTAACCACTGATTTAAAACAGCTGAACGCCTTATATCAACCGAGTCCCCATCAACCCATCCATAGGTAAACCATAATTCCCATCCAAGAGCGCAAACAATAAATGCTCCTATATAAACTGTTGGCACCCAGCTAGGCAGAGAATCTTTATGCTTAAGAACTATATAAATTGGTAATAATGCTGAAGTGTAAACAACAATAATTAATCTTAACTCTTCAAATGACATAATGGTTTAGATTAAAAATTTTCATATCTCTATGGTAATAGATGGGGTATATATATTATATTAACTCTTCCTGCAATAACTAAAGATCCAGAGTCCTTTGGGACATCTTTAAGGC
>CABXPU010000015.1 GCA_902514105.1 uncultured SAR86 cluster bacterium
TTCAGATACGCCATCAAGAGTAGATCCTTCATTAGCAACCTCTGAGCATGATTGACCTGCAACTAAAAGAGTTATATCAGAACCTATTTCTTTTGCAGCTGCTAGTGTGGAATTAGTTGAGCCTTTTAAGCTTGTATTGTCGTGTTCAGCTATTACTAAGATTTTCATGATATTACCTTTGCTTCATTTTTAAGTTTATCTATAAGATCATCAACTGATTCAAGAATAACCCCTGCATCTCTTTCTGCAGGAAGTTCAACTGAAAGAAGTTCAGTTCTAGAGCTTGTATCAAACCCCATGTCGTTCAGATTAATTACGTTAAGTTCTTTTTTCTTTGCTTTCATTATATTAGGCAAAGATGCATACCTTGGCTCATTTAATCTAAGGTCTGTCGTTACAATTGCTGGAAGTGTTATTTTAATCGTCTGAAGGCCGCCATCGATTTCTCTTGTGACATCTGCAGAATCTGAAGATAATTTTACTTCTGATGCATTTGTTGCCTGGGAATAGTCCATTAATGCTGCAAGCATTTGACCAGTTTGGTTGTTATCACCATCAATAGCTTGTTTACCCATTATTATTAAATCAGGATTTTCATCAGAACATACTTTAGCAAGAGCCTTTGCTATAACTAAAGGTTCAACTAAATCTTCAGACTCAACCAATATAGCCCTATCAGCTCCAAGAGCTAATGCTGTTCTTAATTGCTCTTGGGAATCCTGTTTCCCTACAGTAATAGCAATTACCTCTGAAGCAGAACCTGATTCTTTTAGCCTTACAGCTTCTTCTATAGCAATTTCACAAAACGGATTAACAGACATTTTTACATTATTTAGATCAACATTTGATTGATCTGACATTGGTCTGACCTTAACGTTGTAATCTACAACTCTTTTGATTGGAACTAAGATTTTCATTTTTTCCTCAGTTTGATTTATTGAAGGTTTTAAAACTGTATAATTGTAATGTTTTTTGATAATTATCTAAAGATATAAATTTAAGATATTTTGAGTTAAAGTTTCATAGAATTTATAAGGGAAATTTCTTATGGAAAGAGATGTAATGGAATACGATGTTGTTATTGTTGGTGGAGGGCCAGCAGGATTATCAACAGCTATTAAGTTTGCTCAACTAAATCAAGAAAACAATTCTAACTATACTATTTGTTTATTAGAAAAGGGTTCTGAAGTTGGAGCTCATATTCTTTCAGGAAATGTATTTCAACCTACTGCTTTGGATGAGCTTATACCTAACTGGAAAGAATTAGGGGCCCCTTTAAATACACCAGTAACTAAAGACAAATTAAAATTTCTGTTTAAAAAAATAGCCTTCCCTATTCCTGCCTTTGTGATGCCTCCAATGAATAACCATGGTAATTATGTTTTAAGTTTAGGTAATTTATGCAGATGGTTAGCTGAACAGGCTGAAAACTTAGGCGTTGAGATATTTCCAGGTTTTCCAGCTAGTAAAGTTGTATACGAAGATAATAAAGTTGCAGGCGTTCAAACTGGTGATATGGGTATAGCTATGGACGGTTCTGAAAAAGGCGGATTTGAACCAGGAATAGAAATTAGAGCAAAACATACAATATTTGCAGAAGGTTGTAGAGGTCATTTAGGAAAAGAGTTAATTGCTAAATATAATTTAGATGAAGGTAAAGATCCTCAACATTATGGTATAGGTTTTAAAGAAGTCTGGAAAATACCTAAAGAACAGCATCAACCAGGTCTTGTTATGCATACTAATGGATGGCCTACAAGTTTTGATACACCATCAGGCTCATATCTTTATCATGGTGAGAACGAGGAAGTCTATGTTGGTTATGTTGTACCCTTGGATTATAAAAATCCTCACTTAAGCCCTTTTGATGAATTCCAAACATGGAAAACTCATTCTGTTGTTAAAGCGTTTTTAAAAGACGGTCAAAGAATAACTTATGGTGCTAGGGCCTTAATTAAAGGTGGTTTACAGTCATTGCCAAAATTGGAATTTCCTGGAGGATTATTGGTTGGAGATAATGCAGGGATGCTCAATTTTTCTAAAATTAAAGGCTCTCATACTGCTATGAAGTCTGGAATAATTGCTGGTGATTATATTTTTAATCAATTAAATAATCCAAGTGATGAAGAGGGATATAATAAATTAATTGAAAATTCATGGATTTACACTGAATTATATAAGTCCAGGAACTTTGGTCCTTTCTTTCATAAATTCGGAGCTTTAATAGGAGCAGCATTTAACGCTATAGACCAATTTATATTTAGAGGTAATTTACCCTTTACACTTAACCATCCAACACCAGACCATGAATCACTGATAGAGGCTAGTAAAGCTAAAAAAATTGACTATCCTAAAGCTGATGGGGTCTATTCATTTGATAAATTAAGTTCTGTATATTTATCAAATACTAATCATGAAGAAGATCAGCCTTGCCATCTTCAGCTAAAGGATGATTCAATTCCAATTTTAAAAAATTTACCAATGTATGATGAGCCAGCTCAACGTTATTGCCCTGCTGGGGTTTATGAGGTTGTTGAAAAAAATGGTGAAAATAAATTTGTGATTAATGCTCAGAATTGTGTTCATTGTAAAACATGTGACATAAAAGACCCTGCGCAAAATATTAAATGGGTAACGCCTGAAGGACCAGGTGGACCAAATTACCCAAATATGTAAATTGAAAAATTTTCTATATATTCTTTTTATTTCTTTTGCTCTTATTTCCTGTAGCAAAGGTTCTGATGAGCAAAACTTTATAAAAATCCTAGAGTCTGAATGGCAACGAGGAATAGATAAGAATCCTCTATATGCTTCTAATATGGGTGATTTAAAGAATAATGATAAATGGCCTGAATACTCATTATCTGAAATTCATGATAATTATGAGCATAATAAACAAGTATTAGATTTCTTAAATAAACTTGATAATCAAGATTTCTCAGATGAAACAAATCTAAATTTAGAACTCTTTAAAGCCAAATATATAAAATCTATAGAGCTTTTTAAATATAAATCTTATTTATTGCCTTTTAGTCATCGAGGAGGAATTCAGCTTCAACACGAATCTGCTGAAACTTTACCTCTAAGAGAAGTTAAGCATTATAAAGACTGGTTAATTAGGCTTAATAATATTGATACTTATATTAATGGGCATATAGAAATTGCTAAAGAGGGTATTAATGAAGGAGTAATGCCTCCTAGTATTTTAATGCAAAGAGTTTTAGACCAAATATCATCTCAAGCATTTACAGACCCAAAGAGCAGTTCATTTTATAAAGCGTTTGATGAAATGCATTCTTCTATAAATCAACAAGATCGATTGGCTCTCCAAGCAGAGGCCTTGCAGGTAATTGAAGAAAAAGTAATGCCCGCCTATTTGAATTTATATAATTTTTTTAAAAATGAATATTTACCTAATTGTAGAGATTCTATTGGTATTAAGAATATACCTAATGGCGCTGAATATTATGAAGAGTTAGCTAAAAATTTTACAACAACCGATCTTCATCCAGATGAGATTCATCAAATAGGTCTTAATGAAGTAAAAAGAATTAAAGCTGAAATGATGAAAATAGTTGAAGAAGTGAACTGGCAAGGATCATTTCGTGAATTTCTTGAGTACCTAAGATCTGATTCGCAATTTTATTTTGATAACTCGGAGGATCTGTTAACTGAGTACCTAGCAACTGCAAAGAGGATTGATCCTGAATTGGTTAATTTATTTAATAATCTACCTTCGATTCCATATGGAATAAGGCCGATCCCTATGGAAAGTGCTCCTGATACAACTACCGCTTATTACCAGCCACCTGCTGCTGATGGTTCGAGGGCTGGTTATTATTATGTGAATTTATATAGACCTGAAGTAAGACCTAAATATGAAATTGAAGTTTTAACAGTTCATGAAGCAATGCCAGGTCATCATCTTCAAATTTCAATTAATATGGAATTGGATTTACCAAAATTTAGGAAATATGGTGGCATCACTGCATTTGTTGAAGGCTGGGGTTTGTATAGCGAAGCATTAGGCTATGATTTGGGCCTTTATAAAGATCCCTATTCAAAATTCGGCCAACTAACATATGAAATGTGGAGAGCTATTAGATTGGTTGTAGATACAGGAATGCATTACAAAGACTGGTCTAGAAATGATTCAATAAATTTCTTTTTAGAAAATTCTGCAAAAAGTAAGCAGGATATTATTAATGAGGTTGATAGGTATATCAACTGGCCTGGTCAAGCTCTAGCATATAAAATTGGACAGATGAAAATATTAGAATTAAGAAAAAAATCTGAAGCTGAGCTAGGAGAAAGTTTTGATATTAAAGAATTTCATAATGAAGTTCTTAAGAGAGGCGCATTACCACTTTCTGTATTAGAGCTTTATATTGATGAATGGCTGGATTCTAAAAGTTAATTAACTTAATTTTCCTAATCTATGTAATGAATCAAAGCTCTTAATCATTAAGTCTTTTCCTTCATTATTGTTATTTTGATTAATTCCTATGTCTATTAACTTATAAAAGACGCTTCTATTAATTAATCCCTCTATTGAAGATCTAACTTTGACGACTGGATACTCTTTTCCTTTATAAGTTTTTAACGTTAGCTCATGATCATTGTTTAATGGAAATGAATAATCAAAATTAGTATGGAAAATGATTTCTTTTTTAACAGGGTCATATTCAAAATCATTGATTATGTAAGGTGCAATCTCTACATCAATTTTAATTTTTTCAATTGGTGTAACTAAAAAATAATCATCTTGTTCTTTTTTAATTACCGTAGAGAAAAGTTTTTTTAATCTTTGTCTTCCTATAATAGACCCGTTGTAATACCAGTCCCCTTTTATATCAATTAAAAAAGATGTGTTTTCGCATAATGGAGGATTCCAGAGATGGACAGGGGGGAATGTCGCATCATCATAATCATTCAATGATTTTAAAATAAGATCAATTGACATAGAAAATATTAAATAAAATTATTAATCCTATTGATAATATAAATAATGAAGAAATCTTTTCAATATTATCTGAATATTTATCAAAAATTAACTTTGGTTTAGATGTTGTTAATATGTATGAAAGCAGAGAGAACCAAATAGTAGTAACAACTGCAAAATATAAAGGGTATATAGCCAACCATATGCCAAATAATGAATCTGTAATAATAGTAAATAAAGAGACAAAGAAGATTAAAGCCTTAATGTTAAAGAGGTTTGTGAGCAATCCCTTTAAAAAAGAAGACCCGTCATACTCATTTAGCTCAATATTAGCTCTTTTGGATGGCACAAAAGATCTCAATCCAATATATATAAGATAAGAAGCACCCATGAAACTAATTGCAAATTTTAAATTCGTATCTGATAGAAGTAAAATTGAGATCCCTGAAGATGCCAGGACTGAGTGAATAAAAACGCCTGTACCTATTCCTGCAGCTGCAAAATAACCACTTAACCGCCCTCTTTTAGCAACCTGTCTAATTATTAGTGCTGCATCTGGTCCTGGGCTTATGACGGCGACTAAATGAGCAAATGCAGACCAAATAAACATCAGGATTTAATAATGCTTGGTTCTAACTCTAACTCTATATTAAAAGTCTTATAGACTTTATTTTTAATTAAGTCCGCATAATCGGTTACATCTTTTTGAGAAGCATTGCCTAAATTAACTATGACTAATGCATGATTTGCATGTAGAGAAATATTTGGATTATTAGGTATTTGATCTTTAATAAGCTCTATAAGCCTTGCTGCACCAACTTTTACTAGACTAGAATCCGATTCCCATATAATAAGATCATCTAGTGAGAAGCTTGATAAAGAGATGCTATCTATTTCTACTAAAGGGTTCTTAAAGAAACTACCGACGTTAGGTATTAATGAAGGGTCAGGCAGTCTAGCTTTTCTAATTTCCTGAACTATTTCAGCTAATTGCCTTTGATTCAGATTCGATGAATCAATATTATTGTATTTGATGTATTCTTCGATTGATTTATAACTTAGATTTAAACCCGTTTTATTAAATTCAAAAGTTATTTCTAAAATCAAAATATCCATATTTTTGAATATAGAGTTTCTATAAGAAAATTTACAGTCTGATGAATTAAATACTTTTATAGCTTGATCCTTAAAATCATAGAATCTAACAGATTTAATAAAAGTTCCTACCTCTACTCCATATGCTCCTATGTTTTGAATTGGTGCAGCACCCAATGATCCAGGTATAAGGCTAAGATTTTCAATCCCATAGTAATCATTATCTATGCACCAGTTTACAAAATAATGCCAATTAACTGCAGATCCAACTTTAACCTCTGCATTTGAGATTTTATTAATATGATTACAGCTGGTTGTTATTACCACTCCATCATAAAATTCTGGAAGTATTACATTTGTTCCTTCGCTAAGGACCAAAACTTTCCCGGGGTTCTTGCTTAAAAAGTTTTCTAAATTATCTAAACAATCTTCGGATTCAATTGTTATAAGATATTTAGATCTAGAATTAATTGCAAAAGAGTTCTTAAGTGATGCTTGTTCTTTAATTATCATCTTTTATGTAATCAATTGCCTTTTGTAGGTCTTCTGGTGTATCAATGCCTGGAGGAATATTAGCATCATACAAAGTTGTTGAAATTGAATAACCATTTTCTAAGAACCTTAACTGTTCAAGCTTTTCACTCAACTCTAACTTTGAAGGAGCTAAATTCACGATTCTATCTAATGTAGATTTTTGATAAGCGTAAATGCCTATATGTCTATAAAAGTTTGGGTGTTTTCTTGTGAAGTCATTAGGAATTTGTGATCTAGAAAAATAAAGTGCTCTATAAGAATTTGATATTGCTACTTTAACTGAATGAATATTCTGAACATCTTCATCATCAGCAAAAGGATTTATAACAGTGCCAACATCACATGAACTATTTACAAAATCAGTGACCAAGCTATTTATTAAATCAACTGGTATAAACGGCTCATCTCCTTGCAAATTAACTATGATTTCATCTTCAGCCAAATTAAGCCTATTTGCAGCTTCATGAATCCTATCAGTTCCAGAGATATGACTGGATGAAGTCATAATCACATTATTTGTAAAAGTTTTTACATGATTAATTATTTCATCAGCATCTGTTGCTATGTAAACATTCTTAGCATTAGTTTTAATTGCTTTTTCATACACTCTTTGGATTAGACTTTTATCTCCTATTTTAGCTAAAGGTTTATTTGGCAATCTGGTAGACCCTAGTCTTGATGGAATAATTACTGTAAATGTTTTATTCAAAATAAAACCTAATTAAGTTGCTTTAATTTTTGATCGATCTGTTTTATAAAGTCATCTGGTAGATCTGCCTCTACAGTCAAATACCAAATCTTAGTATTTCGAAAATGCTTACATTTAGAGGCATCTTTTTCTGTCATTATAATTGGAAGATGGTCTAGGAAATTTAAATCATTCCTATTATATTTATGATGGTCAGGATATGGATGTCTGATCACATCAAAACCGAGCCTTGTTAAAGTATCAAAGAATCTGCCTGGGTTTCCCAATCCTGCAACCGCATGAACCTGTTTATGCATTGGCCATGAGTCAACTGAGTATGATTTTGAAGTATTTAAGTGTATAAAGTTTGCGGGGCTAATTGTCATTAAATGCTCATTCTCATTTGTTGGTCCACCATTATTAACAATAAAATCTACAGAATTTAACCGTTTTGCTGACTCTCTAAGAGGGCCTGCTGGAAAAGTTAATGAATTTCCTAACCTTCTAGCTCCATCTAAGACAACAATCTCAAGATCTCTGCCTAATTTATAGTGCTGCAAACCATCATCAGCAATAATGACGTCACAATCTTTATTATCGACTATATTTTTAACAGCTCTTGGCCTATTTCTATCCAGGTAAAAAGGCATATTTAATTTAGCGAGTATTTGGGCTTCATCTCCGGTTTCCTTGTAAGTGCTTTCTGAGGTAACTTCTAAAGTACCTGAATAATTACCTCCATATCCCCTACTAACTATTCCTGGTTTATACCCTAAATCTTTTAACTTATTGGCAATATATTTAACTAGAGGTGTTTTACCAGTGCCTCCTATAGTTATATTTCCTACAATTATTATTGGGGTTTCTGGTTTCCATGACTCGTATTTACCAGAAAGGAATTTTGCTCTTCTTCTATTAACAAAAAATGAATAAATTAATGAAAATGGTGCTAATAAATAAAGCCAAAAACTTTTGTTGTACCATGCATCAACAACTAGACTTGTTGAAATATCTTCTTGCTCGTATGCCTGGATATAAGTGGTTTGAGTTGTTGTTGATTTATCTTTTTTATCTGAGTCTTCAAATTTATTTTTATACAAGGATTTATATAAACCATCTTTTCCTAATAATTCTGAATGAGATCCTTCTTCAGCAACACTTCCTTCATCTAGAACAAGTATCTTATCTGCATCTTCAATAGTTGAAAGTCTATGAGCAATAACTATTGTTGTTCTATTAGTTATTAATTTATTAAGCGCATCTTGAATGATTAGTTCGGATTCATTGTCTAAGGCTGAGGTGGCTTCATCTAAGATAATTATTGGTGAATCTTTATAAAAAGCTCTAGCTATTGCTATTCTTTGTCTTTGCCCGCCTGATAAAAGAACTCCATCATCTCCTATTTCTGACTTAAAGCCTTCAGGAAGATTATTAATAAACTCATCACATCCAGATAATGTGGCTGCTTCTTTAAGCTTATCTTCATCTATGGCGTCATACCCATATGCAATATTATTTTCTATACTGTCATTAAATAATGATGGAGATTGATTAACTATAGAAATAGAAGATCTTAAATGTTGTAATTTATAGTCGGTAATTGATATTCCATCAATTAAGATATCTCCTCCAAAATTTGCATAAAATCTTGGAATTAGATTAGCAATTGTTGACTTACCTGATCCAGATTTTCCTACTATTGCTACAGTCTCATTTGTATTTGCTGAAAAATTGATTTGATTCAATATTTCTTTCGAGCCATCGTATGAAAAGGAAACATTATTAAAATCAATTCTTCCGGTTATAGGTGAATCAACAGAACCTGTATCAATTTCATTGTCTGAATCTAACTGCTCAAAGATTTCAACAGCTGCGGCTAAGCCTTTTTGAATAACAATATTAATATTTGATAATTGCCTTACTGGTTTAGCTATAAGACCTGAAGCTGTAAAAAAAGCAATAAAAGTCTCAGCATCTAATGAAATACCTAAACTTGAACCAAGTGCAAAATATGCAATTAATGCTAATGAGATAGATACTAAAACTTGAATAATTGGAGTTGCCATATTTCCAGTGGCTTCTAGTTTTAAATTTTGATTTTTATTTGCTGCATTTGCTTCAAAAAATCTATTATTTTCATACTCTTCAGCATTAAATGATTTGATCTCAACATGGCCATCTACCGCTTCAGAAGCTATATGTGTTACATCACCCATGGCAGTTTGAATTGCAGCAGCAAGTTTCTTTAACCTCTTTCCAGCAATATAAACAATTAGTGCAATAATTGGAGCAGTTATTATTAAGAGTGAAGTTAATTTCCAATTAAGATAAGTCATGTATGCAAGAAGCCCAATTAACAAAAAACCTTCTCGCACTAATGTTTTTACTGATGTTGAGGCTGCCCCAGATACTTGAGTTGTTGTAAATGTAATTCTATTTATTAATTGGCCTGATTGATTGTTATCAAAATAAGATTTAGGCAGTAAATGTAATTTTTTAAATAATTCGGCCCTCAGATCATGAACTATTCCAAATCCAACTCTGGACATAAAATAATTACCTACAAAAAAGCCAAATCCCCTTCCTATTGCGATAAAGATTAATGATAAGGCTAGAATGGTATGCAATTCATTTGTATCTGAATTAATAAAAGCTATTATTCTTCTCAACCATTCAACCGCTGCTATGTCTGCAGCTGCAAAGGCTAAGAATCCAATGACACTAATAAAAAAGGACCACTTATACCTTAGAGTGTATCCAAATAATCTGCGTAAAGTTCTAGGTTTCATTTTTCTATTGTTCTTATTTGAATATCATTAAAGCCATTTCTTTGCAAAGAATCCATAATTGTTACAACCCAAGAATGATATGAAAAAGACTCAGCGCTTAATATTATATTTTTTGTATTAAGATCTAAATTCAAGATCTCATTTTCAATATTACTGTAGTTGTTAATATTGAATGATTTATTATTTATTAACACTGTTCCGCTCTCTAAAATTGTAATCTGATGTCCTTCTTGGACAAGATTATATTGAAAGGATTCAGTTTCTGGTAAATCTAATTCTAAGTATTGAGAATCCCCTACTTTTGAGGTCACAACAAAAAAAATAACAAGCAGAAAAACTATATCAATTAGAGGAGTAATCTCTATATTTAATGGTCTTTTTTCTGTTTTTAGAAAGTTCATAGAAGTTATTTATTTATAAAATCTATAAATTCAGATGTTTCTGATTGTAGTATCAGCAAAAGATGGCTAATCTTCTGTTCAAAGAATCTATGCAAAATTAACCCTGGAACAGCTATAAATAGCCCAAAAGCAGTAGTAATTAATGCTTGTGAGATGCCTAATGCGAGAACATCTGAATCTGCTCCACCTGAAGTTGTTAAGCCGGTAAATGCGACAATCATTCCCACAACGGTTCCAAGCAGTCCCAATAAAGGACTTATTGTAGCTATAGTTCCTAGAATAGTTAGATTTCTTTCAAGCGAAAATCTAACTTCAGAGCCTTTTTCATTTAATTTTGATTCTAGCCCCTCTCTGGTTAAATCTTTGTATTTATATGCAGTCATTAATAATGATCCTAGAGAAGAGATTTCAGAAATATTGTTTCGTTGATCTTTATTTAATTGAGATCTGTCTAATAAATTAATAATTTGATTTCTTAGTCCTTTAGGAGCTACTAATCTTTCTTGAAGAAACCAAAACCTTTCAATACCAATTGAAATAATTAAAATAGAGCAAATAAGAAGTGGGTACATAAAAACTCCACCTGCAACAATTAACTCACTCATTTAAACCTCATTTATAGTTTTATTATTAATTTTATATATTGTATTCATTTTATTAGCAAAATTTTTATCATGAGTTGATAAAATTAATGTCATGTCATATTTCTTAGCTATGCTCATTATTAAATCTTGAACAATCTCAGAATTTTTATCATCAAGATTACCAGTAGGCTCATCAAGAAATAAAAATTCAGGATCATTGATGATAGCTCTTGCTATCGCCACGCGTTGTTTCTCACCACCAGATAATTTCCAAGGCAAATATGTAGCTCTTGAGGTTAAACCAAGGTCATCTAGCAAATGATTCACTTTATCAATTGAATCTTTTGAAGTATTTGTATTTTGAAGTTGTTGGGGTATCAATATATTTTCAAAAACATTTAAATCTTCGAGCAAATGATGGAATTGGTATACAAAACCAAAAGAATTAAGCCTAAGTTCAGATTTTTTAAGTTCAGATAATGATTGAATATTTTGATTGTCTATAGAAACGTTACCTTTTGTGGGTTTATCAAGGCCAGCCAATAATTGAAGCATGGTACTTTTACCAGATCCTGATGGCCCTGTTATTGCTATTGTTTCTTTTTTATTAATAGAAATATTTATATTTTCTAGAACTGACATTTCTTCATTTTCATGAATAAAGCTCTTATAAATATTTTCACATGAAATATTATTCATATCTTAAAATCTCGCTAGGATCTAATTTAGAAACCTTGAATGCAGGAATTAATGTTGCCAATAAACTTAACAAGAATGATATCAAGCAAATCCACATAATTTGCATTCCATCTATACTGTAAGGGAAGTAGTTTATAAAATATTGATCAAGCAAATTCCTTTGTAAAATTGATTCTATAAAAGCAACAAGGTTATCAACATTTACAGTTCCAATTAATCCCAGAACAACACCTAAAATAATTCCAATAATACTAATTAAAGCTCCTTGAATTACAAAAATTGAAATCAACTGATTATTTTTTGCACCAATTGTTTTTAATATTCCTACCTCTCTCTCTTTTGATTTTACTGTCATTATTACTGTAGAAAGAATAATAAATGAAGCAACAATGACAATTAAAAATAATAATAAGGTCGTTATAAGTTTCTCCATCTGAACAGCTCTAAACAATGTGCCATGTGTCCTTTTCCAGCTAGATCCTACAAAATACTGCTCTTCACTAGATAAGTTTAGTGCAATCTCATTAGCAATAGTTTGAGCTTCTAAAAGGTTATCAACTCTAACCCTTATCGATTGTGTTGCTTCTTGTTTATTATCAATTAGTTGAGCCAATTCATGAGAAATAATAACTAGCGACTGATCTAGCTCAGCTTTTAATTCATATATACCTGATATTGTTAAGTTAATAGATCTTGGGAAAGATCCAATAAATGATGTTCTAATGGAAGTTGTAGTAATAGTTAAAGTATCTCCAATAGTAACGCCAAGATATGAGGCCAACCAATTTCCTAAAACAATATTATTACCACTATTAAGGCTTTCTAAAGAACCATCAATTATATACTTAGGAAGTATAGACATTTCATTCTCTTTTAAAGTATCAATGCCTGTTAGCATTATTCCTCGTGATTTGTTTTTATAGGATGCTAATGCTTGTAATTGGATGTATGGGGCAGCAACTTTAACTAATGGATTTTGATCTAAAGTATTAATAATAGAATCATATTCATTAATTGGTTTATTTGATTGAATAAGAACATGTGGAACAACACCTAGTATTCTATCTTCAAGCTCTTTTTCAAGACCATTCATAACTGACATTACAATTATTAAAACAGAAACAGCTATTGCTAATGCAGTAATAGCAATGCCGGAGGTTAAAGAAATAAGACCGCCTTTCTTTGATCTAAAATATTTATAACCCAGACGAATGGGCAAGCTTAACATAATTTATTTTAATAACTTTTGTAATACTTTTTCAATGTCGCCTTGATAAGGAGGTCTAATTGCAGAATATAGTTTATCTAATTTAGTGCTTATATCTTTATAAACTGCTCTAGGATTACTAAAGTTTAAAAAACCATCATAACCCTCATAACGCCCAGTTCCAGAAGCTCCGACACCACCAAAAGGAAGGTCACCTTGCTGAATATGTCCCATAACGTTATTAATGGTTACTCCGCCTGAAGTTGTTTTGTCCATTATTTCAGATTCTTCCTTTTTATCTTTTCCAAAATAATACAATCCTAAAGGTTTATCATAGTTATTAATAAATGAAATTGGTTCCTCTAATGATTCAAATTCTCGAACCGGCATTAATGGACCAAATATTTCTTCTTTCATAATTCTCATATCATCAGTAGTATTAAGCACTAAAGTAGGAGGAATTTTATAAAATTCTTGCTGATTAAAATCTTCATTAGCAGGATTTATAGGTTCTATTGTTGCTCCTTTTTCTCTAGCGTCATCAAGTAATCCGTTTAGTCTATTAAAATGATTTTCATTAATAACAGAGCTGTAATCATCATTATCTTTCATCGTAGGAAAATATTCCTTTACAGCCTCTTTAGTGGATTCTATAAATTCATCTTTTTTTGATGAATGAACCATTACATAATCTGGAGCTAAGCATATTTGTCCTGCATTTAAGGTCTTTCCAAACATAACTCTTTTTGCAGTTGCGTCTATATCTGCTGATTTGCCGACAATAACAGGAGATTTCCCGCCTAGCTCTAAAGTTACAGGCACTAAGTTTTTTGATGCACCTTGCATAACATATTTTGCAACATTGCCACTTCCGGTATACAAAAGATGGTCAAAATGTAATTCTGTAAAAGCAGAACCAACATCCGGACCACCAAGGAAAGTAGCAAATTCAGTTTCATCAAATGCTGCATCACATAACTCTTTCATAAGATTTGAAGTTATAGGGCTATGTTCGCTGGGTTTATGCATAACAGAATTTCCTGCTGCAAAAATACCTGCTAAGGGTGTAAAGGTTAAATATACAGGAAAATTCCAAGGTGTAATCATTCCAATCGTACCTAATGGCTCATGTTGAATATAGGCTTTAGCTCCAAATAGATTAAACGGAGAATTTGCTTTTCTTTTCTCATTTTTATTCCATTTAGGTAATTTTTTAATTGCATCGCTAAGTGAAGGAATAACTCCATAGATATCGCTTATATAAGATGCATTTTTAGATCTAACGCCAAAATCTTCATTCATAGCATCAACAAATGCAACCTTATTGTCCATAATCATGCTTTTTAAGCGCTGCATTCTATCAATACGTAATTTATTTGATGGAGGACCATTTTTTATAAATGCTTGTTTTTGAAGATCTAAAACTCTTTGCATCTCTTGATTTGTTGATTCCATTTCTTTTACCTCTTTAATTTAAACTTTTCTGTCTGCTTTATCTTTATTATTAGCAGACTTTATCATACTACGTATTTGATCCCAATCATCATCAGAGAGCTTACCAAGGCCTGAAAAGGTCCCTCCTCCTGTAAGGTATTGTGCTCCATCAATTGCAATTGTTTGACCTGTTAAGTAATCACATCCATCTGCCATTAAAAAAGTAGCTAAATTTTGTAATTCACTCATCTCTCCAACTCTACCTAAAGGTGTTGATTCTAAATTTTTATCATCTGAACCGTTAGGGTTTAATCTATCCCAAGCACCCTTGGTAGGAAATGGTCCTGGGGCTATAGCATTGACCTTTATATTATAGGGACCCCATTCAGCAGCTAGAGACTGAGTCATTGCATGTAAACCTGTTTTTGACATAGCAGAAGGAACTACAAAGGGTGAACCTGTCCATACCCATGTAGCAAGTATCGAAATTATCGAGCCCTTATGGTCAGCCTCAATCCATCTTTTACCAACAGCATGGGTTACATAAAATGTTCCATGAAATACTATGTTTGAGATAGCATCAAAGCCTTTTGGTGATAAATCTTTAGTAGGCGATATAAAATTCCCAGCAGCATTATTTACAAGTCCGTCTAAAGGGCCAGTATCAAAAATTGTTTGAATATAACTATCTACATCCTTTGAATCTCTTATGTCTAACGTTGAGTAATGAACCTTCGTTTTATATTTTTTCTCTAATTCATGCGCGGTCTCTTCAAGAACATTTTCTCTTCTTCCGCATATAAATATTTCAGCTCCATGAGAAGCAAAATGAGAAGCCATTTCTTTTCCAAGACCTGTACCTCCTCCGGTGACTAAAATTCTTTTTCCTTTTAATAAATCCTCTTTAAACATCTTAATCCTCTTTATTTATAATTTTTATAATAGCATTAGCCCATTTATCTGAATAATTTAATGAAGGGACTAAATCAAGTTTTTTACCCCCTGATTTAATGAATATTTCTTTGTATTCATCTCCTATCTCAATAATTGTTTCTAAACAATCTGCTGTAAACGCCGGTGAAAAAACCAGCACATTCTCTTTGCCTGATTTTGCAAGATCTTCTAAAACTTCATCGCTAAAGGGTTCTAACCATTTTTTACTTAATCGTGATTGGTATGAAACAATATATTTTGATGAATCAATGTTAAGTTTCTTAGCTAAAAGCCTTGTTGTTTCATAGGTGGTAGCTTTATAACAATATTTATTAGACTCCTTCATACCTGATTCACAATCATTCTCATAGCATAATGAATCTATGTGAATTTTATCTACATGACTCAATGGGAGCCCGTGATAGCTAAATATAATTTTGTCATAACTTTCAAGATCAAAATTCTTTGCTTTATCTACCCATGCTTCTAAAAAGTCTTCATTATTATAAAACTGGCTAATAAATCTAACTTCAGGGATAGACCATTTTTTATCTAAAATTCTTAAAACTTCGTTTATAGCCGAGCCTGAAGATGAGGATGCGTAATGAGGAAATAAAGGGAAAATAATAAGCTCATCTGGATTCTTTAATAGTAATTTATTCAATTCATTTTCAATCGATGGTTTTTGATATCGCATGGCAAAAGACACATCGCAATCTGGTAATAAATTTTGTATTTCTTCAGAAAGCTTCTTGGTGTTGTGAAGCAATGGTGATCCTATGTCTTTATCCCATAACTTTTTATATATTTTCGAAGATGATAAAGATCTGAATGGACAAATAATAAACTTCACTAAAAAAAATCTTAATAAATATGGGTAATCGAGAACTCTTCTATCCATTAAAAATTGATTTAAGTACTTGAAAACGCTCCAGTAGGAAGGTGTATCTGGCGTCCCTAAATTTATTAATAGTAAGGCTTTTGATTTAGTCAAAAAGATTCTCCTTAAAGATTGGATGGACTATTATAAATAAAATGATAAAAATGCATAATCCTGAGCTAAAAATATATAAATAATGGGGTTGAATTGAGTATATTGGCATAGCAATAAGTGGAACCATCATATGGCCTATAGGCATAACAGATCCTAAATAACCAGCTGCTGAGCCTTGGTTTTCAGGCAATTGATTTAAGGATAAGCTTGATGCTGTAGCAGGTCTTAACAGGCCAAGCCCAAACCCATTGAAAATAAGAGTTAAATAATAAGTAGCTATAGAATCAACTGCACTCATAGCAAGAAATGATGAAGACATTAAAATACTTCCTAATATCAGTAATTTAAAGTTATTTAATGCAATAAAATCTGTAAATAAATATTGACTGACGATAGCAGAAATTGAAAGTAACGCAAAGGATATACTGATTAAAATTGGTAAATCTTCAAGATTGGTAAATGTATCTGTAATATAAAATCCAATTGATTGGTACAAGGATGCTAAACATAAACTGGTTAAAGCTGCCAACAACAAGAAAGGCCAAACATTGCTAGATAAATAAGATATATTTGATTTTTTTAAATCTTGCGGCTTAATTTCATATTCTTTTAAATTAAAATAAAGGCCTACTGATGCTATTAAAGCTAGAGCACTAAACACATAAAATGGTGTTTCTTTAGTAATTACAAATAAAATACCTCCGAATAAAGGACCAGCAACAGTCCCTATTAAAAAACTTGACTCCATTCTGGCAAATTCAAGAGTTCTATCTTCTCTTCTTGAATGATCAGCAATATAAGCAAATGATGCAGGTCTTGTGGCTGATCCAACTAAACCATTAATAAGTCTTCCCAATATCAACGAAGGGAAAAGAAATGAAATGGCCAATATATTCCGTTCTACAAGAAACAAAGGTGTGATTAGTGCAATCATTGAAATTGAGTACCCAATAAGACCTAGGATAGCTATATTTCTTCTTCCATATACATCACTTGCTCTACCCCACCCAGCACTTGTTAATGCCCAGGCAATTGCTGAAATAGCAAAAATAGTTGAGGTTTGAATTTCAGACAGCCCAAGATCTCTAGCTAATGGTGGAACTAAAACAAAAACAAATGATTGGCCTAAGCCTACAGTGAAAAGTCCAAATTTAAGCCAAACTGAACCACTATTCATATATCAAAGTCCATATAAAAATATTGTCAGTTGTTACTGTAAAGAATTCATAGAATTCAATGTAAGCATGACTCCATTCATTATCATATGGCTTTTTAGGAATATGAAGACTCTTATCAAACAT
>CABXPU010000016.1 GCA_902514105.1 uncultured SAR86 cluster bacterium
TTCAGGTATTTGTAGTTCTAATGATCCTAATCTGAGTAGATTTGAAAACGATCATTGGTCATATGATGAAAATGACATACCATTCTTAAATTCTTCTCAAGCAATAATAGGGTGCACAATCGATGGGATTGTAGATCATGCAACTCATTCTATTTTGATATTATCTGTTGGTGAAGTGATCTTAAACGATGATAATCCTGACCCTTTGCTCTATTGCAATGGAGCATATTTAAAGATTTAAGCTTTAAAGTTAGTCGAAAAGGGATACAACCCTTTCGTAGGCAGCAATAAACTCTTCTTTAAACTTTTGAACTGTTTGACCAGCTGTAATGGTTTCATTAACCAATCCAATACCTTGTCCAACCCAATATGTTTCAAGCTTTTTAGCGCCTTCATGGCCAATCTCAGCTTGTTTATTAACTATTGCTAAAGCAGGCTCGCTAACAATAGTTTGTAAAGGCATTGGAAGTGGTTCTGGTGCATCTTTTGCTTCCCATGCATCCGTCCATGCAGATTGAAGTTGTCTTGAATGTTTTCCAGTCCTACTTTTTGATCGAACAGTCTGGCTAGATGATGCATTTACCATTTTTTCTTTAATTGTTTCTGAAGTTTCAGAGTCAGTGGTAGGTAAGAATACTGATGCACACCAAACCCCATCGGCTCCCATAGCCATAACACCTGCCATCTGCTCACCAGTTGCTATTCCACCAGCTGCAAGAATAGGAATGTCACCATGTTCTTGTATCGCTCTTTTTACTTCTGGAACTAATACCATTGTAGATACACTTCCACAGTGGCCGCCACCCTCTGTTCCCGATACAACTAAAATATCAACTCCAGCTTGAACTTGTTTAATAGCATGCTCTTTAGTACCTAAAAGAGCTGCAACTTTTACATTATTTTCTTTACCCATTTCTAGCATCCATTGCGGAGGAACGCCTAGTGCATTTGCTATCAATTTAATAGGGTGAGAAAAAGCAACTTCTAAAAGTTTTTGAGCACCATCTTTTTTTAAATTTTTACCAAACCTAGAATTAGAAGCTAGTTCAATATTTTTAGACTCTCCGCCACCTCTTAATATTTCACCATCAACATCATATTCTTTAAGTATATCAGCTCTAAAATCTCTATGTTTTTGCGGTATCATATTTATAAGATCTTCAGATGTTATATTAGAACCTTTCCCCTCAAATTTATTTGGAACCAATAAATCTACTCCATATGGTTTCCCATCTATATGTTCATCAATCCATTTTAAATCCTGTTCTAACATTTCTGGGGTATGCCCAACAGCTCCTAAAACCCCCATGCCACCAGCTTTTGAAACAGCAACTACAACATCTCTGCAATGGCTGAATGCAACAAGCGGAAATTCAATATCAAACATTTCGCATATAGGTGATTTCATTATTAATACCCCGTAATTTTTATCATTATTTATTCTATCTTAGTTTAATTAACTTCTGTAATTTTTAAATTACTCTTGAAGTAAACATATTATGATTAATTGTATTAAAATTAATGCATGGATAGTAGATTTAATTTTTCTGTGCCTGATATTTGTGATGATCATGCAGATAAGGTTCAAGTCAGCAATCTACAACTTCAATCATATGGTGGAAACGATACTTTTTCAGGACCTATAGAAACAATTAATTGCCCTGATGATAATTCATTGGTTAAAGAAATTTTAAACACACCAGGCAAAAACCGCATCTTGGTTATTGATGCAAAAGGAGTATCTCATGCATCTATGGTTGGAGATCAAATAGCTGCAAAGGCTAAAAGCAATAACTGGAACGGGATAGTTGTAAATGGTTATGTAAGAGATGTAGAAGTTCTAAAAACCATTCCTCTAGGTATATATGCCATAGGATCAACTCCTAAAAAGACTGACAAGCATGGATTGGGATCTATTGGAAATGATGTTTTTGTAGGCAGCATCTTAATTCAGTCAGGGAATTGGTTATATATAGATTCTAACGGGTGGGTTATTGCAAAAAACGAATTAAAATTTTAACTTTTCATAGGTTTCATCTTTTATAGCCCAAAGCTCCTCGACCCATTCCTTAAAATCGTTTCTATATTTCATATCCTCTAAATAGCTTTTTCCTTTTAATTCTTCTGGTATTTCATATTCTTTGAAATCAACCTTTACATTCCTCATCTCACCTTTTAAAAAACACCACGCACTTCTTTTTTTAGATTCATACACAATAGTGCAATCTAATAGTTTATTTATTTGAGGAATTGCTGAAAGAGCAGTTGCCATTCCACCTATTTTTGGTTTTAAAAGATTTATATAAGGTGAATTTTGCTCTTGATGTTTTATTTTAGTATGTCTGGTTCCTTCAGCATAACTGAAAACAGTTGTTGGCGATCGATGGAACCTCTTGCAGGATTTAATAGTATTTTCATAATCTTTATATCTAAGATCAGGATTCTTCTCTAGCTGAGCTTTTGTATGCCTGTGAACAAAAGGCATATCAAGAGCTTTATTCGCAAGAAATACAAAAGGTATCCACCATAATTCCCTTTTCATAAAAATTTTTAATAAGGGTATCTTGTAATTAGTTGCAACTAAAATAATAAAAATATCAGCCCAAGAACTATGATTGGACATAGCAATGTACCATTCATCTTTAGATAGATCATTATGATCAATAGTCTGAATAGAATCTTTTCCATGCATGATTTGCATTATCCATTTCAATCCTAAAACTGTTAGTTCGCCAACTTGATTAGAGATTTTATATAGAAAAACTTTAAATCTTTTTGTTTTTACAACTGCGCGTGGAATATTAATAATTGCCAGAGTTCCAAAGCCAATTATTAACTCGAAAAGGATTAAGATTAGTGTAATGACTCCGATGATATTAGATTTTATTAAATTCATTTTTTTCTATTCTATAAATAGAGGGCAGTATTATAACAATCTGAAGATTTTTCTTGAATTTTTAAAAATTACTTAATTTAGCGTATCTTTCTTGATGAAAATTTGAACTACCAAAAATTACTTCAGCAACCCGAGCTCTCTTCATATAAAAACCTATATCATATTCATCTGTTACACCAATCCCGCCATGCATTTGGACCGATTCATTAGAGACTAAATGCAATGTTTCTCCTGAAATTGATTTAGCAAGGCTAGCCATTCTTTGAAGATCATTGTTATTTTCATCAGCACCTTGCATAGCTGCCATTACAGCAGACTTTGTCAATTCAATTTCACAAAACATTTCAGCAGATCTATGTTGTAATGCTTGAAAACTCCCAATTAAAACCCCGAATTGCTTCCTTTCTTTTAAATAGTTAATTGTCATATTAAAAGCTGCTTCTGCATTACCAAGCATTTCAGCTGATAGAGCTATTCTTCCATTATCCAATATCTTATCTGCAGCCTCGCCGCCTGCTTCTTGATCTCCTAGTAAAGCATTTTCATCTAATTGCACATTATCAAATACTATATTTGCATAATTCCTTGAATCAGCCATATCGGTCTTAATTACCTCTACACCTTTTTCTTTTGCGTCTAATATAAAGAGTGTTAAGCCTGTATTTTCACCTTTTACTCCAGATGTTCTAGCAAGAATAATTAAAACATCAGCACTAGCTCCATCAACTACAAATTTTTTCTTCCCATTAATTACCCATTTACCTTTTTCTAATTTAGCTGAAGTATTTGTATTTTCTGGCGCGTGATGACTTTCTTCGTCAATAGCCAAAGCTGTTGTAATTTCACCAGCAGCAATCTTTGGTAGATACTCTTTTTTTTGTTCATCTGTTCCAAAACTAGTTATTGCAGAAGCACCAATAACAGCTGTTGCAAGCAGAGGAGATGGAGTTAAAGTTTTTCCACATTCTTGCATAATCACACTTATACCAGCAAGACCAAAATTAGAGCCTCCAAATTCTTCTGGAATAAGGATGCCCGACCAACCTAATTCAACCATTTCTTGCCAAACTTCTTTATCCCAATTTTGAGGATCACTATTATCTCTTAATGATCTTAAATGTGTAACAGGTGTTCTTTGTTCAGTAAAGTCTTTAGCAGAATCTCTTAACATTTGTTGTTCTTCATTTAGTATTAATTTCATTTCTATACCTTAAATTTATTAATATTGTCTTAACTAGGTAAGTCTAGAACTCTTTTAGATATAACATTTAGCTGAACCTCAGAAGTTCCGCCTTCAATAGAATTACCTTTTGTTCTTAACCAAGCTTTGGTTAGATTTTTCTCATCTTCATCAAATTCATTGCCATCCCATCCAACACCATGAGACCCCATAGCAGCAATCATTAGCTCATGTCTTTTTTTATTATGCTCCGTTCCATAATACTTAAACATTGAAGCAACTGCTGAAGCTTTACCACCTTCATCCCCAGCTCTTTTTAAAGTTAGACCAAAAGCGTGTTCTTTCATTTTGTGCATAATTACATCTGATCTAAATATACTATTAGCAATTTTTCCATCTTCTTCACCGAAATGTTTTTTAGCTAAGGAGACTACATCATTGCCACCACCAGAGCCAGAAGCAGCACCAGCTAAACCAAAGTTAGATATAAAATTTCTTTCATGTTGGAGCAGGGCTTTTGCTATTGTCCAGCCCGCATTCTCTTCGCCCACTAAATTTTCTTTAGGAACTTTTACATTATCAAAAAAAGTTTCACAAAAAGGAGATTTCCCGCTTATAAGGGTTATGGGTTTTGTGCTTACACCTTCAGTGTCCATGTCAATTAAAAGGAAACTGATACCACTATGTTTGGGCTCTTGAGGACCAGTCCTTACTAGAGCAAAAATCCAATCTGCTTTATCTGCATATGAGGTCCAAACTTTTTGACCATTAACAAGATAATGATCTCCCATATCTTCTGCTTTGGTTGATAAACTTGCTAAATCTGACCCTGATCCAGGCTCAGAATATCCCTGACACCACCTAATTTCTCCTTTGATGATTTTAGGAATGTGCAGCCTTTTTTGTTCTTCACTGGCATACTCTAATAGAGCTGGCGCTAACATCCATATTCCAAAACTTAAGAGTGCCTGCTTAGCCCCAATAGCCCATAATTCTTCATTTAGAATTTTAGTCTCTTCCTTATTTAATCCACCACCACCATATTCTTTGGGGACAGTTGGCATTGTCCAGCCTTTTGCTCCCATTCTATCAAGCCATAACTTAGAATCTGGATTTTTATAGACAGCTTTTCTTCCGCCCCAAACTTCATCTGAGGCAGTGCTTGCATCGACTGCTGTTCCGCTTCTCATGGAAGGAGGACAGTTTTCTTCAAGCCATTCCTTTACTTCAGCTCTAAAAGTTTCTAGATTTTCCATTATTCAATTCCTGATTTTTAAATGAAATACTATTGTAATGACAAATAATATTTTTTCTAGGTTATCTTTTTTAGCATTTTTATTAGAAATAAAATGAAGATAGTAAAAGTAATATGATAAATTAGTATTAATTTTAATAAGTTTATAATTTTATAAGAGGAAAATGATGAAAGCTTATCAAGTAGTAGAATCAGGAAAACCACTTCAGCTGAATGAATTTGAAACGCCAGAACCACAAGGTTCCGAGGTTTTATTAAAAACTGTTGCATGTGGAGTTTGTCATTCAGATGTTCATATACACGAAGGTGCTTTTGATTTAGGTGGCGGGAATAAACTACCTTTGCCATTAGAGATGCCGTACACCCTTGGGCATGAAATTTTCGGAGAAGTTATTAAATTAGGACCAGATGCATCTGATATTAATATTGGCGATAAGAGGGTTGTATATCCTTGGATTGGATGTAATCAATGTGATGTCTGCAGCTCAGGTGATGAGCATTTGTGTGCTGGAGGTCCTGTTTTAGGCGTTCAAAAGGGCGGAGGTTTTGGAGATCATGTTCTTGTTCCTAATTCAAAATATTTAATGGATGCAGGAGCTACCCCAGATCATTTAGCCGGAAGTTATGCATGCTCAGGATTAACAGCCTACACAGCTTTAAAAAAATCAGGTATCAAAGACTCATCTGATTCACTTGTGATAGTTGGTGCAGGAGGTTTAGGTATGATGGGTATTCAAATTGCTAAAGCTGCTTTTAATACGCAACCTATTGTTGTTGATGTGGACGATGCTAAATTAGATTTAGCTCTTCAAAACGGAGCATCGCACACAATAAATTCTGCTAAAGAAGGTGCTTTTGAAGAAATTCATGGCATGACCGGAGGTGTTGGGGCAGTAATAGATTTTGTAGGATCAGACTTATCAACTGGCTTTGCAGCAAGTCTTCTAAGAAAAGGCGGGAAATATATTATAGTTGGCTTGTATGGTGGTGAATTAAGCCACCCGTTGCCTATGATGGTACTTATGGAAAGAAATATTCAAGGATCTTATGTGGGAAGTTTAGCTAATATGAAAGAATTAATGAGTTTAGTTAAAGAAGGTAAAATTGAGCCAATACCAGTTGAAAAAAGGCATGCATCAGAGGCAAGCCAGACTCTTGAAGATTTAAAAGCAGGCAAAATTATGGGGAGAGCTGCATTAATGCACGATTGATATATCGTCAGAAATTTTTGTAAAAATATCCTTAAGCTCAGCATTTATTATGAGATCTGCCATAGCGTCAAGTGGAGTAGCCTCTCTATTTAAAATTACAAACTTAGCACCACTTTTTTTTGCTAACTCTGGTAAAGAAGCAACTGGCTGGACCACCAAAGAAGTACCAATTGATATAAATAGATCAGCTGATTGAGTAAGAAACATAGCTTCAGTATGGTCTTTTTCATTCATTGGTTGACCGAAAGATATTGTTGAAACCTTTACTATGGACCCACAAGCATCACAATCAGGTATTTCATTATCTGATATAGCTGCATTGTGAAATATAGCCGGATCAAATTCTTTAAAACAATTTAAACAAGATGCTTTAGTAGCATTTCCATGGATCTCTATTATTTTCTTATCATCAATGCCCGAAATTTGATGTAGTCCATCTATATTTTGAGTAATAAGATAATTATTTTGTGACTTATTTATTAGATTTGTTATAAAAAAATGACCACTATTTGGTTTTATCTCTGCAAGTTTCTCTTTTAATTCATAGTTTCTTTTCCATGATAGCAATCTAGCATCCTTATCATTTAGAAAATCTCTAAAAAAAATTGGTTTGTTCTTAGTCCAAAAACCATCATCGCTTCTAAAATCTGGTAAACCAGACTCAGTGCTTATTCCTGCTCCGGTTAAAATTACAATTTTATTAGCTTTCTCAATAAGCTCTATAAAGTGAGTAATTTGATTAGATAATTCCATATATTTATAAACCAATCTATGAAAGAGTATAATGCCTCATTATGTTTAAAAATATAGGAATTGCTCTTAAAAACGATCAAGAAAATGGGGATAGTTTATTCCTAGATTCTTTGCTGCCTATTCTTTCAAAATATTCTGAAGATATTTATGCAGAGGCGGGTAGTTCTCTAAAAGCTAGCATAGTTAAAGAATTAGATTTTGAAGATTTTGTAGACACTGTTGATTTATTGATTGTTTTTGGTGGTGATGGAACTTTATTAAGTTCTGCACGAAGATTTCTAGATCATGAAACGCCTATACTAGGAATTAATCTTGGAACAGTGGGCTTCTTAACAGATGTCAATATAGATAATTTTGAATCTATTATTAAAGATATCTTGAGTGGTGAATACGAGACAGAAGACAGATCATTAGTTTCAGCCACATTTTTAGATAAAACATTATATGGGCTTAATGAAATAGTTATTCATTCTGGCTCTTATGCTCAATTAATGAGATATAGATTAACAGTTGATGATAAAACAGTATTTGAACAAAGATCTGATGGATTAATTGTTGCCACTCCAACAGGATCAACTGCATATGCTTTATCAGCAGGAGGTCCAATTATTCATCCTAACCTTGATGTTTGGACAATAATACCCATGATGCCCCAAAGCCTATCTTCAAGACCTTTTGTTATTTCATCCAATCAAAAAGTAGAGATTAAAATTTTGAGTGGCCCGCTCGAAGATGCAAAAATTTGTGCTGATGGTCAAGATGATGTATCTGCAAAATATGATACAGTCGTTGCAATCTCAAAGATGGATAAATCTTTAAAACTTATCCATCCAAAAAATAATGATTTTTTTGAAGCTTGCAGAGAAAAGCTTGGATGGAGTCTAGACATTACTAAAAATAATTCAGTTTCTTGAGAATTAATAACTATTACATTTTAATTATTATTTTTGCAGCTCTTTTGAGTGTCTTTTCAAACTTTGGATATAATTTTGAGATCGTCAGGCACTTTACTTTTATAGATTTTAAAACATCTGGTTCATATCTAGAGTTTTTCACATTTGATGAAACATACCTTGTAAATAATGAATGGTGGAGGCTGATTTCACCAATTTTTATTCATTTCTCTTTAACTCATTTAGTTTTTAATTGTCTATGGATATATATCTTAGGATCTAGAATCGAATTATTAGATGGAAAATTATTATTTTTATTATTAGTTATTTTTAGTGGGGTTGTAAGTAATTTTGCTCAATATACTTGGGAAGGAATATCTCTATTTGGAGGTTTATCTGGTGTTGTTTATGGATTGTTAGGATTTTGTTATTTAATAGAGCTAGATAATAGGCAAGAAAGGTATGGTTTACCACCTGCAATCTATATATTTATGGTTGCATGGCTAATATTAGGGTTTATGGGCGTATTAGAGTTATTTGGTTTTGGTTCTATTGCTAATTATGCTCATCTTGGGGGGCTTATATCCGGCCTAATATTTGGTATGCTTACAAAATTAATACAAACAATGAGAAAAAATGAGACCAGTTCGTAAAGCTATTCTTCCTGTTGCCGGCCTTGGAACTAGATTCTTACCAGCAACTAAGGCTACACCAAAAGAAATGCTTCCGATTATTGATAAGCCATTAGTTCAATATGCAGCTGAAGAAGCTATAGATATTGGAGTAACAGAAATAATCTTTATTACTAGTCATTCCAAAAGATCAATTGAAGATCATTTTAAAAAGAATGAACAACTAGAATCCTCTCTAAAGGAAAAAGGTAAAGACAGTTCTATAGATTTAATTCATCCAAAAAAATTTGAAGACATTAAATTCTCGTATATAAATCAAAGTAAGCAAAAGGGCTTAGGCCATGCTATATCACTAGCAGAAGATCTTATTAATGAAGAAGATGACGCAGTTGCCATTTTACTTCCTGACGATTTATTTATTTCATCTTCAAAAAGTTGCCTTCAAACTTTATCAGACTTGTACGAAGAGACAAATAGTTCAGTTATTGCTATTAATAAAGTAGCCAAAGAAGAGCTTTCTAGTTATGGGGTTATAGATGCCAGAATGATCTCTGAAAGAGTTTATGAATTAAATGGAATAGTGGAAAAGCCAAATCCTGAAGAAGCTCCTTCTGATTTAGCTGTTTGTGGAAGGTATATTTTAACTAAATCAATTTTTAAATCTTTAAACAATATAAAAAGAGGTGTAGGTGGAGAGTACCAACTAACTGATGCCATCAAAGACCTTATTGATATAGAAAAAGTTACTGGATCATTGTATGAAGGTAAAAAGTTTGATTGTGG
This sequence comes from uncultured SAR86 cluster bacterium, assembly GCA_902514105.1. Classification (GTDB taxonomy): domain Bacteria; phylum Pseudomonadota; class Gammaproteobacteria; order Magnimaribacterales; family D2472; genus MED-G78. Next base: position 9,604 of record CABXPU010000016.1, read on the forward strand.
AAGTAAGAAGGGTTTTGTTGAGGCAACCATTGCAATGGCGCTTTCAAATCCAGATACAAAAGAAGACGTATTAGGATTTATAGATTCTATAAAAAATTGAGATTAATATTCAACATTCTAAAATTTTTTCCACCTGAAGCCGCTCATTTAATTGCATTACACAGTCTAAAATTAATTCACAAGATTGGGTTGATCAATCTTTTCTTTAATACAAGCAATACTTCAAACCCGTATTCCCTAGACAATCTTATATTTAAAAACAGGTTAGGTGTTGCAGCCGGCCTTGATAAAAATGGTGATTATATTGATTGCTTGGGGGCCCTTGGATTTGGTTTTATTGAAGTGGGAACTGTTACGCCTATAGCCCAGGCTGGTAACCCAAAACCTCGTATTTTCAGATTATTTAAAGAAAATGCGATCATTAATCGTTTAGGATTTAATAATAAGGGCGTTGATCATCTAGTAAAAAAATTAGAATCTAGGAAGTACCAAGGAGTTGTTGGAGTAAATATCGGTGCAAATAAAAACTCTCAGGGTGATAAAAGAATTCAAGATTACCTTGAATGTTTTACAAAAGTTTATGAACTCTCAGACTACATAACTTTAAATATTTCTTCACCAAACACTCCAGATTTAAGGGATTTGCACAGTAAAGAAAATATTTCTATTTTATTAAGCACAATTAGTCATGAGAGAGATTCATTTAAAGATACAAAGCCAATCTTTCTTAAGATATCCCCTGATGAATCTATAGATACTATTAAAGAAGTCGTTTCAAGTATTAAAGAATATAATTTTTCAGGAATTATAATTTCTAATACAACTATAGATAAATCAATTCTAGAAGATAAATCTTATATAGATGAGCTTGGCGGCCTTTCAGGAGAGCCTTTATTTAATATATCTACAGAATTAATCCATTTAATCAGAGAGATAGATACAGAAATCCCAATAATTGGAGTTGGAGGTGTTATTGATAAAGCCTCATTTGATAAGAAGTTAGAAGCAGGAGCTGATTTAATCCAGATATATACAGGATTTATTATTAAAGGCCCCAATATTATTTCTGAATTATTAAATTAGTATATTTAAATGGAATATTTAATCATTTTAATAGTTTTCATTTTTTTATTTGGCTCTGTAAGCTTATTTATTCCATCAAAACGAACAAGAAAATTAGCCAAGTTAAGATTGGATGCAGCTAAATTAGGTTTTAAAATTGCATCAATTTTGCATAGTAATATTTCATACAAAAGTGATGATATAAAGCTAGTAAGTTATCAGTTAAGAAATAACACCAATATAAAAGAAGGTCATTTTATTAGAGACAAAAAGGAATTTATTCTGTATTCTCCGCAAAAGCTTAAGTATTCAGATGAATATGAGACCTTAATTGTTGATATAAAATCATTGCCTGAATCTATTATCGAAATAATATTTTCAAAAGCAGTAATAGCGTTCCTATGGAATGAAGATTTAGGCATAGAAGAATTAAAGAATATTAAAAGTAATTTAAAAAAATTGTAAATTTATCTTGCCAAATCTAGTCAGCAGATGTTATTTATAAAAAAAGGAAAAAATTTTTATTATGTCTAAATCTCTTGTAATTGTTGAATCTCCAGCAAAAGCTAAGACTATATCTAAATACTTAGGTTCTGAATATATAGTCAAATCAAGCGTTGGACATATTCGTGATTTACCTAAGGGTAAATCAAAGACACCAGCTAAAAGAAATCAAATTCCTAAAGATATTTCTGCAGAAGAGAAAGCGAGACTCAAGAAAATTAATAAAAGAAAAGCTGAAGTAAAAAGGTGGGGAATTGATCCTGAGGATGGCTGGAAGGGTGTTTACGAAATTATCCCAGGTAAGGAAAAGGTAGTAAAAGAATTAAGATCAGCTGCCAAGAAAGTTGATCATATATATCTTGCTACTGACCTCGATAGAGAAGGTGAGGCTATTGCATGGCATTTAAAAGAACTTTTAGGAAGAGATAAGTACGATTATTCTAGAGTTAGATTTAATGCTATTACTAAAAGCTCTATTTTAGAATCCTTTGCAGACCCTAAAGAGATTGATCTAAATCTTGTGAATGCCCAGCAAGCTCGAAGATTTTTAGATAGAGTGGTTGGGTTTGAATTATCTCCTTTGTTATGGGAAAAGATTGCAAGGAACCTTTCAGCTGGAAGAGTGCAATCTGTTGCTTTAAGACTTTTGGTAGAAAGAGAGCATCTTATCCAAGCATTTATTCCAGAAGAGTTCTGGGAAGTGAGCATGCAATTATCTAACAACTCAGATCAAATCATTAAATTTGACTTAAATAGAAAGAAATCTGATCCATTGCTAAAACATGATGAGGCTAAGAATATAGAAAGCATTATTAGAAATAATGATCATGTTATTAGTGAGATTAATAAAAAACCAATAAAAGTAAAACCAAGACCGCCATTTATTACATCTACTCTCCAACAAGCTGCAAGTACTAGATTAAGTTTTAATGTAAAACGAACCATGAGAGTTGCTCAAAAATTATATGAAGCAGGTTTAATAACATATATGAGGACTGATGCTCCAAGTTTAAGCAAGGAATCTATATTAGATGCAAGAAATTATATAGATGAAAATATTGGATCTAATTATCTTACTGATAATCCTAGGATTTATTCAAGTACTGAAAACGCGCAAGAAGCTCATGAGGCAATAAGGCCAACGAATGCCTTTCTAACCTCTAATCAATTGCTTAATCACACTGAAGAGGAATCAAGATTATATGATTTAATCTGGCAGCAATTTATAGCTTCTCAGATGCCAGATGCAGAATATTTATCCACTTCAGTAAAAATAGACCATGAAGGTTATATTTTTTCTGCAAAAGGCAGAGAGGTTGTATTTGATGGATATACAAAAATTACAGGAAATACATCAAGAGATCCAAGCAATTCTATCTTGCCACTTTTATCACAAGGAGAACATTTAACACTGCAAGATTTAAGCTTAGATCAAAAGTATACAAAACCTCCTGCAAGATTTTCTGAAGCGGCTTTAGTAAAAGAATTAGAAAAAAAGGGTATAGGCAGGCCTTCAACTTATGCTGCAATTATTTCTACTATCCAGGATAGGGGTTATGTAGAGGTTGAAAATAGAAGATTTTTTGTTAAAAAAATTGGATTAATTGTTGCTGATAGGTTGCTTGAAAGTTTTAGCGATATTATGGATTATGATTTTACTGCTAATTTTGAGAATCAATTAGATCTTGTTGCCGAAGGCGAGCTTGAGTGGAAATCAGTTTTAGATAGTTTTTATGAAGCTTTTAAAAATGATTTAACGCTAGCTTTTGCTGATGACGGGATGAGAAAAAATACTCCCACTACTACAGACATAATCTGTCCTACTTGCGACCTAAATTCTATGGTTATTAGGAATTCAGGTACGGGAGTATTTTTAGGATGTAGTGGTTACAACAATGATGGTCCTGATAAATGTAAGGGTACTATGAATCTTATTTCCGGTGATGAAGCGGTTAGTGTTGATGATCAAGAAGAAGCAGAAAATTTAATAATTAAAGAAAGGTGCGACCTGTGTGAAACAAGTATGGATAACTATTTAATGGATGAAACTCGAAAATTACATATTTGTGGCATGAATCCAGATTGCTCAGGCTATAAAATTGAAGAAGGAGCTTTTAAATTAAAAGGTTATGATGGCCCTACGCTGGAATGTCATAAATGCGGATCTGAGATGCAGTTAAACACCGGTAAGTTTGGAAAATATTTTTTATGCCTAAACGATAATTGCGGCACAACAAGGAATTTGCAACGTAATGGTGATCCAAAACCTATTGTCATGGAACCTATTTTAACTGAAGTGCCTTGTGAAAAATTTGAAGATCATTATTTATTGCGTGATAGCATGAAAGGATTATTTCTTGCTGCCAGTAAGTATCCTAAAAATAGAGAAACAAGAGCACCAAAATTATCTGAATTCTTATCCATTGTTAATGAAGAGATCCTTTTAGATGCATGCAGATATTTAAAAGACTCAAAAAAGCATTTTTATCTCCTAAGCGGCCCAACAGTTGATAGAGATAATAACCCCTATGTAATTCGCTATAACAAAAGCGAAGATACGCATTACTTGGCATCAGAAAAAGATGGCAAGAAGACTAAATGGACAGCAGTATTTGATGATAATGAGTGGAGAGAGCAATTAAAGAAATAGTTTCTTCAGCTGAGCTTACCAACTTATATGAGGATATTGCTAAGAATTTATTAGCGAAAGAAAGTCTTCAATACCAACAACACCTCTTTTTAATTTCTATAGAGAAAAGTTTAAGTTTTTTAGCTGACGAAATATTAGAAAAAGTAGATACCGAACAAAATACTTCTATCAATAAATTATCATTAATAGAAAAATGGAAAACTTTAGCTACAGTGGATTCAATTCAGAATTTAGTCTTACCCGAAATTGGTCATCAGGGGATCTTAAGCCAAATAGAGGCATATTATTCAATGCTTAATGCTCCTATTAAAGATAATGTAATTTCTTCAGATAGCTCATTGGACTTGAAAAAAATGAATATGTTATTACATAAATTATATAGATGGAAAGACTTGCTTCGCAAAACCTTAGATGAATGTTAAGCTATTTAAAACCGGAGAATAAATGTCAAATTATTTAGAACTTGCCCAATTACCTGACGGTACTATTGTTTTACGAAGATCAGATGATCATGAAAACCCAATAGTTAAAATAGAATTTTCAGGTGAATCAAAGGATTTTCTTCAAGGACAAGAGTTAAATGTTGCTAAAGAAATGATAAGGGCTGGAATTGAAAGTGTTAGTGGCAACGTAACAGATTTTGATGAGTTCTTAGAATCACAGAAAGGTAATCTGTCAAAGAAACCAGTTATTCTTCACTAGTTTTCTCTAATAAGTCCTACGCTTTTCCCTTCAATAAAAATTTCAGTTTCTTTTAAATTAATTTCTATATCATTAAAATCTTCGTTGGCAGGCTTTAGATGAACAACCTCAGGAGATTTTCTTTCAAAATATTTAACAGTTACCTCGTCTTCAATTCTTGCTATTACTATGTCACCATTTCTTATATCTTGAGTTTTCTTAACTGCAATAAGGTCATCTTCCATAATCCCTGCATCTTTCATACTAAGACCTTTAACTCTTAAGAAGTAATCAAAACTCTCTCTAAAAAATGTTGGGGAACAATTGACAGTTTTTTCAATGTTTTCTGATGCCAGAGTAGGAGATCCAGCTGCTACAAGTCCAATAATAGGAAATGCATCCTCATTATTTTTATTAACTTTTGGATTAACTAAAGAAATTCCTCTCGAGGTACCACTTTCAATATTTATGAAACCCTTCTTTTCTAGTGCTCTTAAATGAGTTTCAGCAGAATTAGGAGATTTAAAGCCTAATTCTTTACAAATATTAGCTCTTGTAGGAGGAAAGCCTGTCTTATTTATGTAATCTTGAATACAATCAAGTACTTTATTTTGTTGGATTGTTATTTCTTTCATAATATTATTAAATAGTACTGAATATTTATACAGTATATTACTTAAAGTATATAATTAGCAAGAATTTTTATGGAAAAATCTAAATTAATAATAGGAATATCTTCAAGAGCTTTATTTAATCTTGATGCCAGTCATGAGATCTATTTAAAAGATGGACTAGAGGCTTATCAAAAATATCAGATTGATAATGAAGATAAAACATTAGAGCCAGGTATGGCTTTTCCTCTTGTTCAAAAGATATTAAATATTAATTCTTTCTACCCTGATCAAAATAGAATTGAAGTAATACTGCTTTCAAGAAATACTTCTGATACAGGCCTCAGAATTAGAAATTCAATTGAGGCGCATAATTTAAACATTAGCAGGGCAGCTTTTTGTGGTGGAGATAGCCCGCATAAATACGTTAAAGATTTCGGAGTGCATCTATTTTTATCAAGCAGCATGGAGGATGTTAAATTAGCTATAGAAAGCAATGTTGCAGCAGCAACTATTGTTTCTAAAAAGAATTCTTCTAACACGGCTAATGATGATGAATTTTTAAGAATAGCCTTTGATGGTGATGCTGTTATTTTTTCTGATGATTCTGAGAAAATATATGACGAAGGTGGCTTAGAGGCTTTCATAGATAATGAAAAAAATGCTACTAGCATCTTAAAAGCTGGACCATTTAAGAACTTCATTGTTGAACTAAATAAAATCCAAAGCGATTTTAATATTAATGAATGCCCCATAAGAACTGCATTAGTTACCGCAAGATCTGCACCTTCTGACAAAAGAGTAATTAAGACATTAAGAGAATGGGGAGTCAGAATAGATGAGTCCTTATTTTTGGGAGGAATGTCTAAACAAGATTTTTTAAAATCTTTTAAAGCAGATATATTTTTTGATGATCAGGAAAGAAATATAATAGAAGCATCAGCTGAAACTGCTTCAGGCCATGTTCCATATGGCATTAAAAATAGTAAAGGATAGTTATGGAAATTGTTTGCTTAGATATGGAAGGAACCTTAACACCAGAAATTTGGGAACAAGTAGCTCTTAATACTGGTATTGATGATTTAGGAAGAACGACTAGAGATATTCCTGATTATGGAGAATTGATGAGATATCGCATAAAAATCATGAAAGATAATGGTATTAAGATAGATGATATTCAAAATGCATCTAATCAACTCGATCTTTTGCCTGGAGCTTTAGATTTTATAAATGAGATAAGAGAAAATTTTCAAATAGTCATTCTTTCAGATACTTTTCATCAAGTTGCATCACCATTAATGAAAAAATTAGGCCACCCATTACTACTTTGTCATAATTTATCCATTG
>CABXPU010000017.1 GCA_902514105.1 uncultured SAR86 cluster bacterium
AAATCTTATTGCATTAATTGAGTCGGATTGATTCAAAATTTTCCCCGTATGGTTTGTTAGAGATAATAATATTTTAGGTGAAAAAATCATAGCTAAATATTTAATTTTTTGCTATAAATATCTTGGTTATTACATCTTTATTTTTTATAAAAAAACACGTATTAAAGAAAATTGTCCATATCGCAACTTTGTTAATTTTTGAGGAGAGAAGAAAATGAGTTATATATTTACATCTGAATCTGTGTCTGGCGGCCATCCTGATAAAGTTTGTGATCAAATCTCTGATGCTGTTTTAGACGCCTATTTAGCTGAGGATCCTAATAGCAGAGTGGCTTGCGAAACAATGATTAAAAATAATATGGTTTACATTGCTGGAGAAATTACATCATTGGGTAGTCCAGATCTTGAGCCTGTGGTGAGAAATACAATTAATGATATTGGCTACAATAATGAAGAATATGGTTTTAATGGAGATACGTGTGAATTTACAAATCTTGTGTTTGAACAGTCTCCTGATATTTCTCAAGGTGTTACAGAGGGAGAAGGAGAAAACTTAGAACAGGGTGCTGGCGATCAGGGGCTTATGTTTGGTTATGCTTGTAATGAAACTGATTCATTAATGCCTCTTCCTATTGATCTATCGCATAGATTAGTTAAGAAACAAGCAGATGTTATGAAAAGTGGCGAACTCTCTTGGTTAAGGCCAGATGCAAAAAGCCAAGTTAGTGTTATCTATTCAGATGATGGAAAAACTATAGAGGGGTTATCTGCAGTCGTTCTTTCAACACAGCATGATGAGGATGTAACCCAAGAAGAAATTAAAGCTGAAGTAATGGATAAAATTATCAAGCCCATAGTTCCTGAAGAGTGGTTATTAGATTCAACAAATATTTATATAAATCCGACAGGAAAATTTGTAATTGGAGGCCCCGTGGGAGATTGTGGTCTTACAGGAAGAAAAATAATTGTTGATACATATGGCGGAATGGCTAGACATGGAGGTGGTGCATTTTCTGGTAAAGACCCCTCAAAGGTTGATAGATCTGCGGCATATGCATCTAGATATGTAGCAAAGAACATAGTTGCAGCTGGACTAGCTGATTATTGTGAGATCCAGGTCTCTTATGCTATTGGAGTTGCTAAGCCAACATCTATTCATGTTGAAACTTTTAACAGCGAAAAAGTCTCTAAGGATGTCATAATAAAAATAGTAGAAGAAGAATTTGATCTAAGGCCTAAGAGTCTTATTAATATGCTAGACCTAAAAAGACCAATATATCTTCCAACTGCAGCCTATGGCCACTTTGGCAGAACTGATATTGATCTAAGCTGGGAAAATACTGATAAAGCTTCAGAAATTTCTCAATAAAATTAACGTAAATTGATAAAGGGGAAAAATGGAAAACGATTATAAAGTAGCGGATATTAATCTTGCTGAATTTGGACGAAGAGAAATCTCATTAGCTGAAAATGAGATGCCTGCTCTAATGGCATTAAGAGAAAAATATAAAGATGAGCAGCCTCTTGCTGGAGCTAAAATAATGGGTTGTATTCATATGACCATTCAGACAGCTGTTTTAATGGAGACATTAATGGATTTGGGGGCTGAATTAAGGTGGTCTTCTTGCAACATCTTTTCTACCCAGGATCATGCTGCTGCTGCTATGGCTGCTAAAGGTATTCCAACATTTGCTTGGAAAGGAGAAACAGAAGAAGAGTTTGAATGGTGTATTGAAAAAACAATATGTAAAGATGGAGCTCCTTGGGATGCCAACATGATTCTTGATGATGGTGGAGACTTAACTGCAATGGTTCATGAAAAATTTCCAGATATGCTTGAAACAATTCATGGCATTTCTGAAGAAACTACTACCGGCGTTCACAGGTTAAAAGAAATGGTCCAAAAGGGCACTCTGAAAGTTCCTTCAATTAATGTAAACGACTCTGTAACAAAATCAAAAAACGATAACAAGTATGGATGCAGACATAGTCTAAATGATGCCATAAAAAGAGGTACAGATATGTTGCTCATGGGCAAAAGGGGGTTAGTAATAGGCTATGGAGATGTTGGAAAAGGATCTGCAGCAAGTCTTGCTCAAGAGGGGATGATAGTTAGTGTTGTTGAATCTGATCCTATATGTGCTATGCAGGCATGTATGGATGGTTTTGCGGTAGTCTCTTGCTATAAAGATGGGGCGGTAACCAGAAAGCCAGAAGATATTAATATGAAAGTCCTACAAGAAACTGATTTGATAGTTACTACTACGGGCAACTTTAATGTTTGTGATTCAGCTATGCTGGGAGCGTTAAAAAATACTGCTGTTGTATGTAACATAGGTCACTTTGATAATGAAATTGACACGGCATATATGAGAGATAATTGGTATTGGGATGAGATAAAGCCACAAGTTCATAGAATATTTAGAGATACATCCCCCGAACAAACACCAGATCTTGCTAGTAAAAACTATATTATTCTTTTGGCTGAGGGAAGATTAGTTAACCTTGGAAATGCTACTGGCCATCCAAGCAGAATAATGGATGGATCTTTTGCCAACCAAGTATTGGCCCAAATACATTTGTACAAACAGGGTTTTGCCAATATTAATGATGATGAGACCAAGAAAGAGATGATCACGGTAGAGGTTCTTCCCAAACAACTTGACGAAGAGGTGGCTGCTTTAATGGTAGCTGGTTTTGGTGGAGTAATGACCAAGTTAACTGAAAATCAAGCTGATTATATTAATGTTCCTCAAGAGGGCCCATATAAAGAAGAGTCATATAAATATTAAGAACTCTTTATTTAGATATGCGGCCTATTGCTAATATAATAGGTTTTATGAATAACATTAAAAATTTTTTATGCATAGCTGCCTTGCTTCTTCTTAGCGGTTGTGGTGTAAAGGGTCCAATAAATCTTATAGAGATTATTAGTTTAATCTAGCTCTCTTCAAATGATTAAATTTTCAAAAATGCATGGCAATGGGAATGAATTTGTAATAATTAATTCATTAGAATCTGAAGTTTCTTTGTCAGAGAGCTTCATTCAGAAAGCTAGCTGCAAAAACGAGGGCGTTGGTTTTGATCAATTAGTTTTAGTGTTGCCGCCAGAGACCCACAATCATGATTTTTTGATTAAATTCTTTAACGCTGATGGGTGTGAAGCAATGATGTGCCTAAATGGAATTAGGTGTGTTAGTAAATATATCTGGATGCATCATTTTGCTCCTATGAAAGAGATGCAGCTAGAGACATACAATAAATCTATCCTCGTTAAACCTCTTGAGGATGATATGGTTGAAGCAACTGTTGATCTACCAAATACTTATTTAAATGATGATCTAGAAAAGCTCATAAGGGGCCATATAGATATTCCTTTTTCTTTAATAGATGCTGGCAATCTGCATCTATGTATTCAAGTAAAAGATATTAAAAACTACAAATCTGAAGAACTTTATCAGCAGATAGAATCTATAATTAAGCCTTATAGTATTAACCTTTCTATATACAGCGAATCTAGCTCTGAGGTTAAGATATCGACTTATGAAAATGGTGTTGGTAAGACCCTATCATGTGGATCAGCGGCTGCTTCTGTTGCGTCTTTAATGCTAAAAAATACTGAATCTATAAAGATATGCTCTGAAGGTGGATATCTTATGTTCTGCATTGAAGATGGTAAACTAATAATGCGTGGCCCTACTGAATTTTGCTTTAATGGAGATATAAATGAGTAAGTCTATAGACCCCAAAGATGTTGAAATATTTTTATTAGATAACCCAGATTTCTTTGTTTCTAGGGAGGCTATCCTTAGTGAGTTAGATTTTAAACACGATGCTGGTAATGCCGCTTCTTTGCTTGAAAGACAAATTAAAAGACTAAGGGAAGAACAAAATACTTTAATGAATTTATTAACATCTTTTGTAAATGAAGCAAAAATAAATGAAGATTTATTTATAAAATCTAAAAATCTGACTCTTGCTATTTTAGAAGCTACCAATGCTAAAGATATTACTAAAATTATAGAAAAAGATTTTACTAAGAATTTTAGTGTTGATGAGTGCTCATTAAAATTTTTTAATAATTCTGATATAACTGAAATAGAAGAAAAAACTGGTCTTTCTCTTCATAAAGGCTCAATCCATTGTGGTAGTTTTTCATCAGAAAAGCTTTCAGTATTATTTGGAGATACAGAGGTTAAGTCTGCTGTAATAGCAGTCCTGGTTTATGGCAAGAAGATTGGAATGCTTCAACTAGGCAGTCATGACAGGACAAGATATCTTGGTGATGAAGATACAACATTTATAGAGTATGTGAGGGATGTGCTGGAAAAAAGATTGTCTTCCTTAACATCAAATGGATAAAGCGAAATATTTTATTGAAAAAGACTTAGAAGCTTATTTGCTATATATTTCTTCTGTTCGCAACCTCTCTGAAAATACTGTCCTCTCATATAAAAGAGATCTCCAAAAATTAATAGTCTATTTTAGAGATTTAAATATAAGAACATACAGCGATGCAACTGAATCAATTTGCACTAGTTGGATTGGAGATCTTTTTTCATCAAACAATAACCCAAAAAGTATTCAAAGACACTTATCATCTGCCAAGGGGTTTTTTAAATTCCTTCTAAAGAATAGGGTTATAGAATCATCCCCATTTGATTTAATATCTGGTCCTAAGTCACCAAAGCATTTACCCGATGTTCTTACCCCAGAAGATGTTGAGTTACTTCTAAGCTGTAAGCCCTCTAATAATCTAGAGATTAGAGATATAGCGATCATAGAGCTTATGTATTCATCTGGATTAAGGGTTTCAGAGGCAGCAAATGTTAATTTGCAGGATTTTGAAGAAGAAATGCAATTTCTTAGAGTTTTGGGGAAGGGTTCAAAAACTAGACTGGTGCCAATTGGGCGTTATGCAAAAGAAGCAATTAGCAGATGGCTAATAGAAAGAGAAAAGATATTGGTTGAAACAGATGCAGTATTTATTAATAAAAAGGGTGGAAGGATAACAACTCGTAGTATTCAGTTAAGATTAAAGCGGTTAGCCCTTAAACAGGGCTTGCCTCCAGTATATCCCCATATGTTAAGACATAGTTTTGCTACACATATGCTAGAGTCGGGTGGAGATCTAAGAACTATACAAGAGCTACTTGGGCATAGCTCGCTTTCCACAACACAAATTTATACGAAGCTTGATTATCAGCATTTAGCAAAAATTTATGAAGAAGCACATCCTAAGGCAAAGAAAGCATGAGTAGCATCAAATTAATAACGTTCGACCTTGATGATACGCTTTGGGATACAAAGCCTGCATTAATTAATGCTGAAATAGCAACCAGAGATTGGTTGGAACAAAGGGTTGGTGCAATTGAGTGGGGGGATATGAATTCATTTCTTAATTTGCGCTCAGATCTTGTTAGTAAAGATCCAAGTTTAGATTGGGATATAGGGAAATTAAGAAAAGAAATATATAGATCTAAGCTTGAGCCACAGATTCCTGATGCGATAGAGCTTGATAGCATTATTGAAGATTCTTTTAATTTTCATTTTGAAAAAAGGCACGAACTAACATTCTATGATGGAGCACTTGAGGCGCTTGAATATTTGTCAACCAAGTATCATCTGGGAGTTTTAACTAATGGTAATGCTGATATAAATAAATTGGAGATTGATAAATATTTTAAATTCTCTATTAGTTCAAAAGACGTCAAGAGTAATAAACCGTCAAGCGGTCATTTTGAAAAAGCCCTAAGGTTGTCCAATCTTCAGCCAAATGAAGTTTTACATATTGGAGATCATCAAGTAAATGATATGAGGGGGGGGGGCTAAATGCTGGCTTTAATGTTTTATGGTTTAATAAAAATGATGATGAATGGGCTCAAGATTTCCCTGAGCCAGCATCCCTAACAGATTGGTATAATCGTCAAATAATAGAAAATATATAAGTTATGAAAGAAGATAAAGTTTTAGATGCAATAATTTCAATAATCAGCAAAGAATTGAAGAATATCCAATCCTTATTACCTCTGCCTGACTCAAAAGATCTTATAGATAATCTTAAACCAAATATTGAAAAAGCCCTTGATTCCGCTGGGTATATTTCAAAATCTAAATATGACTCTTTAAAATCTAAAGCGGAGAAGCTTGAAAAAAGATTAGATAAGCTTGAAGAGGTTTAAAAATTTATAACTGCTCTAGATAGCCATCTAATCTATCTGAATTCATTACAAATGTTGACTTTTGGGTCTGTGCGGCCTGTTTAACAGCATCAATATTAATAGCTTCTCCAACTTGGATAACTCCAACCATTGCCATCATTGCATGAGGGGTACATTGATAAACGTAGACACCCTCTCCATCAATAGTTACTGAAATATCTTCATTTAAAGCTCCAAGCCATCCCTCTGCACCATCAGGAATCATTCCTGGAATAGTTTCTGAGTTATGTGACATATCAGTTGCTTTAAAATGAATGGTGTCTCCTATGGAAACCTTTATAACCGCAGGCTCAAAAACCATAGCGCCGTCAATTCCAGTATTAAGCATCTTTACAATATGTTCAGATCCCTCAGATAATTCAACCTTCTTAATAGAAATAGTTGGTGCTGATTGTGCTGAACTTGCTGTAGCTGGAGCGCCGCAATCTTGGCCCTCAAGGCAGATCTTTACCGGGACTTGGATCCGTTCTAAGACTGCGTCTTCATATTTTTTACCATTAAAAATAAAGAAGAAGCAAATTGGTAAAATTACTAAATAAATATTCTTTTTAAATTTCATAGTCATTTAAATTCCGTTTATGAATTATTCTTTTGAAGTTTTATTACATGATCAAGAACATTGAGCATTTCTTGTTTATCTCTTTTCGCTTGAATAATATATTTTCCATCAACAATGATCATAGGAACGCTATCTACTCTAAGTTGTCTTGAAGTTTGCATATTTCTACTGACTTTTTGTTTAACACCAAAAGAGTTTAAATATTGCTTTGATTTATCCTCATCAACACCCAATTTTGATAAAAATTTAACAACAGCTTTTTGGCTTCCTAGAAAATTTCCTTCTTTGTGGATTGTGGTAAAAACAGCATTATGCGAGCCCTCATCAAGATTTAGGGCTTCAATGGTGTGATATAAAGATGCATGCAGTTGATGTATTTGACTCCACGTAACAGGCATTTTAGTAAATTTCACATATTCTGGTTTATTTTTATCCCAATTATTAATGGTGGACTCAAATGCGTAACAGTGATTACACCCATACCAAAAGACTTCTGTAACTTCTACCATTCCATCTTGTCTGACAGGAAGGGGATCATCGACCAATTTAAAATCTACACCCAGCTTATATTCAGCTTGAACATTTGCAGTAAAGGCTATTAGGATATAGCCGAAAATTATTATTGCGTAAAATTTATAATACTTATTCATATAATCCGTACATGTAGTTTGCTAATGCATCTATCTCCTTATCAGTTAAATTTTTTGAAATTGTTTGCATCACTGAAGCATTATCTCCCGCCGCCCTTTCTTTTGATCTATAAGATTTCAGTGTAGAAACTAGATATGCCTTTTGTTGTCCTGCAACTATTGGATATCCTGCTAAAGCATTACCATCACCATAAAGCGAGTGGCAGGCTGTACAAGCAGGTATTGATCTTGCTGTGTTGCCACTTCTATATAAAGACTCTCCAAGCAAAAGAAGTTCTTCATCATTCTTGGCTTGTCCATTGGTTTTTGGATTTGATGAATAGTAAGCTGCTATGTTTAGAAGATCTTCATCGGAATAGGATTTTAGTATTGGAATAACTGATTCCATTAATATGTTCTCACGTTCTCCACTTTTAAAGTATTTTAGTTGATCAAATAAATATTTTTGATTTTGCCCGGCAAGCTTTGGCCAATCAGAGCTTATGCTATTTCCATCAGCGCCATGACACGCAACACAAGAAGAAACCATGCTTGCACCCTTTTGGGCGTCACCGCCCTCAAACACATGGGGCATTTCTTTATTTGCTGCAATAGCATTTATACTAAAGATAAATACTGTTACTAAAAATATTCTTATAGACATTTGTTTGAGATTCCTTAGAGTGAGTATTATAAACCTAGCTGAGGCTTAGATAAACGATTAAATGCAAAACCTTTTTAAAAATACTGAATTCATGATGGGGGTAACTCAATACAAGAATTTGCCTGAAGATAAGGGCGTTGAGATACTTTTAGCTGGAAGATCTAATGCCGGAAAGTCTAGCGCACTCAACGCAATCACAGAGAATCATAAATTAGCTAGAATAAGTAAAACTCCCGGCAGAACAACTGAGATAAATTATTTTAAAGTAAATGATGACTTAAAACTTGTAGATTTACCTGGTTATGGCTATGCAAAATCTGGGCATTCCCGAAAAAAAGATTGGGGGCCATTATTAAGCCAATATTTTAATATGAGGCAATCATTTAAGGCTGTTTTATTATTTATGGATATTCGTCACCCTTTAAAAGAAACTGATCTTGATCTGATAAGTTTATGCAGAAAGTCTGAAGTAGATTTCATCCCTGTTCTTACCAAAAGCGATAAATTATCTAAAAATAAAGTAGCTCAAACAGCATTAAAAGTCTCTAAAGATTTGGGTGGTGTTGATGCTTATCCTGTTTCTTCAAAAGATAATATTGGGTTTATAAAGCTTAGCAAATTACTTTTATCTTATTAGTGAGCTTCGTTCCAATTTGAGCCAATAGAAGCTTCAGCTATTAGAGGAATATTAAGGTCAACTGCTGCCTCCATAATTTCTTTTACTTTATTAAGAATGTCTTCTGATTCTGATTTTTTAACTTCAAGAATTAATTCGTCATGAACTTGCATGATCATTTTAGCGGTATCGGAAGCTTCGTTTGTTATCCATGCATCCACGTCTAACATAGCCTTTTTAATGATATCTGCTGCTGAGCCTTGAAGCGGCGCATTAATAGCAGCCCTTTCTGCTGCTTGTCTTCTAAGGCCATTAGATGCGTTAATTTCATTAACATAAAGTCTTCTGCCCATAATAGTCTGAACATAAAGATCTTCTTTGGCTTCTGCTCTTACATTGTCCATGTAATCTCTGACGCCTGTATAACGCTCAAAGTAAGTATCTAAATAAGATTGTGCTTCTGCTCTTGTTATATCAAGCTGCCTTGTTAGTCCGAAGGCTGACATCCCATACATAAGTCCAAAGTTAATGGCTTTTGCGCTTCTTCTTTGGTCTGAATCAACATCATTAATATCAACACCGAAGATTTCTGCAGCAGTTGCAGAGTGAACATCTAAATTATTGTTAAAAGCATTTGTTAAATTCTTATCTCCTGACAAATGAGCCATTATTCTTAATTCAATTTGAGAGTAATCGGCTGAAATTAAAACATTACCCTTTTCTGGAATAAAAGCTTCTCTTATTCTTCTGCCTTCAGAGGTCTTAATTGGGATATTCTGTAAATTTGGCTCAGTTGAAGAAAGCCTTCCTGTTGAAGTTACTGCTTGATGATATGAGGTGTGTATTCTTCCTGTTGCTGGATTCTCCATAGCAATCAGGCTATCAGTATAAGTTGATTTTAGTTTTGCTAAAGTTCTGTACTCTAAAATAACTTTAGGTAAATCGTATTCTTCAGCTAATCTTTGAAGGGTTGCTTCATTTGTTGAAGGCTGGCCCTTGGGAGTTTTTTGCAAAACTGGAAGACCTTGCTTTTGATACAAGATTTCTAATAGTTGTTTTGGCGAATCTAAATTAAACTCTTGGCCGCCTAACTTATGAGCTTTTTTTGTTAAAACTTCTATTTTCTTACCTAATTCTTTAGAGTGAGCAGCTAATTTTTTCTTATCTACTTTTGCTCCATTTGTTTCTGTGGCAATAAGAGCCATAACCAACGGATACTCTATGTTTTCTAAAAGCTTTAATTGTTTTGACTGACCCTTAAGTGATTCTGCTAAATGGTTATAGAGCCTAAGAGTTATATCTGCATCTTCAGCGGCATAATTGGTTGCCGTTGTAATATCTACTTTTGAGAAACTAATCTGCTTTGATGCGGTGCCCGTTATATCAGTATATTTAATAGTGGATAGCTGAAGATAATGCTCAGCCATCCTGTCCATGCTGTGCCTGGTTGCTGTGCTGTTAAGCACATATGACATTAACATGGTATCTGCAAGGAAATTGGATAAGGTTATGCCATGTCTTGAGAGAATTGGTATATCAAATTTTAAATTCTGCCCAACAGCCTTTGATTGATTTGCCTCAACTGATTTTCCAATTATTTTTATAACATCATCAAGAGAAAGTTGGTTTGGCGCATCATCATAGTCATGTCCAATAGGAATATAACAACCTTTTTTCTCTTCAACCGACAAAGATATGCCGATAAGATCTGCTGTGATGGTATCAAGTGATGATGTTTCAGTATCTATTGCAAAAGCTTTACATTGATCGAGCTTCTTTGCCCACTCTTTTAACTCCTTGGAGGTGCTAATGGTTTGATATTTGCTATTAACAGCCGCAGCCTCCTCGGGGGTTTTTTTAGCTGGGTTATTTTTTAAAGGCTTGAATTCAAGCTCTTCAAATAGCTTCTCTAAAGCGTCGTTGTTATTGTTAAGAATTAGGAGGTCTTCAAAATTAACCTTTAAATCAATATCATCTTTTAATGATACAAGTTCAACATTCCTATCAAGGTTTGGTAAAAATTCTCTTAGATTATTCCCAACCACTCCGGGGATAGACTCTGCATTAGCTTTTATAGTCTCTAGATCATCATATTCATTCAGCCATTTTGCAGCGGTTTTTTGACCAACCTTTGGAACTCCAGGTATGTTATCTGAAGAGTCGCCAACTAAAGCTAACATGTCTCTAATTTGATTGGGTTGCACCCCGAACTTCTCAAAAACTTTTGCTTCATCAAAATTTTGATGTGTCATAGTGTTCATAGTGGTTGTATGAGGATCCTCAACTAATTGCATCATATCTTTATCTAAAGTCGAAACAACGGATGTATATTTCCTTTCTTTTGCCATCCTAACCAATGTAGCAATTACATCATCAGCCTCAACCCCACTAATTTCTAATAAAGGAAACCCTATTGCTTTACATATATCTTTGACTGGCTTTAATTGTTCTCTAAGCTCATCAGGCATTGGCGGCCTGTTGGACTTATAGTCATCATAAATCTGATGTCTAAAATTTTTACCCTTAGCATCAAAAACTACAATGATTGGCGAACCTTCACTTTCTTTTTTAAGATTAACCAGCATGTTAGTAACCCCTTTAACTGCTCCAGTTGGTCGCCCGGTAGAGGTGGTTAATGGGGGCATCGCATGAAAAGCCCTATATAAATAGGAAGATCCGTCGATAATAAAAAGTCTATCTTTCATATTAAAAAAATTACTTAGATGTATTATGCATGAGTTTTTTCTATACTATAAAAAGAAAAATCTTAATAATTATGATTAAACATCTTACAAGCTTTATAAAAACAGTTTATCAAAACTATTTTGAAATAGCGTCCTGTTTAGCTGCTGTCTTAATAGTATTGATGGCCATTCTTATGGATCATATTTTAGATCTTCAGGCTTGCCCTTTATGTATATTAACCAGGTATATTTTTGGGGTTATTGCCGTCATCTCATTCATTGGATTTATATATAAGAAATTTGATCTACTTAACAAAATATTAATTATATTTACTTCAATTTATGGGATAGTTATTTCACTAAGACTGATCTATATTCAAAATCTCTCTCCAGAAGAGGTTGCCATGCTGCCAATGGGTTGTGGAATGCCTCTAGAAACACAAATTGAGTATTTTGGTTTCTTTGGAGGCTTGGCTAATGTATATGGCGGCGGCCCCACATGCGCTGAAGAGAGTTGGAGATTTATATTCAATTTTGCAGAATGGGGATTAATCTTCTTCCTTATATATTTTATGTGCACTACATCTAAGATTTTAAGAAGCTCTCGACAAAGATAAAGGAAGCTGTTTATTGCTTATTTTTGTAGCAGAACTACAAACAAAAACTTTATAAAGCCTATATTTAACAACAAATACTATGATAATTGACTTTTAATACCTATTAATATTAACTTCACTACACAAATTATATTAATAATTTTATTTAAGGGGCGCTGTTAGTCCTATAAAATGTTTATTGGATAAAAAATAAATATGAAATCAGACACATCTCAAATATTCGAACTCAGCAATGATGAGCTTATTAAAAGAGCATTAGAAAATAATGAAGGTGTTTTGGCTAGCAACGGTGCTCTAACTGCTATTACTGGGGAAAGAACTGGAAGAAGTCCCAACGATAGATTTATAGTAAAAGAGCCAGGAACAGAGAATTTAATAGACTGGGGCGAGGTAAATAAACCCTTTGACCCTGATGCATTTAATAGTTTGTGGGATAAGGTAGAGGCTTACTTGGGCGAAAAAGATAGGTATTTAACCAAAGTACATGTTGGAGCTCATGCTGAACATTATCTACCAGTAAAGGTAACAACCGAGACTGCCTGGCATAGTCTTTTTTCTAAATTAATTTTCATAATGCCTGAAACATATAACCAGGCTGCAAAGCAAGAATGGCAAATTATGAGTGCTGCAAACTATGCATGCATACCATCTGAAGATAAAACAAATTCAGATGGTTGTGTAATTATAAATTTTGCTAAAAGGAAGGTTTTGCTTGCGGGCATGAAATATGCGGGTGAAATGAAAAAATCGATGTTTAGTATCCAAAATTTCTTAATGCCTGAAAAAGATGTTCTACCAATGCATTGTTCTGCAAATGTTAATGCTGAGGGTAAGGTTGCGCTTTTCTTTGGACTTTCTGGAACAGGCAAAACCACTTTATCTGCAGATCCATCCTGTTCATTAATCGGAGATGATGAGCATGGTTGGGGAGTGGGTTCGGTATTTAACTTTGAGGGCGGGTGTTATGCAAAAACGATTGACCTTTCAGAAGAAAATGAGCCTGTTATTTGGAGTGCTATAAAGAAAGGCAGTATTCTTGAAAATGTTGTATTAAATGATGACGGGGATCCAGATTATTGCGATGTATCACTCTCACAAAACGGCAGGTGCTGTTATCCAAGGTCTTTTATTGATGATGCAATCCCTGAGAATGCTTCGGGCGAACCAGATTCTGTTATCTTTCTAACTTGTGATCTTACTGGTGTTATACCGCCTGTATCTATCTTATCTAAAGAGGCTGCCGCTTATCATTTTCTAAGTGGTTATACTGCGAAGGTTGGCTCTACTGAAATTGGCTCTACTTCTGCAATTGAATCAACTTTTTCAACATGTTTTGGGGCACCCTTCTTCCCAAGGCCTGCTGGAGTATATGCAGATCTGTTGATTAAAAGAATTAAAGCATTTGGTTCTAAGGTTTATCTTGTTAACACTGGGTGGACGGGTGGATCGCATGGTGTTGGTCAGCGTTTTGATATCCCAACTACTAGGAGAATAGTTAATGCTATACAAAATGGTGAGCTGGAAAATGTTGAAACAGAATCTATACCGGGGCTTAATTTAAATGTTCCTCTAAGCGTTGAGGGTGTTAAGACTGAATTGCTGAATCCCAAGAAAACATGGCAAGACCAGGACGCTTATGAAGCTACTATGAAAAAAGTGGTTTCAGAGTTCGAAGCAAACTTTAAAAAATTTAATGTTAGGGATGAAATAATAAAAGCTGGTCCAGGTCTTTAATGTTTGATGATAATTTTGTTAGCCAATTAAATTTATGGAGCCAAAAGACTGAACTAAGTAGTCTAAAGCTCAATAGAGGTATTGAGCGAGAAATGTTAAGAGTTTCTACTAATGGCTCAATCTCCCAAAGATCTCATCCGTCTAGTTTAGGCTCGCCTCTTACCAACCCTTATATTACTACTGACTTTGCTGAAGCTCTGATTGAACTAGTAACTCCTAAATTTCCTTCGGTTGAAAGCTTATACCAATGCTTGCATGAACTGCATGTCTTTACATCTAAAAATATAGACCAAGATGAATTACTTTGGGCATACTCTATGCCTTGTAAGATTAATTCTGAAGATGAAATTAATATTGCAAACTACGGTCAGAATGACAGCGGAATGCTCAAGCATATATATAGAAAAGGTTTAAAAGTAAGGTATGGCTCAATAATGCAATGTGTATCTGGGATTCACTATAATTTTTCTATTAATCCGGAAGG
>CABXPU010000018.1 GCA_902514105.1 uncultured SAR86 cluster bacterium
TTGTGCCTATTACCTAGCTAAAGCTGGGTTAAATGTTCACATCTATGAAAGAAGATCGATTGTAGGCGGCGCTGCTGTTACTGAAGAATTCCATCCTGGGTTTAGAAATTCAGTAGCTAGTTATACGGTAAGTCTTCTTAACCCTGAAGTTATCCAGGACATGAAATTAAAAGAATATGGGTTAAAAATACTCAAACGGCCTATATCTAATTTTCTTCCAATTAATAACTCTACCTATTTAAAACTTGGTGGAGGTTTAGAAAAAACTCAAGCTGAATTTCAAAAATTTTCAAAAAATGATGCGCAAAAATTACCAGAATATTATGAAAGAATTGAAGCAGTCGCAGATGTTTTAAGAGGTTTGTCTGTAAAAACGCCGCCTAATCCTAAGAATGGTTTAAGAGCCCTAATGCAGGCTGCTCTGCAGGGCTGGCCAATTATAAAAAAAGGCAATCAGCTTCATAGAGATGTTTATAATCTTTTTACTAAAAGCGCTAGATCTTTTCTTGATTCTTGGTTTGAGAATGAGCATGTTAAAGCTGCATTTGGGTTTGATTCTATTGTTGGTAATTATGCTAGTCCAGATACTCCTGGATCAGCTTATGTATTACTTCACCACGTATTTGGAGAAGTAGAAGGTGAAAAAGGTGCATGGGGGCATGCCGTTGGAGGAATGGGTTCTATTACCCAAGCAATGCAACAAGCATGTATCGACTTAGGAGTAACTATAATTACAGATGCTTCTGTAAAAAATGTAATAGTTGAAAATAAAGAAGTTACTGGGATTATTCTTGAAAATGGAGAAACTATTAAAGCTTCTAAAATTATTTCTAATTTAAATCCAACACTTTTATACAAAAAATTAATAAATCCAAATGATTTAGACGATGAATTTAATCATAGAATGGATGGATATAAATCTGGATCAGGGACATTTAGGATGAATGTAGCACTCTCAGAACTTCCTGATTTTATTGCGCTGCCTGGAAAAAAAGTTGCAGAACACCATCAATCAGGAATAGTTATAGCTCCAACTTTAGATTATATGGACCAAGCATACACCGATGCTAAGAGCCTGGGTTGGTCAAAAAAACCAATTGTAGAAATGCTAATCCCGTCTACATTAGATGATAGTCTTGCTCCAGAAGGTAAACATGTAGCCTCATTATTTTGTCAGCAATTTTCTCCAAAACTAGATAGCGGAAGATCTTGGAACGATTGTCGTACCGAAGCAGCTGAATGCATCATTGATACAGTAACAGAGCATGCTCCAAACTTTAGGGATTCAATACTAGGTAGCATGATTTTATCTCCTTTAGATTTAGAAGAAAAATTTGGTCTAATTGGAGGAGATATTATGCATGGCCAGATGACATTAGACCAAATGTGGGCAGCAAGACCTTTGTTAAATTATGGAGACTATCGTGGTCCTCTTAAATCACTGTATATGTGCGGCTCTGGAACCCATCCGGGAGGTGGTGTAACCGGGTTGCCTGGTAAAAATGCTGCTATAGAAATCTTAAAAGATAAATAAAGTTAGTTATTTTCTCTCTCAAAAGTAGCTGCATACTCCAATAGTTCTTTGTCAGACCATTTAGATCCTATAAATGATACGCCTACTGGTAAACCATCAACTTTATCTAAAGGTAAAGTAATATGAGGATAGCCAGCTATTGCTGCGTAACCTCCATTACCCCAGCTGCGCTGATTTTCCATAGCCACGCTATCTCCACCTTCATAGTTAATATCCCAAGCAGGATTCCTAGTTAATCCAACAAAAGCATCTAATTCATATTGTTCTATAAGAAGATCGATACCCTTCTTAACTTCCTTAAGCATCTTAAGAGAGTCTTGATATTTATTATGATCACCAGAAGCTTCTATACTAGCTTCAAATATTTCCTGTTTAAAATAAGGCATAACAAGATCTGCATTTTTATTATTAAAATCAATAAGATCATTTAATGTTTTATATGAAGTATTTGAATTATTTAGATAAGATTCCAGATCTCTTTTAAACTCATACAAAAGTAGAAAAAACTCTTCATCTCCAGGGTATACCCTATTATCTTCAATCTGAATAATCTCGCCTCCGCTATCTTCTATGATTTGAATAATTTTATTTAATAATCTTGCGCCCTCAGCATCCTCTGAACCAGAGCTTAATAATCCAAAGCGCTTATCCTTCAAAGAATTTCTATCTAAATCACTTGTAAAATTAAAATTAAAATTTTCTGGTATTGTTGCTGTAGCTTTATCTTTAGGATCGGCTCCAGCTATAACCTCAAGAGTCTTAGCTACTATGCTTACAGTATTTCCCATAGGGCCGGCTGTGTCTTGAGATGAAGAAATAGGAACAATCCCACTTCTGCTTACTAACCCTACAGATGGCTTCATGCCTACTATTCCGTTAACTGAAGCTGGGCATGATATAGATCCATTAGTTTCAGTGCCGATTGCTACATTGATCATTCCTGAAGCAACTGCAACCGCTGAGCCAGAGCTAGAACCGCAAGGATTTTTATTTTCACCATATGGGTTTATCGTTTGACCTCCATAACTAGACCAACCACTAACAGAATTAAATGATCTAAAGTTTGCCCATTCTGATAAATTAGTTTTTCCATAAATATGGAAATTAGATGCTTTTAATTTTGAAATAATAAAAGCATCATCTGATGGATAATTATCCATCAGCGCTATTGAACCAGCAGTTGTAGCAACTCCCTTAACGTCGATATTATCTTTAATTCCAATCTTGATTTTGGAATTAGAAGTATTATCAATATTTATAAACGCATTAAATTCATCAGGGGTTGCTGCCAGAAATAAGGAGCATGAAAATACTAAAAAAGTTAAAAATTTATACATAAGCATGATGTTAAGTTTTATTATTAATTGAGTCAAAATTGGAGCGGGAAACGAGGTTCGAACTCGCGACCTCAACCTTGGCAAGGTTGCGCTCTACCAGCTGAGCTATTCCCGCTTTATAAGCCTTACTTTATAAGGTCTGGAGCAGTATTATCCATTATTAGATAGACAAGGTAAAGATAAGAAATTCTGAATTAAAATTATTGTAAAGAAATCTTTTGCACTTTCTCTTTAGTTTGCAAAAGATCCCTATAAATAACAACAGATGCAGGTTTTATGTTCTTTGGAAAAGGAACATAAAAAGTAGCTTCATTGTCGTAACCATAAAAATAATCACTATCTTCGTAGCCAATATGTTGAGCTTTAACCAAAAGAGGATTTCCTATATTCATTTGAAAAATTTGTTTTCCATCATCGTTAAGAAATACGGCTTCATAAGTTTCAATTTTAATTGGATCTTTATTAAAACGGTAGGCGGGAAAAACTTTATTGTATTCAATTGATTTAAATTCAATAACGCCATCTTTTATATATAATTTAGCTTGATTGAATTTGTTATTATCAATAATAATATTTTTATTATCTAAAACTTGGTGTTTGCCTGGAATTGAATCTGTATAAGCTAAAGTTGAAATTAATAAAATTGATAATATGCAAAACTGATTTAAGATTTTCATAAATTACTCCAGTTAATTCCAATAGTGCCGCCCGTGGTTCCATCTATATAACCTATTGCATAATCAGATTTATTAGTTGGGTTTGATTGATAATCTCCAGACCAGTCTATTGATGTGTTCCAATAGTAGGGACTATTATAAAAACCTTCATAGTTATCTGAATCTACAAGTATGTCATCTGGTGCGGCCATAAAACCTAAAGTGTCTACAGCTTTGTATGAATATTCCACCACACCACCACCATCAGGCTTATTAAAAACAACCTGGGTCTGATTGGTTAAATCAGATTGAATTTCTCCGTTAATATACCAATTGAGTTGAATATTATTTGAATTAAAATCAACATTTAAATCATATTTAATAGATGAGTAATTTGCGCCTTGTTGAAGATTATCTAGTCCAGTCTCAACCCCACTTCCATCTACTAAAAAAATACTATCCCATACATTAGGACAATTATCCCAATTGTCATATTGCCTAAAACATTGATTGCCTATGGTTTGGATAATAAAAGCTTCTGAATTAATTGGGCCATATTGGGAAACAAAATTTTCTGGAACACCCCAACTGCCATTATAATCACCGCCATACATAACGTTATAATCTTCTGGTCTCCAAGATGCATCTGAAGAGTAATATGTTCCTAAAAACAATCCTACACCTTCATTTGAAGCTCCTTGTGTATAACCTGGAACATTGGTTTTATCTTCAATCCAATGTGACCATTTAACATTATAGGGATCATTATTTGTAGTGGTGTTTGGAGATGAGTCAGCATAAATACTCATGTCATAACCTCTATCATCACTTGTAATATATTCATCTCCAACGTTTGCATGACTATGTCCTAATTCATGCATTGCTATATAAGATGTAGAGCCACCTAGAGGTTGAGCATTAACATATCCTCGTGCAACACCTCTTCCATAGAAACCGGCTAATATTGAAATAGTATCTGGCAAAGGACCGTCTGGAAAAGCTGAAGCAACATTTGCATCTAGAACGTCCCAGTCCCAACAATATATTGATGTATCCCAATCAAGACAACCTGTATAAAGGCCTGTAAATGAATCCGTGCCATCGTATACGACAGGCTCGACAGCTAGAATATTAAAATATTCTTCAATAAAATCACCTTCATTAATCCTCTCAATTAGATTGTATGCTGTCTGACCTAATCTATTCCTAAAATTCTGAACATCATATATTGTATCTGCAACAATTAGATAATTTGTTCCTGGTTGCATATTTTGTTTCTTTGTGCCGCTAACAACATAAGTTTTAAATCTATCAGTGGTTACTATATTGGTAGGAATAATTGCTCTAAATGAAGATTCACCTGTCGAATTGCCATCATTTGCCATAATAGTTATGTCTTGAAAGCCTGCTTTGGTAAGACCAGTAAAATCAAATGAAATAGTATGAGCACCGCTTTCAGAAGTTCCAATAACAGGAGTTGGCAAAGCAACATCTCCAACTCTAGCACTGTATGTTATATCAGACATCTCATTATCAGGATCATTTACTTCAAATTCAAAAGTTGAGTTTTCTGGAAATAATATATCTGACTGACCAGCCCATGCTAATGGCTCATTTACCAATTCTACAATCGGAGAATCATTAACATTATTTATAGTAATTGAAACAGTTGCTGGACTTGAAGTGGTAGATTTATCAACAGCGGTTGCAGTAAATTGAAAAGAATCACTTCCGCTAAATTCAGGCAAAGGGTCATATGTAAACCCGCCATCTGGATTAAAATTAATAGCACCAGAACTTGGGCCTGATACCTTTTGATAAGTGACAGTAGCTGCACTAGATGAAGAAGAAGTAACTGATCCAATATATATTTCATCCTCGTTAGTTGAAAAACTTTGAGCATTGGCTGTAATAGTAAATGGTTGCCCTCCGCCACCGCCTCCGCCGCAACTTAAAAGCATGAAAGATGTGAAAACAATTAAAGCTGATTTATTTAAATATTTCATTGGGTAATTTTATCATCTAAATTCTTAAAACAAAAAAAGAGAAAGTTATATCGAAAGATATATAAGAATAAAATATTTAACCTCCTATTGAATTAACAGGAGATTAAAAAATTTTATTAAAGATTGAAAGGTGGGTTTATCTAGATTCGCGAGGACGGGATTCGTTAACAACCAATTTTCTACCTTCTATTTCAGAATCATTTAATGCTTCAATTGCTTGTTCAGCTCCGTCACTCATTTCAACAAAACCAAAACCTCTTGAACGATTAGTCATTCTGTCAGTAATAATTTTTGCTGATGTAACAGTTCCATGCTCTGCAAAAAGGTTTTCTAGATCTTGGTCAGTCATGTTCCAAGATATGTTTCCAACATATATATTCATATTTTCCTATTTAATTAAAAAAAATGCATTTTACATTACATTTAGAACTCTGAGTAACTTTTTTTTAACTATTCACAAATTTAATTGCGCTATCGCCAAATTCTGACCACCACTCCATACCCATAAGATGAATGCGTTCAAGATTTTTTTCAGAAGTGTCGTCTAACTTTTTATTTACTTTCTCAGTAGCAGAATTGATTCTAAGATATTTTTCTTTCATTAAGTCTTCTGCTATCTCATGATCCATATTTTGCTCAAGCATAATTCCTATAATGTCATTTCTTAACCATCCAAGCGCTCCCCATTTTTGAGAAGTTGGCCCATCAATTTTTGCTCTATCTATTCCGCTTCCAATACTTAAAACTTTTACATTATCTGATTTGAAATATTTCATTCCCTCTGCATACCCAATTAAAGAAGGATTGTTTGAGACGATCCCTCCATCGATATGCCAAGTTCCATCTTCTATTTCACTGGTAGGATAATAAATTGGTGCGGCACTTGTAGCGCTTGCTGCGCTAACAGCAGTAATTCCTGGAGTGTCTATACTGCTTAATAATTTAGGTTTTCTATTTTCAACATCATAACTTAATGTCATAACAGGCTTTTTAGCTTCACCAAGAGATTTATCTGAAAAATATTTTTTTAATAGCTCCTTCTTGCCAACTCCATCATATTTTGGCCTGGTATGGAGAAATGAAGTGGTGTTAATCCAAGAAGCCGACATATTGGTCATTAAATTATCTTTGGACCAAAATTCATGCAATTCATTAGCGTTCATTTTATTAACTGCTACCAGTAAAGCATTCACCCCACCTGCGCTTGTGCCAATGAACATATCGAATAAATCAAAAATAGGCTTTCCTGTTTTGGCTTCAAGTTGTTTTAAAAAAACTACTCCTGCAATAGTTCTGACGCCACCACCATCAAAAGAAAGTACTTTTTTAGATTGATTGCGAGAAAAAATCTTAAAATAATTTTTCATAAAATTTTACTAAAATAAAAAATTATTCAGGTGTTTGATCGCCGGTCCCTCTTCTATAATCTCTATCAAGAATATCTGAATTGGTTTCCATCCTATCAGCATTAATTGGAAGATCTGCCATTCTCCTATTTTCTCTAACTATTTCCGCGTTTAATAATTTTTCTTGATCTTCCTCATACCTTTTGTTTAATTCTTCTTGGGTGGGAATCGGAAAATCTAATATTTTTTGATGTAAGATCTTAAGTGCCTCTATTTGCTTCCCGGAATATTTACCAGAATTAATAGAAACCATAAGTTGATCTGCATATTTTTTTTGTTTAGCCAGCTCCTCTTCAACAGTCGAGGGGCCTGATGCTAACAATGGAGTATTGATAAGCATTAAAAAGGCTAAAAGAGATCCAAATAAATATTTATTATTCATAATAATGTAGTCTAAATTTATAGAAAGAATTATAGACTATTTTTTAAATTATGGTCTATCAGGAGCCCCTTGGCGTTGCCTCATCTCATTATTGCGCATCCTCATATCTTTCATATTATTATTTCTTTGATGCTGATTTACATTAGGCTTTCCGCGCTCCTTTAAACCATTGTCCTTTTCTAACATAGCTATGTTGCGCTTATGTCTTTTATTTAAATCTTCTTGGCTTGGTAGAGGTTTTGCTAATATTCTCTCGTGCATGCCTTTAATATATTCCAATCTTTTACCAGAGTATCTTCCCGAATCTATTACAAGCATCAAATCTGCTGCATGCTTTTTTTGTTTTGCTTCAACATCTGCAACTGTTGGAGGCCCTTTTAATTCAACAATATCCTTTTTCAACCTTTTCATGACCTGCATATCTCTTGATTGCTGGGCCTTCATTTTTTTGCCATCTGATTTATTCTCAGCATGAGCAAATAAAGATAATGTCATTAATAAGGGTAATAAATAGTGTAGTTTCATAATCATTTCTCCTAAAACTGTTCTAATATATTTATATTAGATGATTTTTAGGGATAAAAGTTCAAAAACTAAAATTTTCTTGCTTGCGGACTGCACTTGCCAGACGCTTGAATCTCTACCTTGGGGTTCTTATTCTTTGTCCCATCATTTTTACTTAACCAAATATCGCCATCTATTCTTCCTTTGCCTGTATACCAATTTACAGTATTGCTGATTCTGTATAAATCAACTTTATAATCATTAAAAACTGGATGTACATCTCCTGGCATCATAGTTGCGAGTATTTCTATGCCCTTTTCTGAATTTTTTTCAACCCATTTAGCTTCTGGATTAATCCATATTGGTGCTGGCTCAAAAACATAATTTAATTTAGCCATGGTGTCGTCTTTATTTATTTCCCAATATTGAGTTACAGCAATTGGATCTTTTTGCCAAAACTCTTCTGCAAAATTTGTTTTTGCTTTTTGAAGAAGAAAAATAGATTGTTGTGTTTGCACAGCTAAATTTCTAAATAAATCTATTCCTTCGGATAAAAAGTTTTTAGTAACATCCTCATAGGTTATTGAATAAGTGCCCTCAAGCTCACAAATAACTTTTGCTGAAGCTTGTACATTTATATTAATTGTTAAAATGATAAAAAGTATAAATCTAAACATTATTAATCCTTAAAAAAGCTAATTATTCGCGCTCGCCTTCTTTATTCATAGCTGTAAATCTACAAAAACATATCCTTTTATTGTTTTCATCAGTTATATCTATATTCCATACTGATGTAGATTTACCAATATGTAATGCTGTTGCTTTAGCATAAACAGAGCCATTGCTGACTGAAGTAATATGATTTGCATTAATTTCTAAGCCTACAGCATAAAATTTTGAGTTATCTAAAACTAAATTAGCTGCAATACTGCCGGTAGTTTCTGCCAACACGCATGATGCTCCGCCGTGAAGAATGTTAAAAGGCTGTTTAGTTCTATCTGAGACCGGCATTTTTGTTGTTACAAAATCATCTCCAATCTCTAGAAGCTCAATTCCCAGATGTTTGTCCATTGCAACCATGTCAGGGTAATTGTCTAAATTGTTATTAGATGAATGCCAGATATTATCTTCAGATACATTAAACATTTCGCAATTCTATCATGAGAAAATTAAATGAAAACTTTCAAAAAATAATTTTCTATAAAAAAAAAATATCTTCTTATATTAAAAAGAATTGATAAACTGTACTCAAAAGATAATTGGAGAAAATAATGAATTCATCTAACGAAGTTTTTCTGGGTCAAAAGAATTCAGTTGCGAGATTTGATCTTAAGAATAAAACAGCTGTATGGAGTAAAAATCTTGAAGGGTATCCTTATATTATTACAACGTATGAGGATAAAATCTTAGTTCAAGGAACAAATGTATGGGGTACAAAATATTTCCATTGTTTACTTGATGCCTTAACTGGTGAAGAAGTGTGGTCTACCAAAGATATTAAATGCTATATAACACCACAATATCATGAAGGTGATATTTATTTTTTTAACCACAAAGGTGAAGTTTGTAAGCTCTGTGGAAAAACGGGCAAGTTATTATTCGAAACAAAATTTAAGAAATGGCATGATTCAAATACCTACTTATTAACTATTACTAAAGAAAAGATTTATATAATTTCAAGGAAGAGAAGTTTTATTGTTGGTAAAACGACTGGGGAATGTCACGAAGTCCCTGAATTAGAGAAATTTAGTAAAGAAAAAATATCTGCTGCCTATGGTAATGGCATTGATCAAATGGCATTAATGTCAGTTATTGCAGCAGCTGCAGCATCTGGTGATGGTGGTGCTGGCTTTGCTGGTGGAGACGGAGGTGGAGGCGGAGGTGATGGTTAAAATATATCTATGGGTACATTTTTTTATATGGGTACATTTTTTTCGTAAACCACAAAAAAAGCCCATAATTATGGGCTTCTTAGACTGAGATTAAATATCGACTTAATTAGCCATTGCCGCTTCGTTATAGGCAGATATTAGTATTTGCCAATCGGTCAGTTGCCAATAAATATTACGTAATTGTTTTTCTTTTTCAAACGATCGCTTTAAACGCGCCATGTTTGAGTTTTTCCAATTACTGCCTTGTCTAATTCCGCATTTATCAAAATCAATTAACCAAACCTCGTTTTCTATATCGAGCATAATATTGTGGATATTTAAATCGTGGTGATAAATCTGATGATGATGAAATTTGGCAATGGTTTGCCCAATTTTTTTCCATACATCAGCGGTTAAGCTGTTTGCTAGTAAAATATGATGTAAGTCTTTAGCGCTGGAAATTTTTTTTAAAATGATATCGGCTTGGTAATATAAGCCTGTCTTCTTCAACATCGCTGCGATCGGAGTTGGACAATTTAAATCCATATTTTTCATGTGCTGTAGTAGCTTAAATTCTTGCCATGCTCGTGATTTTTCAATACCTGTATACATATATTGATCACTTAGTACTTTTCCAATCAAGCCACCTCGACGATAGTGCCGTAACACATATTCATTTTTGTTATGTTGAAAAAAGTAGGTGGTGCCACGGCCGGTTGCCTGTCCTGTTATGGCATTTTGTGTCTTCCAATATTGACCCGTAAACATTTTTGGGACAGGTACAGGGAAATGGCCTGCATCAAACAACATGATGTGGGGCTTAACTGCTTTTTGTTGTATGTATGCCATGTAACAATTATTTTTGGCTTAAACGGATATTACTACGCACTTTAGACAATTGAGAATTTTCAGTATAACGTCCTTTTGTAACATGATGAATATGAAAAACACCATCAATATGCTTAGGCTCACCATCAGTGCCAAGTAGCCAGCGAAAGGCGGTGTCTTCATAGGTTTTACGCCAACGGTCAGATTCAGTTTGAAATATTGACAGTTTTTCACAATAACCGATAGCACGAGCAACGTCACCATGAACAATTTGAAATGGGCCGCGTGCTTTATCACGGGATTTACCACGCTCGTATAAACTGAAATTTTCTGTTTCTATATCGATAACTTGTGGTTGGGCATCATTTGACAATAATGGGTCATCATCTTTTAACATCTCAGTGATTTTTTCTTCTTTAGGAAAAAACAATGAACCTTTCTCGCCTTGTAAACTATCGGCGAGTGAGTCTAAGCAGTTCTCATAAAAGATAATGTCGCAATCTGTAAACCATATCCAGTCAGCTTCTGTTGACCGCGCAGCCATATTTCGGCCTATGCCACGTCTAAAGAGCTTTCCTTTGGAAAGTGGGTGGAAATTCCAAGTGATATTTGGCATGGTTATTTGACTAAAGAAGTTCAATGTAGCCTTTGTTTTAGCATCTTCTTCAGCATAAAAAACGGTCACAGTTAGATTTAGTTTTGTTGGTGGATAGTTTACAAACGAACTTAATTGATAGGTTAACATGTTGGCATAACCCCAACAGTGACTAACAATTTCTAGATCAAACTTTCCCTTTACTGCCTTGCGATCTACTTCAGCAGGTATTTTATCGCGAAACAATGACTGTGGTAAAATACGACCAAACACTAAACGATAAGCTTGTATAGCAAAGCTATTAAAGCCATTTGGTGGAAATGTTTTTGTTTCTATCATGATAAATAAGTAAGCCAAAAAAAGGAATCTGTTCTAATAAAATGATACCATAAACCGGTCTAGGGTTAAATAATTGACTGTGGGTACAAAAAGGTATCTTTGTGGGTACATTTTTCTCGTAAACCACAAAAAAAGCCCATTATTATGGGCTTCTTAGAAAATTGGCATCCCGTAGGGGAGTCGAACCCCTGTTGCCGAGATGAAAACCCGGTGTCCTAGGCCTCTAGACGAACGGGACGCGATGCGAGTGCCATTATATTGCTTCATATTAAAATATAAAAGCCTTTTTTCTTATTTCAAGCGTTTATTTATTGCGCCCAAGAATCCTCTTAAGTAATTGGCTTCCATTGAATCTGGTTGAAGTCTGGTAAACATTCTTTTTAACCTTGAAATTATCTGAGAAGGATTATCAGGATCAATTAATTCTAAATCAATTGAAGTTTCTACAAAATGATCTATTAATCTTTGAAGGTCCTTTGAATTAACTTCTGGAAAATCCCTCCATTCTTTTTCTTCTATAAGATTGGCGTTCTTGTATAGCTCGTAAGTTACTATTTGAACTGACATTGCTATATTTAAAACTGGATAATCTGGGTTTGCTGGAATCTCCAGATGATAATTGGCTAACTGTAGCTCTTCATTCTTTAATCCCCTATCCTCTCTACCAAAAATAATAGAAACTTCTTTTCCATTAATTGATTGATCGATAATTTTCTTAGCAGCTTCTTCAGGACTCACATTTGGCCAATTTATGCTTCTGTTTCTAGCAGAGGTTGCATAAACAAACGTGCTTTCTTTTATTGCATCTTTTAAATTTGGGTATACTTTTGCACTATCAAGCAGGTCTCTTGCATTTCCAGACAAGGCGTTAGCATCTCCAGATGGAAAATCTTTTGGATTCACTAAAGATAGTTTAGACAAGCCCATTGTCTTCATTGCGCGCGCAACAGAGCCAATATTTCCAGGGTGGGATGTTTCAACTAAAACTATATTTATTGAATTACTTTTAAAACTCATGCAACTATTATGCTCATTTCTATTACAATAGCGACATGTCTATACCAGCTTTATTAAATGTAGCTCTCTTATCTGCAAGAAAGGGTGCTGCTGAAATTGAATTTGCTGTTAAAAAGGTTCATACCTTAGATGTAACTAAAAAAGGTCCAGCTGATTACACAACTGCAATTGATAGACGTGTTGAAAAAATAGTTTTAGAAGAAATTAAAAGATACTATCCAGATGATAATTTTCTTGGCGAAGAAACTGGAGAAGAGAGAGGTATTTCAAATATCACCTGGGTATTAGATCCTATAGACGGTACTTCTAACTTTATGCATGGATACCCTCATTTTTGTATATCTCTATGCTGTCTTATAGATGGCGCCCCTGTTGCGGGAGTTGTTATTGATCCTATGAGACAAGAAGAATTCAGCGCTGCAAAAGGAATGGGTGCAGATTTAAATAATAGAAAAATTAGAGTTAGTAAGCAACCTAATCTTGACGGCTCACTTATTGCAAATTCATCCCACACTTCTCCGTCGCAAGAATATACATATGAAAATTTAAAAACCTTTCAAACACTCTATAAAAATGAAGTGACTATCAGAAGATCTGGCTCGGCCGCTCTTGATCTATGTTATGTAGCATCAGGAAGGTTAGATGCATTTTGGGGTCATGGTTTAAAAATTTGGGATGTAACAGCAGGTTTGCTTATAGCAGAAGAAGCTGGGGCTTTGATAAGTAATTTTAATGGAGATCCTAAATATCTAGATGGAGATCATTTTCTTTGCTCTTCTCCAAAATGCTATAAACCTATGTTGCAGGCTATAAAGCCATTTTACAAAGCCAATTAAGGCATCTCATCAAAATCAGCACCCTCAGGTTCTGGAATGGCCATGTCGTCTTGAGTTATACCTAATGACATAAGCATGTTTGCTACTACATATATTGAAGAATAAGTACCGATAAGTACTCCAAGAATTAAAGCTAAACTAAAGCCTCTTATTAAGTCACCGCCAAAAATAAATAATGCAAACAATACTAATAAAGTTGTAAGAGAAGTAATAATGGTTCTGCTGAGAGTTTGGTTTAAAGATAAATCTATTATTTCATCGGGCTCATCAATTTCACGCTGTGTTCTAAAGTTTTCTCTGATTCTATCTGAGACAACAATTGTATCGTTCAAAGAATAACCTATGACTGCAAGCAAGGCC
>CABXPU010000019.1 GCA_902514105.1 uncultured SAR86 cluster bacterium
CGTTAGAGCTAAATGAAGAGGAGATTAATATTTTATGGGGTTCATATTCAAACAATAAATATAGTTTAAATAAACTAAAATTAGAAAAATGGATTAAATTTAAGCATCATTTGGACTATTATTGGAGTAAATCAATAGCAAGAATCTACAATATTGAAGAAAATTCTATATAAAATCAAAGGAATTCCAACTAAAGCTCTCTAATTTAAGGCAAAAAAAGCAGCCATAACACCAAAAAGTATTATCAATCCAATGTATTTATCAAAAATTAATACTAAATCATGCATTGTAGGGGGCTTAACAGACCTAATAACCTCCATATCTAGGTATTTCTCTAATATTCCATCTTCTGAATCACTAGTATCTTGCGTTAATCCATTATTTTTTTCAATATTTAGATTATTTTCAGTAGAAGTGCTTGATTCATTAATAAGATTAGAAATATTTTGATTCTCATGAGTACTATTTACTTCAATATCATCTAATTCTCTTAGAATTTGATCCCTTTTTGCTATTGCAACATTAATATCTGTGGTTTCCAATGATTTTTTTATAAAATCTTTACCAATAATGCTAGATACTTTTTTAGATACTCTTTTTTGTATAAAGTATATATCTTTGTTTTTACCCCTTAATACAAGGTATTTGTCGTCATTTGTACTCATAATGTACCCAAATAATATAAATTTGTACTCATAATATGCCATATTTATATTCTTAATTCAACTAATATGTACCCATGATACTAAAAATGTACGCATATATATAAAAATTATGATTTTTTGCCTCATATTCTTTTATTATCACTTATGTAATAATGCTGTTTGTTTTTAAATATTCATTAATACACAGGTTAAATTATAAATATTATGAAAGTATCTGAAGCAGTTGCATCGAGACAATCTATTAGAGAGTTTTTAAACACTCCAGTCGAAGATAGTCTTATAAAAGAACTATTAAAAAAATCAGCTAGAGCAGCCAATGGTGGGAACCTTCAGCCCTGGAGGATCTTTGTTATAAATAACGAAAGCATGAAATCTTTTCTTAATCATCAAGCAGAATGGCAGGATCCTGAAACCCCAGCCTATAATATTTATCCTCCTAAATTAAAAGAACCATATAGGACATCTAGACATGAATTAGGAGAGCAGATGTATTCTTTACTCCGAATTGATAGAGAAGACAAAGAGGGAAGATTTATGCAAGTTTTAAAAAACTTTGAATTTTTTGGAGCGCCAGCAGCAATTTTTTGTTTTGTAGATAGGCAAATGGGCCCCCCGCAGTGGTCTGACTTAGGAATGTTCCTTCAAACATTTATGCTTTTAGGACAAGAGGCTGGTCTTGATACTTGTGCCCAAGAAGCTTGGTCAATGAAGCAAGAGAGTGTTAGTGATTTCTTCCAAGTTGATGATGAAACAATGTTATTTTGCGGCATGGCTATAGGGTACAAAGACCCCAATGCATTAATAAACCAACTTAAGAGTGAAAGACGCCCGCTTGAAGAGTGGGCAACTTTTATTAAGTAAAGTAATAACTTTAATGCAATTAAATAAGGACGGATACTGGAAAGAAAATATAAAGATATTAGTATCGCTTTTATCTGTTTGGTTTTTAGTTTCTTTTGGTTTCGGAATTTTACTTTCTGATTGGCTAGATCAATTCCAATTAGGAGGCTTTAAATTAGGCTTCTGGTTTGCTCAGCAGGGCAGTATATACATTTTTATTATTTTAATTTTTATATATATTCATCTATTAAATAAATTAGATAAGAAGTATTTCGGAGATAGAGATTCCGGAGATGATAATTAATGGACGTAACTACCCTTACATATATTTTTGTAGGCTTATCTTTTTCTTTATATATAGGTATAGCTTTTTGGTCGAAAGCAAATTCTACTAATGATTTTTATGTTGCTGGTAAAGGCGTTAATCCTATTGCTAATGGTATGGCCACTGCGGCAGATTGGATGTCAGCCGCATCATTTATTTCAATGGCAGGGCTTATTGCTTTTTTGGGGAAAGATGGCTCTGTATATTTAATGGGTTGGACAGGGGGCTATGTAGTTTTGGCTTTGTTATTAGCTCCTTATTTAAGAAAATTTGGTAAATTTACCGTTCCAGATTTTATTGGCGAAAGATATTATTCTAAAGCTGCACGTTTAGTAGCTGTTATTTGTCTTATTTTTGTCTCTTTTACTTATGTTGCGGGCCAAATGCGAGGAGTAGGTATAGTATTTTCTCGCTTTCTTGAAGTGGATATTAATATAGGTGTCATCATAGGAATGATAATAGTATTCTTTTATGCTGTCTTGGGGGGAATGAAGGGAATAACTTACACACAAGTTGCTCAATATTGTGTTTTGATATTTGCTTATTTAGTTCCAGCAATATTTATTTCTATTCTAATAACTGGAAATCCAGTACCTCAATTAGGATTCGGTGATACTTTAGTAGGAACAGATGTTTATCTACTAGATAAGCTTGATCAAGTTACAAGAGACTTAGGATTTAATGCATATACTGAAAATATAAAAAGTAATATAGATATATTTTGTATAACTGCAGCCTTGATGTTTGGAACAGCAGGCTTGCCCCATGTAATTGTTAGGTTTTTTACTGTTCCCAGAGTTAAGGATGCTAGGAAGTCCGCAGGGTATGCGCTAATTTTTATAGCAATTCTCTATACAACAGCTCCAGCAGTTGCAGCCTTTGCTAGAGTGAATTTTATAGAATCTATTCAGGATACAAGCTATGAGTCATCTCCTGCCTGGTTTAAAAATTGGGAAAATACAGGATTGATTGCATGGCAAGATAAAAATAATGATGGAATTATTCAGTATTCAGCTGGTTCAGCTATAGAAGGAAGACCGCAATATACTCCAGAGAGGGGCTCAGAAGGACAAAGACTATTAAGTAATAAATCTAATGATTTAAATGACAATGAAGTTTATATAGATAGAGATATTATGGTTCTTGCAAATCCAGAAATTGCTAAATTACCAGCATGGGTAATAGCTTTAGTTGCTGCAGGTGGTTTAGCAGCAGCATTATCTACAGCAGCAGGATTATTATTAGTTATTTCATCTTCAATATCTCATGATTTACTTAAAAAAACATTCAAACCAAATATTAGTGAAAGGCAGGAATTATTCTATGCACGATGTGCAGCAGCAGTTGCAATATTTATTGCAGGCTTGTTTGGTATCTACCCCCCAGCATTTGTAGCACAGGTTGTTGCTTTTGCATTCGGCCTAGCAGCTTCAACATTTTTCCCAGCTTTATTCATGGGGATATTTTCTAAAAGATTAAACAAAGAAGGTGCTATAGCTGGCATGGTCTCAGGGTTAATATTCACATTAACTTATATTATTTATTTTAAATTTCTATATACAGAATTTAATAGTGCTGATTATTGGTTTTTATCAATATCTCCAGAAGGCATTGGTTTTGTGGGCATGATTATTAATTTTATTGTTGCTATTAGTATTTCATCCATCACAAACCCTCCACCTAAAGAAGTTATAGAAATGGTTGAAGTAATAAGGGAGCCTTAAAATTTTGCTAAATAAATAATGTTTAGTATCATCACCATATGAAAGTTGCTATTTATCCCGGTTCATTTGATCCCATTACCTTTGGTCATATGGATATTATCGAAAGAGCTTGCGGCATTTTTGATAAAGTCATTCTTGCAATTGCAGAAAGCGAAGCAAAAAAACCTTTATTTTCTCTTGAAGAAAGATTGAGTATGACTCAATCTATTTATTCAGATCATCCGAAGATTGAAACTGTAAGTTTTGCAAGAAAACTCACAGTAGAGCTTGCTAGAGAGCATGAAGCATGTGCAATTATAAGAGGGCTTAGGGCTGTTGCAGATTTTGAATATGAATTTCAGTTAGCCACTATGAACAGAACACTAGCCCCAGATATTGAAAGTATTTTCTTAACTCCCAAAGATACTTTGATTTATGTATCTTCTAGTTTGGTTAAAGAAATTGCTGAGCTTAAGGGTGATGTTTCCAGGTTTGTTCATCCAAATATAGATCAGGCATTAAAAGCTAAACTCTCCGTTTAACCCTGACATTTATTACAAAAGTATGCTGCTCTTTGATTGAGAATAATCTTAGTTATTAAATTCTTACAATTTACACAGGCTTGATCTTCTCTGTCATAAACCGATAGTTGGATTTTAAAATATCCAGCAGAACCTTCTGCTGAATAGAAATCTTTAAGAGTAGTTCCTCCAACTTGAATAGCTTTTTGTAAAATTATTTTTGAATTTTCTGTTATTTTCTCACACTCTATAAGTGATATTGTTTTAGCCTTCCTTCTTGGATCTACTGAAGATTTAAAAAGTATTTCAGAGGCATAAATATTTCCAATCCCAACAACATGACTTTGGTTCATAATAAAATTCTTTATGCTAGTGTTAGATTTTCTAGTCTTTTCATAAAGATAGGTTTTCGAGAAATCCTTAGATAGAGGTTCTGGACCAAGTTTAGAAATTAAAAAATGTTTATCGTATGATTCTGTTACATGAATTGAACCAAATCTTCTAGGATCGTTATAAATTAATTTATTTTTTTTAAATATTAATTCAACATGATCATGTTTTTTAAAGAAATTGTCTTTGATATCTGCAATCCTTAGTGTCCCAGACATTCCCAAATGAACTATTAATTGATAACTATTAAGATCAAATATGATGTATTTAGCTCGACGGAATATTTTTCTAATCTTTGTTCCGCCAATCTTTTTATTGATATTTTTATCTATTTTCCATCTAAGATTAGGGTTATATACCTTTATAGATTCGACTGAATATTGTTCAAATGATTTTATTGCTCTAAGGGTTGTTTCTACCTCAGGTAGTTCGGGCATTAATTAAGAAAATTATTAATGTCGCTTATATTTTCAGGCTCTAAATTGCCTGCAGAAAGCCCAAGTCGAAGATTTGCAAGAATATAATCATATTTTGCATTTGCTAGATTCCTCTCAGCGCTATATAGGTTCTTTTCAGATTGTAATAAGTCCACTATATTTCTAGTTCCAACCTCATAGCCAACTCTGGTAGCTTCAAGTGCACTAGTGGCTGAAATCACTGCCTGTTTTTGAGCATTTACATTAGCTACCAAAGTGATGACGTTTGAATATTGAGATCTCACTTCTTGAATAACTGATCTTTCTATGAATAAAGTATCTTCTATTGATTTATCATAATCAGCGTAAGCTCTTTTTCTTCTTGAATTAATCGCACCGCCTTGAAATATAGGCATGCTTAATTGAAGACTATAAGATCTCCTTTCAGTCTCGCTTGGAACTGTTATTAATAAACCGCCTGTATCAATATCATCATATCGATATTGATTTGTTTCTGACTCGCTTATATTGCCAACAATATCAACTTTAGGAAGGTGATCTGATGCAGCTCCTCTAGCAGAGTTTTTAGAAGCCTCTCTTCTTAACCTTGCTGCTTTTAATCTATAATTATTTTTTATTGCAAGCTTTACCCAGTCTTCTTTTGATGCGGGGAAGGGGTTAACAATTGGCAAATTATCTCCCAATGAGTCAATGCTATAAACTTCTCTTCCTATTAAAGCGTTTAATGCCTCTCTTGCAGAAAAGACTTGTCCCTCTGAAGAAATTCTTGAAGCTAAACTTAGATCATATGCAAGCTGGGCTTCTTGAACACCAGTAATGGCAGATAAGCCCACTTCAAATCTTTGCTTAGCTTGATCAAGTTGTTTTTTGATTGCCTTTTCTTCTGATTTAGCAGCATTTAAATTATCTATAGCGCGCAATACACCAAAATATAATTCAGCTGTTCTAACAACTAGATTCTGCTGCTCATAACCAAAATCAGCTTCTGCAGCATTTGTTAAAGATTGCGAACCTTTATATTGAAACCAAGAATCTAGTCTTATCAATGGTTGGCTGAATCTAGCAGAAGAAGAAAAGCTATTATATTCGTTGCTTAGTATTCCACCTTGGTATGATTCATTCCAGCTTGTTTGACCACTAATTGAAACGCTTGGCATTAGTCCAGCTCTTCCTTGAACTACTATTTCTTTGCCTGATAAAAGAGAAAATTCAGCTGCTCTATACTGAGGATCATTTTCTAAAGCCTCATTATAAATATCAACAATATTCTCAGATGAAACTATTCCTGAGACTAAAACTAGCGATGTAATAAGTATATTTTTCATTGGCTACATTATTGTATTATATGTAAAGTAAACTTGTCATTAATTAATTTAATGTTTACAGTGTTAACATTAAACACTTTTTGTCTCTATCTTGTCAATAAGGGACATTTTAGAAATTTTATTAATTATTAAAAGTTATTAGTCTATCTTAGAGTAGAATATGGACAATAAGTTCAAAATATAAATTTATGATTTGTATGAATCAAATTTTTTTAAAACTAAAAACAGGGTAATTAAAATTGGCTAAGAATTCATATGACTCAAAAGCAATTGAGGTCTTATCAGGCCTTGATCCAGTCAGAAAAAGACCCGGGATGTATACCGATACAAGTTGTCCAAATCACCTTGTTCAAGAAGTTTTAGATAATTCAGTTGACGAAGCTCTATCTGGTCATTGTTCAAATATAAAAGTTAAATTATGCAAGAATGGATTCATTGAAGTATCTGATGACGGCAGAGGAATGCCTGTAGATATTCATCCAGAACACAAGGTCTCCGGCGTCGAATTAATCATGTGTAAATTACATGCTGGGGCTAAATTTTCAGGGAAGGAATATAATTTTTCTGGTGGTTTGCATGGTGTAGGTGTTTCGGTAGTGAATGCTTTATCTTCAGAGCTTGAAGTTAAAATTAAAAGAGATTCAAAAGAGTTTCTTATAAGTTTTGCAGATGGAGAAAAAACAAAAGAGCTTCATCAAATAGGCGAGGTTGGTGTTAGAAATTCAGGTACAACTATTAGATTTATGCCCAATAAAGGTTACTTCGAATCTGAAAAGATACAAAAGAAACACCTTAAACATTTATTAAAAGCAAAAGCAGTATTATGCCCGGGGCTTCAAATAGATTTTCATGATGAGAAGAAGTCTGAAAGAATTAAATGGGCTTATGAAGATGGCCTAAGTGGTTATTTATTAGAATCTTCTGCTGATCTTGATTTATTGATTGATGAATCCATTATTTGTTCCAATTCATCTGAAACCCAAGAAGTTGAATTTGCAATAAATTGGTCTAAAAATTCTCGCAAAGATCTATTAAATGAAACATACGTAAATCTTATTCCAACTCTTCAGGGCGGCTCTCACTTTAATGGTTTTAAATCTGGTTTATTAGAAGCCCTGAAAGAGTTTTGTGAATATAGGAATTTATTACCAAAAGGAGTAAAGATAGTAGCTGATGATGTAATAAATAATTCTATTTTTGTTATTTCTTCAAAAATGCAAGACCCCCAGTTTGCTGGCCAAACAAAAGAAAGACTAGATTCTAAAGACCATATGTCATTTGTAAGTTCTGTTACGAAGGATGTTTTGAGTATTTGGTTTAATAAGCATACTGAAGAAGGGGAAAGAATTGCTGAACTAGCAATTGCTTCGGCTCAATTAAGAGCAAAAGCATCTAAAACTGTAGAAAGAAA
The DNA here is from genome assembly GCA_902514105.1 of uncultured SAR86 cluster bacterium. Taxonomy (GTDB): domain Bacteria; phylum Pseudomonadota; class Gammaproteobacteria; order Magnimaribacterales; family D2472; genus MED-G78. The sequence goes on from CABXPU010000019.1 coordinate 7,618, forward strand.
GAAATCCTTTAAAGGTCCAGCTCTCCCAGGTAAATTATCAGATTGTAATAGTGAAGATCTTAATGAAACTGAATTATTTCTAGTAGAGGGTGATTCAGCAGGCGGATCTGCTAAACAGGCCAGAGAAAGATCTTTTCAAGCCATAATGCCGTTAAGAGGGAAAATACTGAATACCTGGGAGCTTGAAAGTACAGAGATTATAAAATCACAAGAGATTAAGAATCTTTCTACAGCGATTGGGGTTCTTCCAGGAAATCCTGATATCAGCATGTTGCGATATGGAAAGATTTGTATATTAGCAGATGCAGACTCAGATGGACTTCATATTGCAACTTTATTATGCGCCCTTTTCCTCCAACACTATAAACCACTTGTAAAAGAGGGAAGGATTTATGTTTCAATGCCTCCGCTTTATAGGATTGATTGTGCAAAAGAGGTGATTTATGCATTAGATGATGCTCAAAGAGAAAGTATTGTTAAGGAGTTGAAAAAGAAAAAAGGGAAGCCAAAAATTAATATCCAAAGATTTAAAGGCCTTGGAGAAATGAATCCAAGTCAATTAAGAGAGACTGTTATGGATCCAAAAACAAGACAGCTGGTAGGCCTGACAATTTCTGCAAATGATAACGCTAGCTCAATAATGGATTTATTATTAGCAAAAAAAAGGGCGCCAGATAGAAAGGAATGGTTGGAAAAGAAAGGAAGCTTAGCTAAGGTATAAATATATAGTTATGCAAGATAAGAATAAATCAATTAGCTTAAAGAAATATGCAGAAGAGTCATATTTAAATTATGCAATGTACGTTATTCTTGATCGAGCTCTTCCTAATGTGGGAGATGGTCTTAAACCAGTTCAAAGAAGGATTCTATATGCCATGTCTGAGCTAGGTTTAAATGCGGGTGCTAAGTATAAAAAATCTGCAAGAACCGTTGGAGATGTTATAGGAAAGTTCCATCCTCATGGCGACAGTGCGGCATATGAGGCCATGGTTTTAATGGCTCAGAATTTCTCATTTAGATACCCTTTAGTAGATGGTCAGGGTAATTGGGGATCTCAAGATGACCCTAAATCTTTTGCTGCAATGAGATACACAGAGTCTAAATTAACTCAATTCTCAAATTTATTACTAGATGAATTAAAATTTGGAACTGTTGATTGGCAGCCCAATTTTGATGGCTCTTTATTAGAACCAGTGATCTTCCCTGCTAGGGTTCCATCAATACTACTAAATGGGACTTCTGGTATAGCTGTTGGCATGGCAACTGATATTCCTTCTCACAACATAAATGAAGTCATAGATGCAACAATATTAATGTTAGACAAACCCTCCTCAGGATTGTCTGATATCTTAAAACATATTAAAGGTCCAGATTTCTCAAATGGAGCAAAATTAATTCTTAGTGATGAAGAATTAAATGAGATCTACACAACCGGGAAGGGTGGATACAAAATACAAGCTAGCTGGGTTAAAGAAGAAACCCAAATAATAATAAATGCACTTCCTTACCAAGCATCTGGAGCAAAAATTCTAGAACAGATTGCAGATCAGATGCAAAATAAAAAGATACCTATGGTTGTTGACCTAGCTGACGAGGGTGATCATGAGCAGCCAATAAGACTGGCAATAACAATGAAATCAAATAGAGTAAATGCAGATGACCTAATGAATCATTTGTTTGCGTCTACTGATTTACAAAAATCCTATAGAGTAAATATGAACCTTATTTCTCTTAAAGGAAGCCCAAAAGTTTTTTCTTTAGTTGAATTAATAAAAGAGTGGTTAACTTTTAGAAAGAATACCGTAACAAGAAAATTAGAACATAGATTAGATCAAGTTAATGATAGGCTGCATATACTAGAAGGTTTGCTTATCGTATATCTAGATCTAGATAAAGTAATAAAGATTATTCGTGAGTCAGATGAACCAAAAGCTGAAATTATTAAGAATTTTAAAATTTCTGAAATACAAGCAAATGCTATTTTAGAAATTAAGTTAAGACAGCTAGCCAAGCTAGAACAAATTAAGCTAGAAGAAGAGAAATCTGGACTAGAGAATGAAAAGAAAGATATTGAAAAAGTTCTTGGATCATCCAGCCGACTAAAGACCTTAATTAAAAAAGAATTATTAGAGATAAAAAATGAATATGGAGATGAAAGAAACTCTCCTATAGAAAGTAATTCAGAGGCTAAAGTGTTCTCTGAAGAAGAAACTTTAGTTACAGAACCTATAACAGTTATTTTATCTTCGGCTGGATGGATAAGGGGCGCTAAGGGACATGATATCGACCCAAGCTCATTAAGCTTTAGGGGTGATGACTCTTTACAAGACTTTTGTAGAGGCAGAAATAATCAAAATGTTGTATTTTTAGATTCCCAAGGTAAAGCATATTCAATACCCGGACATACACTACCTTCTGCTAGAGGCATGGGAGAGCCAATAACAGGAAGAGTATCAGCTGATTCAGGTGTTGAGTTTATATCAAGTGTTATAGGTAATGATGAAGATAAATTTATTATCACAAATTCAGCAGGTTATGGTTACATCTCTGAATTTAAGAATATGGTTTCATCAAAGAAATCAGGCAAAGCTTTCATGAAACCACCAGAAGGAGCAAGGCTATTAAAAGCTCATAAGGTAGAAGATGCACATAAATATATTGTTGCTGTATCTAATATTGGCAGACTATTAATTTTTTCTCTCTCTGAGTTGCCTATTCTAGGTAAGGGCAAAGGGAATAAGATTTTAAATATTCCCAAAGCAAAATTTGAGTCTGGTGAAGAATCTTTATCTTATGTAGCCTTATTAGCAGATTCAAGCAGTTTAAGAATAGATAGCGGCAAACAATTTTTAACTCTAAAAATTAAAGATTTAGAAAACTATATTTCATCTAGAGCTAAAAGAGGAAACCTTTTACCACAAGGTTACAGGAAAGTTGATTCTATATCAGAAGAAATAGACTCTAAGCTTGCTGAAGCTGATCAATAGACTTTTCTAGAATACTTAATCCAGATTTAATTAATTCATCTTCAATAATAAGGCTTGGTGCTATTCTGATAGTATTATTATTAGCCTTTAGAACCATTAAACCATTTTTATAACACTGCTTAAGGACTGTATCGAGGTTTACTGAGTCAGTTATCTTCAGCTTGCACCCTATCCATAACCCAGCAGTATTTATTCTTTCAAAACAGTCTAATTTCTTATTTATTTCTTCAAGTCTTTTAATAAATAGTTTTTCTTTTTTAGTTACACTTGAAAGTAAGGTTTTTTTGCTAACAGTCTTAATTACCTCATGAGCAACAGAACAGGCTAATGGGTTTCCTCCAAACGTAGTACCGTGAGCTCCAACTTGCATAGCTTCAGCAATTTTATCTGTGGTTAGAATTGCTCCAATAGGAAAGCCATTACCCAGACCTTTAGCGGAGGTAATAATATCCGGCTTAATATTAAATTGTTCATATGCAAATAAAGTACCAGTCCTTCCAACCCCTGATTGCACTTCATCAATAATAATTAATACATTATTTTGTTTACACAGTTTCTTAACTTTACTAAGAAAGTTTCTTTTAGCTTTCACTATTCCCGCTTCGCCCTGAACCAATTCAAGAACAACAGCAGCTGTTTTTTTATTAATCATCTTTTCTAAGCCATCAATTTGGTTATATGGATGATGTTTAATTCCTGAAGGAAGGGGGCCAAAACCCTTTGTCATTCTTTCTGATCCATTTAAGGCAATTGTCATTAAAGTTCTTCCATGGAAAGCGTCATTAAATGCCACAATTTCATTCTTATTCTTTCCAAAATTTAAATTCGCATATTTTCTAGCAGTTTTTACTGCTCCTTCCATAGCCTCTGCACCGGAATTAGCAAAAAATATCTTCTCAGCAAAAGTCTTTTGACATAATATTTTGGCAAGGTTAAGAGCTGGAGCATTAGTTAATGCATTTGATAGATGCCATATATGTTTTGACTGTTGGTTAAGTATTTTTACTAATGGAGGATAGCAATGACCAAGACTTGTTACTGCTATACCTGAGGCAAAATCTATATATTTCTTTTTTTTGCTATCCCAAACAATTGATCCTTTTGCTTTTACTGGAATAAAATTAGCTGGATTATAGACAGGCATCATATAATCATCGAATTGTTTTCTTGTAGCCATATATAAATTATACGTGATTTCAGTTAAAAAAATTAACCAAAAAAATTTTTAAATTTTGATCCAACCAAATAGTTCACTTAATGGCTGGGCAAGATTTTTTTCTATTAAGCATATTTATATTATGCGGAGGGATTGCAGTTATTTTTTTCTTTATTGGAGCAATTATGATTTTGCCGTTTGCTGGAATAGAGCTAGGGGTAGTTTTTTTAGCCTTTTATTTAAATTTTAGATGGAGCCAACAAAAAGAGTTAGTATATTTATCGCCAGAGCTTGTTACAGTAGAAAGGGGTCGAAAACAAAAGGAGTATGAATGGAAAGAGTTTAGGTTTTACATCCAAAGGCAAAAAAGTAATTATTGGAGAGTTCCTAAATCATGATGATAAGGTAAAACTTATATTCAAAGTTGGAACTATTATTGGCTATTTAAATGAACTAGATCCAGCTATTTAATTTTTTCTTTACTTCAATTAGTTTTAATTTTTTAACTTTGGGGATTCCGTTAATGTATTTAATTTTTACTTCACCCTTAATAAGAGGCTGAAGATAATCTATAGCTTTTTTAGTTATACCGTATCCGTCTTTTGATATATAACTCTTTGGTAGTTTTTTCTCTACATTAGCTATTTTAGAGAGTGGAGCTGGCTCAATCTTCCAAGAATAATTAGGACCCTTACTTCGAACTATTACAGGCATTACGCTATTCATACCTTTTACAGCGTATTCAATAGCTTTCATTCCAACAGCTTGCGCTTGGCGCAGATCAGTTTCTGATGAAAGGTGCCTTGCACTCCTTTGGAGGTAATCAGGTACAGCCCAATGGGTCTTAAGTTTAAGATGTTTAGTAACTAGATTAGACAAATATGGCGCTACACCACCTAATTGAGCATGTCCAAATGAATCTTTGGAACTGGATTCAGTTAAAAACTTGCCTTTAGAATTCTTGATTCCTTCTGAAGCAACAATCACACAGTAACCATCTCTAGATAATGATTCTTTTACTTTACTTAGAAAACTTCTTTGATTAAAGGTAATTTCAGGAAATAATATGAGATGAGGAGCATTTGTTATATTATTTTTAGCTAAACCTCCAGCAGCTGCAATCCAGCCAGCATGCCTACCCATAACTTCAAGAATAAATACTTTTGTAGAAGATTCTGACATTGATTTAAGGTCAAGTGAGGCTTCTTGAGTTGAGGTGGCAATATATTTAGCAACTGAACCAAAACCAGGACAGCAATCAGTTATTGCGAGATCATTATCTACAGTCTTGGGTATAGCTATGCATTTAATATCATAACCAACTTTTGCACCTAATTTAGATATCTTAAAAGCTGTATCAGCTGAATCATTCCCACCATTATAAAAAAAATAACCTATATTATGAGCCTTAAATACTTCTATTAATCTTTCATATTCACTTTGATCTTCTTCAAATTTTTTTAGTTTATATCTACAGGAACCAAATGCCCCGCCAGGCATCTCCATTAAATTTTTAATAGATGATATAGACTCTTTCGAAGTATCAATAAGCTCTTCTCGCAAAGCCCCAATTATTCCATTTTTACCTGCATAAACTTTACCAATTAGTTTTGGATATTTTTTAGCTGTAAGAATTAAAGATGCAGCTGTAGCGTTGATTACAGAAGTTACTCCGCCAGATTGTGCATAAAAAGCATTTCTTTTCATT
>CABXPU010000020.1 GCA_902514105.1 uncultured SAR86 cluster bacterium
TTAGTTTTTGGAAAATGCTATCAATCTTGCCAAGATTTATTCATAAACCTATTGGCTTGTTGATGGGATCAATTTTCTTGATCCTTCCAATTAATCGAAATAAGTATAGTAAAAGAAATATTAATCTTTGTTTTCCAGATTTAAGTAATAAGAAAAAAGCTGATATTTATAGAAAAAATATTTTAAATTCAGGCATGGCAATATTGAATACAGGTGTTGCATGGTTCTGGTCTAATAAAAGAATTAATAATGCTGTTAAATATCAAATTAAAGGGCTGGACCAATTAATTGAAGAGCAAAAAAGGGGTAATGGTGTTCTATTAATATTCAAGCATTCTCTTCACCTTGAACTAGATGCAAGAATCTTAGGTATAAATATACCTATATATTCAGTTGAGCGAGTTCATAATTCATCATCTTTTGATGAAATCCAATCAAAAGGCAGACTTAAAGGCATAAAGGATTCAGCTGACAAAAATAAGCCAATAAAGTTTATTAGATGGCTAAAAGAAGGTAAAACGGTTTTATATGCAATTGATCAAGATTATGGAATTAATACATCGGAAATAATGAAATTTTTCAATACAGATGCTGCTACTATTACAGCTCCTCATAAAATGATTTCTTCAACAAATTGTAAGACTTATTTCTTAAACTCATATATTGAAAAGGGGAAATTAATACTTTCAATAGAAAATTTTAATGGCGATAAATCCTCTCCTATTAATTTTTCACAATCGTTAAATGATTTTATTGAGAAAAAAGTTAGGCTTCATCCTGAAGAATATTTATGGCAACATCGCAGGTTTAAGTCAACTTTAGGAAAAGATAATTTTTATAAATGAATAAATTAGAGCAAATAAAAAGTCTGAAAGGTTTTATGCCAGAAAATGAGGGTCATGCTTTGATGAGGTGGTCAGAAGATTTCTCTAAAATAGGACCAATTCTAGAAATAGGAAGTTTTTGTGGAAAATCTTCTATATATATAGGCATAGCTGCTCAAAAAATGAACCAAGTTGTCTATACAATTGATCATCATAGAGGCTCAGAAGAGCATCAATTAAATGAAGAATATTTTGATTCTGAAATTTATGACAAAGAATTAAATGAGGTTAATAGCTTCCCATTATTTATGAAGAATATTCGCTCATTTGATTTAGAAAAGACTATTATTCCAATAGTAAGTTCTTCGGCTGTAGCCTCAAAAGGATGGAATAATAACCTTGGATTAGTTTTTATAGATGGTAGCCATTCACTTGAATCTGCAACCTTGGATTATGAGAGTTGGAAATCAAAAATTAAAAAAGGCGGGGCTTTGGTAATTCATGATATCTTTGAAGATCCTAATTTGGGGGGTCAAGCTCCATATCAAATCTACACAAGAGCAATTGAAGAAGGTTTTGAATTATTTGAAAGAGTGGATACTATTGGTTGTCTAATTAAAAATTTCTGATTGATTCTCTAGAAATAAATTATTTCCATCTGTAAATTTATAAATAGCATCTGCTGCAAGCATTAATGCTGCAGCTGTCCACGTGGGTTTTTCATCAGGCCAAAAAATATTTTCTTCGTACTGCCAACCCATATAAGGAATATTTTCTTCATCAGAGATATTTAATGATTCTAAAAATATTTCTTTAGCTAATTTCACCTCGTTAGCCTTTATTGCCGCTAGAACAAACTCATTAGTTTCAGCAACTGTGACCCAGGGCTCTTCTATTACACACTTAATACCAATTCCTTTGATGTAAAAATTATTATAAGCATGCTTAATTATTTTTTTACTTTCCGCTTTATTAAAAGCACCAGACAAAACTGGATAATACGAATCCATTGAAAATCTTTTTCTATCTATCTTAAGATCAAATAAACCTTCTGGATTTCTAATAGCTCTTCTTAAGTTTTTATATGCGAACTCCCAACTTTCTAATCTTGATTTATTCTGATCATTAATGATCTTAAATAAGGCAATGCCGCATTCTAAACTCTTTAAAATTGATGAAGATGCAGTTAATAAATACTCATCATCTGGCAATCCATCCTCATTAATACACCAGGGTATGGTGCCTTTTTGGTTTTGCAAACTAATACTAAAATCTATCGCTTTAATAAGCGATGGCCACATTTGTTTAATAAATTCTATATCTTTAGATACTAGAAAATAATGAATAAGGCCTACAGCCATATAAGCTGAAAAATGTGTCTGTTTGTTTCTTATCGTTGGTTTGTCATTAACATACTCGCTATACCAACTACCATCAACATTTTGATATTTCTTTAGCCAAGTAAAACCTCGCTTTGCTTCATCAAGATTGCCAACAATAGCTAAAGCCATGATCGATTCTGTATGATCCCATGGATCTAATTTGCCGTTTTGTAATGAAGGAATTCCTCCAGATGCAGATTGGCAAGAATTTATATAACTACCAATTGTTTTATAGAAATCAGAATTAGCATTCTCTATACCTGAAAGTATCTTTTGTTTGGGTAAATGCATTACTTTTTTTGATAATACATTGCGATACTTTTTCCAAGAACTGGATTAAGAAGCTTGTCTATAATATCTATATATTTAGGTCTTTCTAGGATCTGCTTTTCTAAAATCTTTTTATACCAACCTACCAAAATATTGGTTTCTTGAGTTTTCCAAAATAGACATCTTAACCACCAATACGGGCTGTGCAATGAATGAAATCTTTCTGATGTAATAAAATTAAATCCATGACTTGAGATAGTCTTAATGGCTTTTTTCTTTTTAAAGATCCTGACATGCCCACCTGGCATTTCTTGATAATCTTTTGATAATAGCCAGCAAACTTTTTCAGGCCAAAATGAAGGAAAACTTGCTAATAAATAACCTTTTGGCTTTAAGACTCTTTGAATCTCATCAAGAGCATCTTCATAATTTATTAAATGTTCTAATACTTCAGAGCAGACCACTAAATCAAAAGAAGAATCGGCAAATGGCATTTGATATCCAGAGGCCATTGTAAATCCAGCCCCTTGATTTGAAATTGATTCAAAGTACTCTAATCCTTCCTGGGCAATTTTTATAGATTCAGCATGTAAATCTAAACCAACACAATAAGCATTTGGAAATTTTTCCATTATTCCAAAAATATGACGCCCTTCTCCGCATCCTAAATCTAGCACTCTGGCATCTTGAGGAATATCAATCTTATTAAAATCAAATGTTAGCATTTCTTAGTGTTGTGATTATTTATTACTATTTTTATTAGATCTTGATATTTCTTTCCTATAGTTTGCCAGCTTAAATTTCTTATAATATGCTCTCTGCCCTTAATTGCGATTTGTTGGTGCTTCTCATAATTTAGAAAAATATCATTTAAAGAATCTTCTATCATTTTAGCACTTCTAGGCTCTATAAGAGTTGCATATTCTCCCGTAATCTCTGGGATTGAAGATATATTGGTTGCTATTAAAGGTATTTGGCAACTCATTGCTTCAGCAACAGGGTATCCAAATCCCTCATATAATGAGCTAACTATTGCAACCGAACTCTTTGAATATTCTATAGCTATCTCCTCTTTGGTAAGATTTGTTATAAATTTTATTTTATCTTCAAGCTTTAATTTTTTAATTAATCTTTCAGTATGGCCGCCTGCTCTTGGTGATCCAATAACAACAAGTTCAATATCTTTTATCTTTTTGTGAATTTTGCTTATAGCATAAATAGAATAATCCAAACCTTTTAAAGGAACATCTGCGCTAGCTGTTGTAATGATCCTGTATGGCATACTAATATTATCTGGATAAGGCTTAAAAGTATTTGTATCTATAGCATTTTGAATGACGGTAATATTCTTTAGATCTACATCAAAATCTTTTGATATATCTTTTTTTGAACTAAGTGAAGGAGATAAAATAAAACTTATTTTAGGGGCAACAGCTTTTTGCATCTTTAAAAATGAATACCATCTTTTTCTTGAGAATCTATAAATTAAACCATTATTTGTTTCAAGCTCATGCTCTAAATCTTTAGTTATAGGGTGATGTATAACTTCAATGAGTGGAAATTTATTTTGAATATTTAAAATTCCATAACTTAATGACTGATTGTCTATCACAATATCGTAATCCATGTTTGTAACATATTTCTCAGCTCTGCTCCCAAAAGTCTTCATCTCAGGAAAACCTCCTGCTAAGACTGAAAAGAATTCATAGTAATCTTCCAGTGTCTTTTTTTGTTTTTTAAATAGCTTTGAAAGCCTGTCTCTAAAATTAAAAGTTTCAAATAAATTAAGGCCTTCTGATTTGATTATTTTAATATTCTGATTTAATTGTGGATATGGTGGACCTGAAAAAACCTCAACATGATGTCCGAGATTGGCTAATGACTCTGATAACTCCTTAACATATATGCCCTGACCTCCTCCAAAAGGAGCACTTCTATAACTTAAGATAAGTATCTTTAAAGGCTTCAATATATCTTATTCGTTTGTATGGGTAAGCCATGAGGCGTATTGTTCATTTTTACCAGTAACAATTTCACTAAATGTTTCTTGCAATTTCTTTGTAATAGGCCCGCGTGACCCTTCCCCAATTATGGTTGAATCAACCTTATTGATAGGCATGATCTCAACAGCAGTTCCGGTAAAAAATGCTTCATCCGCATCGATTAGGTCTTCATAAGTCAAATCTGCTTCTTCTACATTAATATTAAAACCTTCTGCAATTTCAATAATTGATTGGCGCGTAATACCATTAAGACAATGATCTACTTTAGGAGTGAAAATATTATTATCTTTAATAATAAAAATATTTTCTCCGCTTCCTTCTGAGATAAATCCATTCTTATCAAGCAATAATGCTTCATCGGCACCTTTTTTTATAGCATCATGAAGAGCCATTATTGAATTAATGTAGCTACCCATAATTTTGTTTCCTGAATATAGAGGATTTGAATATTGTTGGTATGGTGATTTAATAATCGAAATACCAGTTTCTCTTGCCTCTGGACTCATATAGGAAGGCCATTCCCATGCTGCAACAGCAACATTTACAGATAAATCGCTTGCCCTTAAACCCATAGATTCACTTCCTAAATAGACCATTGGTCTAATATAGCCCTCTGCAAGATTATTTTTAGGAAAAATATTTTTTTGTGCCTCATTAAGCTCATCAGAGGAGTAAGGAATCTTAATATCAACTTTCATAGCTGCATCAAACAATCTATTTGTATGCTCTTTTAATCTAAATATTGCTGGACCTTTATCTGTTTTATAGGCACGAACGCCCTCAAATACACCCAATCCATAATGAAAAGTATGGGTTAGAATGTGGATATTGGATTCATCCCATGAATCAAATGACCCATTTTTCCATATATATTTAGAATCAGTATTTACAAACATTTCTTGCGACTTTATTTAGGTAAAGTATTATGACAAACAAGAGCTAAATACTAAAGTAAAGAAAGTGAAACTTATTGAATCAATTTTTAGAGAATATGATATTAGAGGTACTTACCCTTCTGAAATCAATGAATCCTCAATTTCAAAAATAGGCCAAGCAATTGCTTTAAAATGTAAAAAAGAAAATGTGGGCCATATCTGTGTTGGAAGAGATGGAAGGCTATCAGGGGAAGTGCTTTTAAACCAAATGTGTAATTCTCTATCTAGATCAGGAATCACAGTAAGCAATATTGGTTTGGTTACCAGTCCAATACTTTATTATGCTGCTAAAAAAAATCCGTCTAAAAGCGGCGTGATGATTACTGGAAGTCATAATCCTAAAGATGACAATGGGATTAAAATGGTTATAAATGATAAACCTGTGTCAGGAACTGAAATACTTGAATTGTGCAAGTCTTTACCAGATCTTGGAGAATCTAGAGAAGAAATATCCAATGTAGATATTATTGATGATTATATTGAGGATATTTCTAATAAAATTAAACTAAAAAGTCCTGAAGAAATAAAAGTTGTCATTGATTGCGGGAATGGCGCTGCTGGCTGTGTTGCTCCAAAATTATTTAAAAAATTGGGCTGCAATGTTGTCAATCTTTTTTCAGAAATTGATGGAAATTTTCCAAACCATCATCCTGACCCTGGCAAATTAGAAAATCTTCAAGATTTAATTAAATCTGTAATTGCAGAAAAAGCTGATCTTGGCCTAGCATTTGATGGAGATGGTGACAGAGTAGGATTAATCTCTTCAGACGGAGAAATAGTTTTCCCAGATAAAATAATGATGCTCTTTGCACAAGATGTACTTAATAAAAACATGGGTGGCAAAATAATTTATGATGTTAAATGCTCTAATCACCTATCTAAGATAATTGAAAATAGCGGCGGAGAGTCAATTATGTCTCCTACTGGTCATTTCCACATTAAAAATGCGCTTAAAAAAACTAATGCTCTTTTAGCCGGAGAAATGAGTGGTCATATTTTCTTTAACGATGACTGGTATGGTTTTGATGATGGCCATTATGCAGGAGTAAGAATAATTGAGTTAATAAATAGATTAGACATGCCTATTGATAAATTAATTTCTGAATTACCAAAATCATTCTCAACACCTGAAAAAAATATTGCTGCAACAGATAAAAACAAATTTGAAATTGTTAAAAGATTTGCTGAAGAATGTTCATTAGGAGGTAAAAAAATAACAATTGATGGTCTGCGGATTGAGTTTAAAAATGGCTGGGGGCTATTAAGAGCTTCAAATACCACACCTAAATTAGTTCTTAGATTTGAAGGTGATACTGAAAGCGACCTTAATAATATTGAAAAAGATTTTATTAATGAATTTATAAGGATATGTCCTGAAATTGATCCAACTATGCATTAGAATAAAGAAAAGGTATTAAATTGAAAGGTGATAGAAAAACAATAATACTTCAATCTCTAGCAGGACTTCTAGAAGAGAGAAACTTATCCAAGGTAACCACTGCCGTATTAGCAAAGAAATCTAATATTACTGAAGCAGCTATATATAGACACTTCCCTAGTAAAAGGTCGATCTTTTCAGAATTATTTAACTTTTGTGATGATGCTATCTTTTCAAAATGTGCAGAAATTAAAAAAACTGATCTTTCATCAGAGGAGAAACTGAAAAACATATTCTTGTTTTTTATTATTTTTTTAGAAAAAAATAAAGGTTTCGCAAGAATATTATCTCGAGAAGCCTTAAGTTCTGAAGAGCAAAATGTAGTAGATGCTGTAAATCAATTTTATGAAAGATTGGAACTAAATATTAAACAGATTTTAGCTGAGAGCCCTAAAAAACTCTTAGCTCAACCCGGAATATCTGCTCAACTTGTTGTTATGTCTATAGAAGGTGTAGTTTCTAGATATATTAGATCTAAATTCAAAGAAGCCCCGTCTACTTATTCAGAAAATATATGGACCCTCTTAGTTTTAGCAACTTTTAAAGATTAGTTCGAAATATTCTCATTCAAGAAAAGCTCAAAATAAGTATTTTTATCATTTGTATTTGCTATTTCTCCAGTCTTTTTATTGACTCTTACATAAGATAAACCATTTGGTACCTTAATTTTTGACTGAGGTAAGTCTTTTAAAGCTAAGCTCATATAATCAACCCAAATTGGAAGGGCGATACTTGAACCGTATTCATTGTCACCTAAAGAAGTATAATCGTCAGTTCCTACCCACACTATTGATACAAGATCTTCATGAAATCCTGAGAACCATGTGCTTATTGCATCATTCGTCGTTCCTGTTTTTCCTGCTATATCTTCTCGACCTAAGACATTTGTTTTTCTTCCAGTGGAGCCTCTTCGGGTATGCTCTCTCATAATATCTTTAACAATATAAGTTATTCTTTCGTCTATAACCCTGTCATCATTGTTCACTTCATTTAATAGGCTATATTTCCTCTTAGCTTCTAACTCAACTGTATTTAGCCAAGGGAATGCTGTCATGTTTGAAGTAGTATTTTTTTTATCTTGCTCTTTAAAATCAGAATGAGAAAATATTTCATTGCCATATCTGTCTAAAATTTTTGAAACATAATGTAGATCTACTAAATACCCATCATTTGCAATAACGCTATAAGATCTAGCTATCTCTGCGGGTGAGAAGCTACCCGAGCCTAAAGCAAGCGATAAATCATTGGGCAATCTATTTCTATCAAACCCAAAGTTAGAAATGTAATCATTAGCTTTTGTAATCCCTACTTCTCTTAATAGTTTAATTGATACTATGTTTAAGGATTGAACCAGCCCCTCTCTTAATCTTGTTGGTCCATAAAATTTACCTGTGTAATTTTCCGGCCTCCAAAAGCTTTCAAGATTTGCATCATTGAAAATAATGGGTGCATCATTAATAATTGAGGAAGGGTTATAACCATTAGCAAATGCTGAAGCATAAACAAATGGCTTGAAGCTTGAGCCTGTTTGTGGAAATGATAGCCTCACCCTATCAAATAGACCATCACTATATAATGAACCGCCAACATAACTAGAAATATTCCCGGAATTAGGATTCACAGAAATAAGGGCAGCTTCAGCAATAGGTATTTGATCAAGAACAAGTTGATCTTCATCAGTTCTTAAATAAATAAAATCTCCTGGCTTAATGAGATCATAAAAATTTTGAGGTATAGGTCCTCTCGTATTAATTGAAATCTGTCTTCTTGCCCAAACATAACTGCCATCATTCCAATCAAGGGACTGAACTTCAAGATTCTCATTTATAAATTTAAATGAATCCTCATTAACATCGATGACAATACCTCTTATATGAGAAAATACAAAAACTTTAGAATCAAAAACATCCCTGATGCGTGTGACTAAATTTTCTTCTGTATCAGAAAAATCATAACTATCTTCTAAAACTTTGTTTATTGGAGAATAATCAAAATTTGATAGTGCATCTATATCTTGATTAGAAAATATTTCTAAATAATTATCTTTAGCCCTCCACCCATGCCTTTTATCGTATTCTGACAATCTGTCAGAAATACTTTCTAGAGCTTTCTTTTGCAGCTGTGAATCAATTGTTGAATACACCTCCCAGCCTTCTGTATAAGCTTTTAGGCCATACCTATTTATAACTTCTTGTCTTATAAGCTCACTTAGATGTCTAGCATCTAGGTCATATGATTGTATATTTTTGGATATATTTACAGGCTCAGAGATAGCAAGTAAATATTCCTCATTATTAATGTAATTAAGTTTTAACATTCTTCCTAAGATCCAATTTCTTCTAGACTTAGTTCTTTCTGGAGCCTTAATAGGATTTACCCTTGAAGGAAGTTGAGCTAATGAAGCAATTAAAGCGCTTTCAGATAAAGTAAGCTCATCTGAAGTCTTACCAAAATATGTATCAGCAGCTGATTCAATTCCGTAGGATCTATTACCTAAAAAAATACTATTAACATACAGTTCAAATATTTCTGTTTTACTGGCTGAGCTCTCGAGCTGATATGCAAGAAGTATCTCTTTTAATTTCCTAACAATTGTTTGATCTCTAGTTAAAACATATCCTCTAACTACCTGCATTGAGATCGTTCCACCACCACCAAAACACCCATTGGGACCTATGCAGCGTATAAAGGATCGTAATATGCCCGTATAACTAACACCCTGGTGTCTAAAAAAACCATCATCTTCAGCGGCAAGAAAGGCATTTTTTAAATTGTCTGGGATTTCATCAAAACTAATGGGTCTTCTTTTTTTCTCACCAAATTCACCTATAAGAACCCCGTCTTTTGTATAAATCTTTAATGGTATCTGGAGTTGAGATTGGTCAACTAGAGCAATCTCAGGCAAAGTCGGCTTTAAATTAATATAGACCAATAAAGTAGCTAAAATCCCTAGACTTGTTAACAGCATGCTAAGCCAGAAGAAGAATTTAATTACTTTTGTCATAAATTTAATAGAATTTACTTATTTTAATATAAGAACCAATAAATATATCTTTTATCTCTCTAAAAGACTATTTTATCTAGTTCAGTGTTAAAATCGTGCCTCTGAATTAGAAATTTTATGAATATTTTTATTGTAGGCCCTATGGGGTCAGGAAAATCCACTGTTGGCAAGATCATTGCTAATGAGTTATTTCTGTCTTTTTTAGATACAGATGATGAGATAGAAAAAAGTACAGGCGTCACTATAGATTGGATTTTTGATCTTGAGGGTGAAGAGGGATTTAGAAAAAGAGAAAGCTCTATCCTAAATGGCTTAGCAGAAAAGAATTCGATAGTCCTTTCAACAGGTGGTGGAATTATATTATGTGATAAAAATAGAGATCTCTTGTCGGCTAGGGGGACTGTATTCTATCTTGATACTCCAATAGATATTCAGCTTGAAAGGACATCAAAAGATCAAGACAGACCATTGTTGAAAGATGGAGACCCGAAACAGATTCTCACTGATCTTCATGAAAAAAGAGAGGATCTTTACCACAGTGTTGCCGATTATGTTGTAGAAACTTCAAATAAAAGCAGTCAAGAAGTTGCTAATGAAATTATTAAATTAGTTAAAAGTTATGGCTAAATTAATATCTGTTGGGAAAAGTCCTACAAATTATCAAGTAACAATATTAGATAAAGCAATATCTAAAAAAGACTTATTGCCTGCTATTAAAACATATCAAAAGATTCTTATTGTAAGTGACCAAGGCATCCCAAAAAAATATATTAAAGAAATAAAAACGTTAATACCGAAATCTAAAAAAGTATTTTTATATATTCTTCCTGCAGGCGAGAAATCTAAATCATTAAAGTCCTTTAATTCAATTCTTGAAGAGTTAGCTAATCTTAAATTTGATAGGACTGATTGCTTAATAGCTCTAGGGGGAGGTATGGTTGGAGATATCTCTGGATTTGTTGCTTCTTCCTACTTAAGGGGAATAGATTTTATACAAATCCCTACCTCTCTTTTGTCACAAGTAGATTCATCAGTGGGGGGTAAAACCGCTATCAATATTTCTCAAGGTAAAAATCTTGTTGGCGCTTTTTATAATCCCAAAAAAGTCCTGATTTCCATCAATTATCTTAAGTCATTAACAGAAAAAGAATATAGATCAGGCCTTGGCGAGGTTATTAAGTACGCTTTTATTCTAAATAGAAAGTTATATAAAATTCTTTCTTCCAATCCAAAATTAGTTCTATCGAGAAATACTAAAATCCTTGAAGATATCATTTATGAATCAATAAAAACAAAAGCTAATATTGTTTCTAAGGATGAAAGGGAACAAGGTGTAAGAGCTCTCTTAAATTTTGGCCATACTTTTGGCCATGCTATAGAAGCTAAGAATAATTATAAAAATATTTCTCATGGTGAAGCAGTGGTTTTGGGCATGGTTATTGCTTCTAAAGTTTCTTATCTAGAAGGATTAATTAATGAAAAAGAATATCGAGAAATTAAGCTACTTATAACTTCAATGGGATTAGATATAGATTATAAGAAATATAAGTATGAAGACTTAAAACCATACTTAATGAACGACAAAAAAGTTGCATTAGGAAAATTAAATCTAATATTACTTAAAAAAATTGGCGGCGCTTTTAAAACAAACTCATTTAAAGTCTCAAATCTAAAAAAAGCTTTTAATAATTAAGCTATGCTGCATTTGCAGTTGTAGCTTTTAATAAGTCTTTGACATTTAATGCCGCTGGAGAAACTAGCCAAAATAATTGCTCATATTTGTCAAAATCGTCATAAATTGTTTTTGATATAGAGCTATCAGTTTCTTTAAAGTGCTTGAGAATAGTTTCTTTAAGATGCTTTCTATGAGATTCCATTTCTTCACTAATAATTCTATCTATATTTACTAGCCCTCTATTGCATTTATCAAAGAAAGTTCTATCTTCATCAAGAACATAAGCAAAACCGCCTGTCATGCCTGCTCCAAAATTTGTTCCAACAGGACCTAGAACAGTAACTTGTCCACCTGTCATATACTCACAACAATGATCTCCTACCCCTTCTATTGTTGCTATTGCTCCAGAATTTCTTACAGCAAATCTTTCTCCAGCTGATCCCGCAGCATAGAATTCACCTCCTGTAGCTCCATACAAACAAGTATTCCCAACCAAAGATGTGTCAGCAGAATTTAATTTGTATTGATTTGTATTTCTAATAACGATTTTTCCTCCGTTCATTCCTTTACCAACATAATCATTTGCATCGCCATCTAAAATTAAATTCAAACCATTTGCATTCCAGCATCCAAAACTTTGACCAGCAGTGCCGTTAAAATTAAGAGTAATTTTATTCTTTAATCCAGCTTCCCCAAATTCTTTAGCTATATAACCTGATACTGAGGCTCCGATTGATCTATCAGTATTTCTTATTTTGTAATTAAAATATTTAGCTTCTTTAGATTTGATTGATGACTTTAATTCTCTTAATATCTTGCTTCCCAAAAGACCTTTGTCCCATGGATTGTTTCTATCAACCATACAAAAGTATGGTTCTTTAAGAGTTTCATTTTGGTATAAGACGTCTTTAAGTTCTATTGCCTTATATTGAGATTCAATCTCTTCTAGTTCAGATAAATACTTTGTCTGACCTATAATATCCTCTAACTTTTTAACCCCCATTTCACTTAGATGCCTTCTTACATCGTCAGCAATAAATTTAAAATAATTTATTACTCTTTCCTTTTCTCCTATGAAATGGTGATTAATAAGATCCTTTCTTTGAGTAGCAACCCCGGTTGCACAATTATTTAGATGACAAATTCTTAAATATTTACAACCCATAGCAATCATAGGCCCTGTTCCAAATCCAAATGATTCTGCTCCTAAGATAGCTGCCTTAATTACATCAAGCCCTGTTTTCATGCCTCCGTCAGCTTGAAGTCTGATGTTACCTCTAAGACCACTTTCTCTTAATGCTTGGTGAGCCTCAGCCAGTCCAAGCTCCCATGGAGATCCTGCATAGCGTATTGACGAAAGCGGGCTTGCTCCGGTGCCACCATCATGGCCAGATATTGTAATTAAATCTGCATAAGCTTTTGCAACTCCTGCTGCAATTGTGCCAACTCCAGGTTCAGAAACTAATTTTACTGAAACTAATGCTTGTGGATTAACCTCTTTAAGATCATAAATTAACTGTGCAAGGTCTTCGATTGAATATATGTCATGATGCGGTGGTGGAGATATTAATGTTATACCTGGGGTTGAATATCTTAATTTAGCAATTAATTTATTTACTTTACCGCCTGGTAATTGTCCTCCCTCCCCCGGTTTTGCCCCTTGAGCAATTTTAATTTGAAGAACTTCTGCATTTACTAAATAGTTTGGTGTAACACCGAATCTACCAGATGCTATTTGTTTTATTTTTGACATCTTATCAGTGCCATATCTTTCCTCTGCTTCGCCGCCCTCTCCAGAATTAGATCTTGCACCCATA
>CABXPU010000021.1 GCA_902514105.1 uncultured SAR86 cluster bacterium
AACATAATCAACATGACCGCTTTGCTTTTCTCCTAAAATCTCTCCGCCACCCCTTAATTCTAGATCTTCTTGAGCTATAAAATATCCAGAGCCTAATTCTGATAATCTAATAATAGAATCCAATCTATTTATTGATTTCTTTGGTATGTCATTTGTGGGTATTAAGAAATAGCAATAGCCTTGTTTGCTTGATCTGCCAACTCTGCCTCTTAGTTGATGCAGTTGCGCTAAACCAAAGTTATATGAATCTAGAATGATCATTGTATTAGCGTTAGGAATATCAAGCCCCATTTCAACTATAGTTGTGCATAAGAGAACATCAATTTTTCCTAACTTAAATAAATCCATTCTATTGGTTATATCTTTCTTTTTTAATTGACCATGAGCAATTTCAATTTTAATTTTTGGCATTAGCCTTAAAAGATGTTCTTTTAATAAATCCAATTTATGAATGTCGTTCTGAATAACAAAACATTGACCATCTCGTGAAATTTCTCTATTAATAGCTTCAGATATAAGATTGTCGTTTTCTACCCTCAAAAATGATTTGATGCTCAGTCTATTAGTTGGCGGTGTATGTAGGAATGAAAAGTCTTTCAATCCTGCAAATATAAAGTTCATAGTTCGAGGAATAGGGGTGGCTGATAAATATAAAACATGAACATCAGGTTTTTTAGACTTAATGACATCTTTTTGCTTAGTACCAAATCTATGCTCCTCATCAATAATAAAAAGGCCTGTATTTTCGTAACTAATAGATTGATTAAAAAGAGTATGGGTACCAATTAATATATCTATTTTTTGATTATTGAAGTCATCAATAATTTTAGTTCGATCTAGACCCTTAGTATGTCTATTTATAAATTGAATATTTACACCAAATTCTTTATATCTGCTCAGAAAGGATTGGTAGTGTTGCGCCACCAATACAGTGCTAGGTGCTAAAATGACCACCTGTTTTCCTGAAGAAACTGAAATAAATGCTGCCCGCATAGCAATCTCAGTTTTTCCAAAACCAACATCGCCACAAAGAAGACGATTCATAGGCTTAATAAGTGATAAATCTTTTTCTATATCTTTAATAACTTTAATTTGATCGTCTGTCTCCTTGTAAGGAAACTCTTTATTAAAATCTTCATAATCTTTTGCATTAGGCCTTAAGGATGGTGAGTGTGAGGTAAGCCTTCTTGATTCTACATCTAATATTTCAGCTGCATGGTCATATGCTCTTTTTTTTGCTTTTTGTTTTCTTTGATCCCATTTATTGCTAGATAATGAATCTAATACCAGCCCAAGGTTATCACTGCTTTTGTGATATTTGCTTAATAGAAAAGTTTTAGATAAGGGGACATAAAGATGCTCATTTTTTGCGTAAGTTATTTTTAGATATTCATTTTTCTTTTTATTAGTTTCTACAACTTCTAAACCTTGATAAATTCCTAAACCATAGTCTTCATGAATAACATAATCTTCTTTATTATAATTAAAATCAAAATCAATTTTTAAATCTTGATTTGATTTAGAACTAATTTGGATATAGTTATGGTCAAAAAAATCCTTATGAAGGTAGATTGATTTACCATCGTTTAAAGGTCTAAATATATCTTTTATAGTTAAATTAAAACCATCAGTTATGTTGTTAATATTTTCAAATTCGTTTATTGAAGGGCCATATTTTAATTTAAGTTTTTCGTATTCACTTGGGATTGTTGTTGATACTACAATCTTTTTGATAGATTGTTTAGACAGTTCATTAATAGCCTGCTCAAGGTTCTTTTTAAATCCTAAAGTTTTCTCAATCAATTTAAAATTATTATCAATTTTTATATTGTTAAAGTCTCTAGTTGATGAAATGACTTTATTTAAATCAAAGAATAATTGATTTGGTGAGAGAAGGGGTCTATTAGAGTCAATATTTTCTGATACATATCTAGTATTTATTTCATCCCAATAATTTCTCATGTTGCTAATGCTGTCTTCTTCAATAAAAAAATTATAATTACTAAAAAGCTCGACAAAAGATGAAGTTTTATCAAAAAATAAAGGCAAATAGATCTCATAACCTTCACTTAAATTTTTATTACATAAATCATTGAATATATTACAGACCCTTTCATCATTCACATGAAAGTTTTCTCTCCAACTATCTCTAAATTTTTTAATGCTTAGATCGTCAAGTCTTACTAAAGATCCATTGGTAAGATTAAAATTATCAATTTCATTAATGGTTAACTGTGTTGATTGGTTAAAAAATCTTATAGACTCTATTTCATCGTCAAAAAATTCAACCCTTAAAGGATTGGGATAAATAGGAGACCAAATATCAAGCAAGCCTCCACGTTGAGAAAATTGATTTATCTTATCCACACGTTCTGTATAGATAAAATGATTCTCTAATAGTATTGATTTAATTTCATTAATACTAATTTCATCTTTTACTTTATAGGTAGCAAGAGAATTAAAATATGATTTTGGTTGATATCTTTCAAATAAATTCTTAACACTGCTAACAATAACCTGGATATCTTGTTTGTTACTATTTAAAATTTTGAACCTAGATTTGATTATTGATTCAGGTGGTGAAAAGTGATCATAAGGTAAAATTTCACTCTCAGGAAAGTAGTTTATTAAATCCTGATCCAGATAAAGGGCTAATTCGCTGCATAGCATCTTTGCTTCAGCATTAGTTGAGGTTATATAACATATTGGCTTTTTAGCTTTTTTAACCATCTTAGCTAGAGAAGACGCAATAATATGATTATCTATTTCCATTATTATGATTTTAAAATTAGAATTTTATTAAGATTAAATATACTTGTATAATACAAACACATTTTAGCAACCCAAAATAGAATTAAGGAAAGAATATGGAAATAAATTTCACAGAAGCTGATATTAAATTTAGAGATGAAGTCAGAGCCTTTCTTAAGGATGATTATCCTGCTCACGTTAAAGCTAAGCAAGATAGCGGTGAATCACTTACAAAGGAAGATATGATTGATTTTCATAAAGCTGTTTCGAAAAAAGGCTGGATGGGTTATAACTGGCCAGTTGAATATGGTGGAACTGGATGGACATCAACACAAATTTATATATTTCAGACTGAATTTGGTCTTGCTGGATGCCCGCCTTTATTAGCATTTGGCGTAAGTATGGTCGGCCCAGTTATCTACACATTTGGTAATGATGAGCAAAAGAAGAGATTTCTACCAGATATATTAGATTTTAATACTTGGTGGTGCCAAGGTTATTCAGAACCTGGTTCTGGTTCAGATTTAGCATCTTTAAAAACAAAGGCTGTTAAAGATGGTGATGACTATATTATAAACGGATCAAAAACATGGACCACATTAGCTCAAAGTGCAGATTGGATTTTTTGTTTAGTAAGAACAGAGTCAGGCCCTATAAAACAAGAGGGTATATCTTTTATTTTAGTTGATATGAAAACTCCTGGAATTGAAGTTAAGCCAATTATTACTATTGATGGTGAGCACGAAGTTAATTCAGTCTTTTTTACTGACGTTAGGGTTCCAGCAGAAAATTTAATCGGTGAAGAGGGTAAGGGTTGGACTTATGCTAAATTCCTTTTGGCTCATGAACGATTCGGTATTGCAGCTGTAGGTGGATCTAAACGCTCGTTAAAAAAACTTAAAGAGGTTGTAAGCGAACTAGATAATCCTGAACTAGAAAGGAAAGTTACAGAATTAGAAATTAACCTTTCATCCTTAGAGTTCACAGAATTAAGATTATTATCAGCTCTTGAAAATGGAGCACATCCTGGAGCAGAATCGTCAATCTTAAAGATTAGAGGAACTGAAATTCAGCAAAGGTTGACAGAATTATTTGTTGAGGCTAGTGGTGAATATGCATTAATTTATCCGGGACCGCATGGGCATGGTGATAATGCTAAACCAGCAGGTCCAGAGCATGCTTCTCAATCACTCTCTAAATATTTAAATATGCGAAAAACATCTATATATGGCGGAAGCAATGAGATTCAAAAGAATATTATTTCTAAACATGTTCTAGGAGTATAAATATGAATTTAAATTATTCAGATGAACAGCAAATGCTTAGAGATCAGGTTCAAAAATTTTGTGAATCGGATTATACATTTAATAAAAGAGAAGAAATTTTAAAAACTGATCTTGGTTATGATCCAGAATTATGGAAACTATTCTCTGAGTTAGGATGGCTATCATTACCTTTTTCAGAAGAAAATGGTGGATTTGGCTATGGCCCAATAGAATTATCAGTCTTGTTTGAAGAATTTGGAAAGGTTTTGATTGTAGAGCCTTTCTTGAGTACGGTTGTTTTATCTGGCTCAATTCTTGATAAATGCGATTATGATAAAAAAGCTGAGTTAATTGAAAATATTACTTCTGGTAAATCACACATATCTGTAGCTTATTCAGAAGAAGGTTCTAAAAATGATCATACATACTCAAATACCAATATTTCAGGATCTGGGTCTGATTTAACTTTAAATGGAACGAAAACCCTTGTTTTGAATGGAGCTAACGCTTCTCATTTAATTGTATCGGCTGTAATGAATGATGAGTTATGTTTAGCTGTAATTGACTCATCAGCTGATGGCGTATCATTAAATTCATATACAACTATCGATAATAAATCCTGTGCTGAGATTACATTTGAAAATGTCAGCGTTGATCCGTCATTAATAATTTCTAAAGGCAGTGATGCTATAAAGTTGCTCGATGAGGCTATAAACCTTGCAAGTCTTTGTGTCAGCGCTGAAAGTATTGGTTGCATGACTGCTTGTTACTTAAAAACTGTTGAATATACAAAGGGTAGAGAGCAATTTGGTCAACCTATAAGTAATTTCCAAGTTTTACAGCATAAAATGGTTGATATGTTTATTGAGAGTGAAGTTTGTAAATCATTAATGTTTAAAGCCATGCTTGAATGTAATTCAGACAGCGAAAGTAAAATGAAATCTGTTTCAGCGTTAAAAGCTCAAATTGGCATATCTGGAAAAAAGGTTGCTCAGGATGCTGTTCAACTTCATGGCGGTATGGGCGTCAGCGATGAAATGTCGATAGGCCATTATTTAAAAAAATTAATTGCAATTGATGCTATGTTTGGAAATTCAGATTACCATTTTAAAAAATATAGCAAACTTTAAGAATTCTTATTATGAGTGAAAAAGATTTAACATTTGATTCAACTAAAAGGCAAGAGCGTGACTTGCCTATAGACTCCTTTGGAGACTGGAGGTGGAGAGAAGCTTTAGCTGAAAAAATGATTCCAATTATTGGTTCTATGTATCGAAAAGGAGTAAGAATTCTCATATATGGAGAATCTTTAATAAATGAATCTCCAGTATCAATAATGAAAGCTCATAGATTTGTAAGACAGGCTGAGGGAAACGAATTAAGTGAAAATGAAACTTTTCCAATGTTGCAAGCTATAGCTGATTTAAATTTATCTGATTGTGAGATTGATATAGGTGAGTTGGCTGTAAATTATCCCGAATTTAAAAATTTGCCTGATGACACTTCTGGATTAGAAAAATATTTAAATACTGAACTTGAATCAGTTTTGAATATTGAACCAAGAAGACCAGAATCTCCTCAAGACATAGTTTTGTATGGCTTTGGTAGAGTTGGGAGGTTAATAGCTAGGATGCTTATAGAAACTACTGGGCCAGGTAATTATTTTAGATTAAAAGCAGTTGTAGTTAGAAAAACCGATTCCGGTGATTTAGCAAAAAGAGCAAGCTTGCTTCAAAGAGATTCTGTCCATGGAAAATTTAGCGGAACAATTAGAGTAGATGAAGAAAATAGTTCATTAGTTGTTAATGGAAATCCAATCAAATTTATATACGCATCTGGACCAAATGATTTTAAATATAAAGATCATGGTATTAAGGATCCTATAGTTATAGATAATACTGGTATCTGGAGAGACAACAATGGTCTTGGTAGACATCTTAAAGGGGGTGCTAGCAAAGTTATCTTAACAGCACCAGGTAAAGATAATATTAAAAATATAGTTTTTGGAATTAACGATGATGAATTAACTGATAAAGACAATATTATTTCTGCTGCATCATGCACAACTAATGCAATTGTGCCTATATTAAAAGTTATGAATGATAAGTATAAGATTTCATCTGGCCATATTGAAACGGTTCATTCATATACAAATGATCAAAATTTAATTGATAATTTTCATAAAGGTGACAGAAGAGGAAGAAGCGCTGCTTTAAATATGGTTATTACAACCACAGGGGCTGTTAAAGCTGTTGCAAAAGCCATTCCTGAATTAAAAGGTTTGTTAACAGGTAATGCAATAAGGGTTCCTACACCCAACGTTAGCCTGGCTGTAATCTCATTATCATTAAGTAAAGATGTAACTAAGGACAGCATAAATGCTTTTTTAAAAGAAAATGCTTTTCATTCTAAATATAGAGAAATTGTTGGTTATGTTAACTCGCCTGAAGTAGTATCTACTGATTTTTATTCTAGTCCTTTTGCATCCATTATTGATTCACAAGCTACTATTGCTTCAGGAAATAGGGCTACATTATATTGCTGGTACGATAATGAATATGGATATTCCAGGCAAGTAATCAATTTAACCAAGAAAGTTGCTAATATTAAATTACCAAGACTGCCTTTACCAAAAGCTAATTAGCTAGAAACATACCTTTTTTGCATTTATAATATCCACGTTTTAGAGGCATTTCATTACATAATACAAGGGACTTGTGTACAAGATAAAAAAAGGTCTAGATCTACCAATATCAGGCAATCCACTACCTGAAATAGAAGAATCGTCTAAAATTTCATCAGCAGCAATTCTGGGGCCTGATTATATTGGCTTAAAACCAACCATGA
Organism: uncultured SAR86 cluster bacterium; assembly: GCA_902514105.1. Taxonomy (GTDB): domain Bacteria; phylum Pseudomonadota; class Gammaproteobacteria; order Magnimaribacterales; family D2472; genus MED-G78. The sequence continues at coordinate 6,864 of CABXPU010000021.1, forward strand.
TGGTAAAAGTTAATGATTTTGTTGAAATTGGTCAAAAAATTCTTGAAGATAAGAAAAATCCTGGTGTTTTTATAACAGCTCCAGCATCTGGGGTAGTAAGTGCAATTAATAGAGGAGATAAAAGACGTTTTCTTTCTCTAGAAATTGATATTTCAAATGATGAGAAATTTAAAGAATTTAATGCATCTAATGAAGCTCTTCGGATATATTAATAAATGTATTTAGTGGTCCATTATTAAGAATAGCAACTTCTGAATCTTCCTTATAATTTGAAGCAATATAATCTATTCTATTTAATATATTTTTGATATTAGCAGAATGCTTGTCAGATACATATTCTGTTGAATTTAGTGTCCAATATGTACCATATATTGAACCAGTTAAAATGGTGTTAGATTTTGAGTTATATTCATAAGCAATGTAAATGCAACCTAGGCCAACTAGGAATGCAAATATCTTTGAAATAAATTGCCTTTTAAACAAAGTTATTAACCACCAAAATCATCAAGAGCTATATTCTCTGGCTCAACTCCAAGACTTAATAACAAATCAATAACTGCCTTATTCATCATAGGCGGACCGCACATGTAATATTCACAATCTTCTGGGGTTTCATGATCTTTTAGATAATTATCATACAAAACTTGGTGAATAAATCCTGTTAAACCATCCCAATCATCTTCAGGCTGAGGATCTGATAATGCAACATGCCATTCAAAATTATCATTTTCCTCTGCGAGTTTATTAAATTCATCTACATAGAACATTTCTTTTAAACTCCTAGCTCCGTACCAAAAAGTTATTTTTCTATCTGTGTGAATTCTCAAGAGCTGATCAAATATATGGGATCTCATAGGAGCCATGCCAGCTCCTCCTCCTACAAATACCATTTCATTAGCCGTATCTTTTGCAAAGAATTCTCCAAAAGGACCAAACACTTTAACCTTATCTCCAGGCTTTAAATTAAATGTCCAGGTTGACATGATTCCTGGAGGAAAATCAGTTCCAGGAGGTGGAGAAGCTATCCTGATATTAAATTTAATAATACCTTTCTCTTCAGGATAGTTTGCCATTGAATATGCTCGTATAACTGGTTCACTATTAATTGACTTATTTTCCCATATTTTAAATTTATCCCAATCCTCATGATATTCCTTATCAATATTAAAATCTTTGTAATCTATTTCATATTTTGGAGCTTCCAATTGAACATAACCGCCAGCTCTGAAATCAACCGATTCTCCGTCAGGTACTTTTAATACTAATTCTTTAATAAAAGTAGCAACATTTTCATTGGAGATAACTTCACACTCCCACTCTTTAACTCCAAACACTTCTTCAGGAATAGTAATTTTTAAATCATTTTTAACTGGAACTTGACATGATAGTCTCCAGCCATTATTTCTTTCTCGAGTATTAAAATGAGACTCTTCTGTTGGGAGTATAGAGCCTCCGCCCTCTAAGACTTGGCATTTGCATTGACTGCATGTTCCTCCACCACCACACGCTGATGAAAGGAATATTTTATTTTCAGCTAAAGTTTGAAGTAATTTTGATCCTGATGGTACTGTTATTGGGTTACCTGAATCTCCATTAATCTCGATACTTACAGAGCCTGAACTTACCAATCTTGATCTTGCTATTAATATTACGATAACCAGAATTAATACAATGCCTGTAAAAGAAACAACACCTAAAAATAAGTCTGATTGAAAAATAGATGTATTCATACTTATAAGGAAATTCCTCCGAATGACATAAACCCAAAACTCATTAGTCCAACAATAATAAAAGTTGCTCCAAGACCTTGAAGACCTTCAGGAATATCAGAATATTTTAATTTTTCTCTAATACCAGCAAGTATTACTATCGCTAAAGCCCATCCAAAACCAGCGCCTAAACCGTAAACGACACTTTCTCCAAACATAAGATCTTTTTCAACCATAAATAATGAAGCGCCTAAAATTGCACAGTTAACAGTAATTAGTGGAAGAAATACGCCTAAAGCGTTATACAAGGCTGGCACAAATTTATCTAAGAACATTTCCAGAATTTGCACGACTGCTGCTATTACCCCTATATAACTTATTAAACCTACAAATTGAAGACTTACATCTGAGAAACTTGGTCCAAGCCATGTTCCTAGAGCACCATCTCTTATTACATAATTATATAAAATATTATTAAGTGGAACGGTTATTAAGCAAACAACAATAACTGCTATACCTAAGCCAAAAGCAGCGTCTATTTTTTTTGAGATAGCTATGAATGTGCACATTCCTAAAAATACAGATAATGCTATATTTTCTATAAATACAGTGGTTACAAAAATACTTAAATAATGCTCAAACATTTATTTCTCTCTTTGTTAAATCGGGTGCTGATGAGTGATTGGCTATTTTAAAATCAGGTTCTTCAACTTGATCCGGCCTAATAGATCTAATTGCCCATATAAATAATCCAATGATAATAAATGAGCTTGGAGGAAGAAGTAAAAGATTATTACCAACATACCAGCCACCATTTGAAACCAAAGGCAGAATTTCATAACCTATTAATGTTCCAGATCCAAATAATTCTCTAATTATTGCAACAGATATAAGAATCAAGCTATAACCTAAACCATTACCGAGTCCATCAAAGAAACTTAATAAGGGCTTTTCTTTCATCGCAAACGCCTCAGCTCTTCCCATCACAATACAATTAGTAATAATAAGGCCAACAAAAACCGATAATTTTTTACTTGTCTCATAGTCATATGCTTTTAAAATTTCATCTACGACTATTACCAATGAAGCAATAATTGTCATTTGAACAATGATCCTAATACTCGAAGGTATATGATTTCTTATTATCGAGATAAAGAGATTAGAGAATGACACAACAACTGTTAATGCTAGACACATAACAAGAGTAACTGTAAGACTGTTTGTTACTGCTAATGCAGAGCAAATACCTAAGATTTGAAGAGCAATAGGGTTTTCATCAATCAACGGTTTAATAATTACTTCTTGATATCTTTTAAGATTCATAATTTAACTCTTTTAGCATAGATGAATAACCAGATTCGCTGAACCAGTATTCAATCATATTAGTTATGCCTCTACTTGTAAGTGTTGCCCCAGATAGACCATCAACTTTATAAAAATACATGCTGTCATCAGGATCAACTTTTCCTTTAATAACTTTTAACGTATTTTGATTCTCATCGTATATTTTTTTACCAGGCCATAAAGATTTCCATTTAGGGTTATCAACTTCTCCGCCTAATCCAGGAGTTTCTTTATGTTGATAGAATTCGATCCCAGCTATTGTATTAAAATCATTTTCCAATGAAATATATCCAAACATTGTTGCCCATAAACCAAATCCTCTAATAGGCAGAATAATTTTTGATAAATTACCCAATTCGTCTCTAACTATATAAACTTTTCCAATGTTCTCTCTGTTTTTGATGATAGCTATATCTTCACCTTGAGGTACTTTTGAAGATAATAATAAATCTCTAGATGCTACAACCTGATCATAGCTATCAATAGATAAACCTTCATATTTATCTGTTAACTCACCAGTTTGAAAATTTATAAATTTAACTTCAATAGAATCAAATTGACTCTTTATATCAAAATTTGAATTATAAATTTGCCCGGCTTGAAGGATTTTTAAACGCTGATCATTTAATCTATTTTTATTTTGAGCGTCTCTTAAATTAACTGCTGCAAATGAGACTACAAGTGAACATATCAAACAAATCAAAAATGATACTAATAAGGTTTTAGTAATTGATTCATTCATTTGATAATACTCTTTTTCTTTTTTTAATATTAGATGAAACGACTACATGGTCAATAACTGGTGCTAATAAATTAGCAAAAAGAATTGCTAGCATCATTCCTTCTGGGAAAGCTGGATTAATAACTCTTATCAAAACAACCATTACACCTATTACAAGACCATATATCCACCTTCCAAGATTAGTCCCAGAGCCTGAAACTGGTTCAGTAGCCATAAACACCAATCCAAAAGCAAAGCCTCCAATCACTAAATGCCAATACCAAGGTACCAAGAACATAGGATTAGAATCAGATCCAACTATATTTAAAAATGAACTCATCAAAATCATCCCTGCCAATGTTCCTAATACAATACGATAAGATGCAACTTTAGTAATTAATAAAATTAATAGCCCTATAAATATGGCTATTACAGAAGTTTCTCCTATTGATCCTGGTATATTTCCAATAAATGCGTCCCACCAGTTAAAGGATGAAGTTAGTCCAGGTATACCCTGTTCAGCTGCAACACCTAGTGGAGTAGCCCCGCTAAAACCTTCTGGTAAATTATCACTTAAACCTGAAATCCAAACTTTATCACCTGATAATTGAGTCGGATAAGCAAAATATATAAATGCTCTTCCTGTTAATGCTGGATTTAAGAAATTCTTTCCAGTTCCACCAAAAATTTCTTTTCCTATAACTATTCCAAAAGTAATACCCATTGCAGCTTGCCATAAAGGAATATCTGGTGGGCAGCTTAAAGCAAATAAAACCGTAGTAACAAAGGCGCCTTCATTAATCTCATGCTTTCTTATGCTGGCAAAAAGTGTCTCCCATGCAATTGCTACAATAAATACAACAGCATAAATAGGTAGAAAATATACTGCACCAAACCACAACTTATTAAAAAAACTAGTGTTGTCATAACCAACAAATGAAATTAAGTAATGATGCCAATCACCAGTATTTAATGTATTAATCTCGTTTAAATAATCTAACGATTGATTGCCTATGTTATACATTCCAAAAAACATTGCAGGGAAAGTTGCAAGCCAGACAGTAACCATTAATTTTTGAATATCTAGACCATCTCTTACATGAATTGGATTTTTTGTTTTACCACTTGTTGAGAAAAATAAATTTTCAAATGCATCGAATAATGGGAACCATTTATTATATTTACCTTCTCCTATGAAATGAGGTTTAGCTGAATTTATGTATTTTCGAATAATTCTCATTACATCTCGTTATATATAAGTTCTAAATTTTCAACCAATAGACTTGAATAATCATACTTACTTGGACAAACGTAACTACAAAGAGCTAAATCCTCATCGCACAATTCAAGAACTCCAAGATCTACAAGCATTTCTATATCATATGTTGCTAATGCTTTTAAAAGCTGGGTCACCATAATATTCATTGGCATTACCTCTTCATATGATCCAATTGGCACAATAGCTCTATCACTTCCATTCATAGCTGTGTTGAATCTAAATTTATTAGGTTTAATAAAAGCAGATAAAAATACATTTAACTTTGAATGGATATTAGATCCCGGCATTAACCAATTAAGAAACACTTCTTCATATTCATCAGGAATTGCGCAGACCTGATTATGGAATGCTCCTAAATAATCCATCGCAGATTCAGCATCATGACCAAATATAGGTGAACCTGATATCAATCTTGAAGTCTCCTTAATATTTCCAGCTGCAATAGAAGATATGTTAGCTCCATATCTTGCCTTTATTAATTTTGGCTTAAGAAAACCTTCTCCACCTAATGCTATTGTTTTACTTGTTCTTAACTTTTTGTTTTTTAATATATACCCAATTGATATACATTCTTGAAACCCTATCGTCCACACCACCCTATCTTTACTAACTGGATGTATATTATGAATATGTGTTGAGCTTAGTCCGGATGGATGAGGTCCTATAAATTGATGGTATTGAATTTTATCTATATTTTGATTGAAATTATTATTTTGATAACAACAATGTACTGGAACCTCAAAAATATCATTTAATGTGGATAGCCCTAAGTCAAATAAGTCTTGATCTTCATTTATTATAATAAATGGGTCTATAGATAAAGGATTTGTATCACAAGCATTTACAAAAATTGCTTCAGGTGTTGATTCTACTTCAGGAGTTCTGTTAAATGGTCGGGTTCTAAATGAG
>CABXPU010000022.1 GCA_902514105.1 uncultured SAR86 cluster bacterium
TAAGTGTAATAACTCAATATTCATGGAGTGTCTATTTAGCTCCTACATATGATGATAAAACTAATCTGTTGACCTTAAGAGAAGCTGTTAATGTTTTTTTTAGTTTATTAGTTTTAGCGATTCCGGCATTTGTTGAGCTTTACTTTAAATCACCAATTGAGACAAAAATAATATCAATAGGTATCTTTGTTTTAGTAATGCTCCCAATTATTGGCATAACCGCCTTAATAAAGGTTCCTGATTCAAAAGATATAGCTGCTAAACCAATTAATCCATTTAAAGCATTTAAAACCTTCTTTTTTAATAGGAATTTAAAAATAGTTACACTTACAGGAATTCTCATTGTTACAGCTCAGGGTTCTCAAGGCGCTCTAGCGTTATTTGTAATTGATTATGTATTGGAATTACCAGAATACAGTGCAAGGATGATCCTTTTATATTTTGCATCAGCAATAATTGGCTTACAGTTTTGGAGAAAATTAGCATTACGTATAAATAAACACAAAGCGGCTTATTACTGCTGTATTTATGTTTTTACAATGTCATTTCTTTCATATCTAGGTTGGGAATTTTATTTAATTGATAATCCACAGTATATGCTTTTAGGCAGTTGTGTTATGTATGTATTAATCGGACTTGCATATGCTGGCGTGAACCCTTTATTGATCGCAATGGTTGGAGATCTAGCTAAACAAGATATGGAAAAATATAATCAAGATAGATCAGCTTCCATGTATTCTTTCTTAACAACATTCTTAAAATTTGGTAATGCATTCGCTGCATCTATTCCTTATTTAATACTAGGAATTTTTTCAACATTTGATCCTTCACTAGGGATAAATAATTCAGTTGAAAACCTTAATCTATTATGGTCTTTATATATTTTTATACCGATAATTTGCTACCTAATATCAATATTTTTAATTAAACAATATAAATATAAGTTTTAAATAAATGAATTCACTAACATTAATGCCCTTATTAAATATCCCAGATATAAATCCAGGTGATAATTTAGTTGAAATTATTGCCAAATCTATTAATAAAAATGATACAAAGATAAACGATGGAGATATTTTTGTAATAGCTCAAAAAATAATCTCAAAATCTGAAAATAGATATATATCTCTTAACTCTATAAAGCCAAGCAATAAAGCTATAAGTATTTCATCAAAAATTAATAAATCACCAGAGTTTATTGAATTGGTATTAATGGAGTCTGATTCAGTTTTAAGTACAGATAACGATGTATTAATTGTTGAACATAAATTAGGGTTTATTAATATTAACGCCGGCATAGACATGTCTAATATTAAGGATAGTAAAAATCAAGTTCTATTGTTGCCTCAAGATCCTATGAAAAGTGCAAATATTTTAAAAAATGAATTATCAATTCTTCTACAAAAAGATATCAAAATTATAATAAGTGATTCTATGACAAGACCTCATAGATATGGGATTACAGGTTTTGCAATAGGAAGTTCAGGCATTAATTGCCTCATTGATAAAAAGGGAACATTAGATATGTTTGGAAATGATTTACTAACTACAGAAATAGCAACAGGTGATGAGCTTGCTTCAGCTGCGTCCATTATTATGGGTCAAGGTGATGCTCGCAAACCAATTATACTTATAAAAGGCTATACAGAATCAAATGATAATGCACAGGGAGCAAACAAATTAGGAATTAGAAAAAAAGATGATTTATATAGATATTAAGTCTATTTTCTTATAAATTATAAAAACTATGAATAAATTTCTTCTAACTCAATTTTTTATTATTGTTTTATCTGCGCCCTCAATGGCCCAATTAATGAGCGTTAATGAAAACTCATTAAACCAAGCTGATATTGAGTTCACTCCCAGTGAGTTAAAATCAGCATTAAATAATGAAATAGATGGGTTAATGACAAAAGTTGTGAAATGGAGACATCATTTTCATCAATATCCTGAACTTGGCAATAGAGAGTTTGAAACATCTAAATATATAGCTCAAATATTGAGAGATTTGGGGTTAGAAGTAAATACAGGAATAGCATATACGGGTCTTACTGCCTATATAAGAGGGGATAACCCAGGTCCATTAATTGCGCTTAGGGCAGATATAGATGGTTTGCCTGTTACAGAAATGACAAATCTTTCATATGCATCCAAGGTAACAACTCAGTACCAAGGTAACGAGGTTGGTGTAATGCATGCTTGTGGACATGATGCTCATATAGCTATTCTTCTCGGTGTCGCGGATTTCTTATCTAGGAATACTGATAAATTGCATGGCGATATTTTATTAATATTTCAACCTGCAGAAGAAGGGCCGCCTGAAGGCGAAGAGGGTGGTGCAGAATTAATGCTAAAAGAGGGAATATTTGATGAAAAACCTGATGTAGTATTTGGTTTGCATGTAACAAATTCATATAACGGAGCCGTTGCTCTCAAATCTGGACCTGCAATGGCATCAGCTGAAGCTTTCAGAATTAATATAACAGGCACTCAATCACATGGATCTACTCCTTGGGCATCTAATGATCCAATTATGGCAGCCTTTGATATAGGAACAAGTTTACAAACCATTATTAGTAGAAGAATAGATATACGTGAAAATCCAGCTGTCATTTCTGTTGGAATAGTAAAAGCAGGCTCTAGAAATAATATTATTCCTGAAACCGCAATGCTTGAAGGTACTATAAGAACATTTTCTAAAGATATTTCTGATTTAATACATAGAGAAATGGAAACAATAGTTACCAATATAGCTGAAGCGCATAATGTAGAAGCCGAAGTTAATTATGCTGTCTATGGATCGTATCCAGTTACTTTTAATGATCCAGAGCTTGTTGATAGATACTCAAAATCATTAATAGAAGCAACTAACGGAATTTTTACTTCTGATGTATCAGCATCAACAGGCGCTGAAGATTTTTCTTTTTTTGCACAAGAAGTTCCGGGTTTATATTTTTGGCTTGGAGTTAATGCTGAGGGTGTTAAAAGTGCTCCAGGAAATCACACACCTTACTTTGTAGTTCACGATTCAGCTCTAGATAAAGGAGTTAAGAGTTTTATTAATTTAGTATCAGATTATTCAGCTGACAATTCAACGAATTAATTCTATATGCTACTAAGCATTAACTTAAATAAAATTGCCTTATTAAGAAATTCACGAGGTTCAAATTACCCAAACTTAGAAAAATTTGCTATTCAAGCAATTGAAGAAGGTGCTGAAGGTATAACATTACACCCAAGACCGGATCACAGACACTCCACATCTGATGATGTCATTAATCTATCAAGCATAGTTAAATCACTTGGGGCAGAATTTAATATAGAAGGTAATCCTTTTGAACCATCTACAGGTGAATATCTGGGTTTTTATGAATTAATTAAACTCACGAATCCAACCCAGGCAACACTTGTTCCAGACACACTAAATCAAGTTACATCAGACCATGGATGGAAAAGTGGTGAACATGATGAAGAATTAAAGGTAATAATTAATAGTTTATTAAGTCATACCAATAGAGTAAGTTTATTTATAGATCCTGATTTAGATTCAGTTAAATATGCAAAATCGGTTCAAGCAAATTCTATTGAAATTTATACAGAAGAGTACGCAAAAACTTTTGTTAAAAATAGTGAAATGACCAATACTATAATTGAATCATATAAGGATATTATTGGTTTTGCTAAGGATAATGATTTAAGAGTTAATGCTGGACATGATCTTAATTTAGAAAATTTACCTTTGCTTAAATCATTAAACTTAATAGATGAAGTATCAATTGGCCATGCTGTTATAATTGATTCATTAAAGTATGGTTTTAAAGAAACTATAAATAAATATAAAAATATTACCAAAGGTTAACAATGACTATAGAAGAAAAATTAAAAGAACAAATTTCTGAAAATAATATTTTGATATATATGAAAGGAACTCCTTATGAGCCAAGGTGTGGATTTTCAGCAAAAACTGTTCAAATTTTAATTGACTGCGAAGCTGAGTTTTCTTATGTTGATGTTTTGGCAAATGAAGAGGTGAGGGCTGTACTGCCATCTATCTCTGATTGGCCAACCTTTCCGCAGGTATTTGTTGATGGTGAATTAATAGGAGGTGCTGATATAGTCAGTGAAATGCACGAATCTGGAGAGCTTAAAAAACTACTTAATTCTTAGTCTTTTTTAACTAAAATCCTTAAGCATCACTTTTAATTCTAGAGAATGCTTTTCTTCTTCACCAATCTTTGTTCTAGCATATTCTTCAAGATAAACTGAAGTCTCTTCCACTGTTTTTAATAAAACTTTATAAAGACTTAAAGCATGCAGCTCATGCTCCAAGCTTTCTTCAAGAATATCTTTTATTGAATGTCTATTTGTTTCATTTATTTTTGCTATCTTTTGACTAGGATGACCATCTAAACCAACTATTAATTCACCAGCTTGTTGCGCATGAAGTAGTGATTCATTTGCTTGTTCATTTAAGAAATTAACTATTGGTAGTCTATATGGGCCGGTGACCATTAAAGATGAGTGTGTATATCTAACAACACCAGCCAATTCATACTCCATAATCTCATTTAATATAGTACAAACATTTTCTTTATTTAAATTATTCATTTATAACTCCGTATTTGAGTATTATTATGAAATTCTAAATAGATGTAAAGTATTGATATAAGGGATTTATTTAATGATAATCATTCTATTCATGATAATCATTTTTATTTAGCATTAAAAGTATTAATAATTGTACAAAATACATTTGCAGTAACTTCGGAATCATAAGCAGCTGAATGAGCTTGATCGTTGTCATAATCAATGTCCAGAGACTTACAAATTCTAGCCAAGACCGTTTGTTGTGTACTTAATGCACCTAAAGTCACTGTATCCAGAACTGAAAATGGATGAAAAGGTGATTTCTTGATGTTATTTCTTTTAATAGCTTCCATTATAAAAGAATGATCAAAATGAGCATTGTGACCTACAAGTATAGCTCTAGAGCACTTATTTAAAGATTTATGTTTATTAATTATTTTAAATAAATCATCTAATGCATCTTTTTCTGAGATTGCACCTCTAAGAGGGTGATTAAGATTAATCTTAGTGAATTCTAGTGATTCTTTCTCAACAATTAAACCTTCATATGGTTCGATATGATATCTATGTGTTGTACCAATAACTAATTGATCATCTATTTCATCAATTAAAGTAGCAGCTATTTCTAATATGGCATTGTTTTTTGAATCAAAACCACCAGTTTCTATATCAACAACAACAGGTAGATAATTACGAAATTTATCATTAATCATAAATAAGCTTATTTATTATTCTTTATAAAATCAGTACGATCTTTTTTTGAGAGACTGTGGTATTGATCTAATTGATTTTCAAGTATTTTAAATTGAAGAATTTTTATATTTTCATCTGTATCAATATTTCTATTATCAATCCGTGCATTGATTTCATCTCCAATATTTTGATTGTAAATAAATGACTTATCCATTTTTCTTTTCTTGGTTTCTTGATTTCTAAGCTCTTCTGTTAAGTTGAAGTAATATTGTGAATTTTTTCTACTTTGATCATTTTCTGATTTAACGAGCTCAATACAATCAACGGGGCAGGGTTCAATACAAAGCTCACAACCTGTACATAGGTCTTCAATTATATTGTGCATTAGATTTACTGAACCACAAATTGCATCAACAGGACATGCAGTTATACATTTTTTACAGCCGATACACTCTTCTTCATTAATAATGGCTGTTTGATTCTTAACAGAAGGGCCATAGTCTAAATCTATTTCTTCAATATTCTTATTTAGTAGATTATTAAGATTTTTTAAAGTTTTATCACCACCAGGAACGCATCTGTTATGAACTTCTCCTTCAGCAATAGCTTCGGCGTATTGATAACAGCCAGGAGTGTCGCACCTTCCGCATTGAATTTGAGGAAGCTCGTCATGAATTACCTTAATTAACTCCATAGTTAACTCTTAACACCCAATTTAGCTTGTAGTTTTGAATTCGAAGTTGTATATCCAAAAGGTACTCTTTGCCCTGGATTGATTCGGCGATATGCTTCCTGAACAGCAATTGTGGTCTCATGAAAACCACATAATATGAGATCAAGTTTACCCTCATAATCGTTTATATCGCCAACTGCAAAAATACCATCACGATTTGTTGAATAAGTTGATGTATTTACAGGTATCTTTTTATCTTTCAAATCTATTCCCCATTCTAATATTGGCCCTAATTTTTTATTCAAACCAAATAAGAAAAGAAGTTCATTAGCTTCATGCTCTTTTATATCGCCAGTATCAAAATTCTTTAGACTAACTCCTGTTACCTCATCATTTCCTATGATTTTATCTATTACATAAGGCGTTAATAGGTTAATCTTAGCCTCAGCAACAAGCTCTCTCATTTTTTTTTCTGTATGTGGAGCACCTCTGAAAGCATCTCTTCTATGAACTAAACATAAAGATTTAACTATTGGTGCAAGTTCTACAGACCAATCTAATGCAGAATCACCACCTCCGAAGATAATTAAGTCCTTATTCTTAAAATTATCTTTTGATCTCACTGCATACGAGACACCGGAATTTATAAACTTATCTGGATTATTTATATTAGGTGGTCTTCTGGCTTCAAAAGCTCCAGCGCCAGCTGCTATAAATATATTCTTTGATTTAAAACTTTTCTTTTCAGATGTAGTTACTTCCCAAGAAGTATTTTTATCATCCGCGTCTATAGACTTAATTTCATCTACTCGTTCGTTTAAAACCAATTCGTAGTCAAATGGCTCTATTTGTTTAATTAACGCATCAACAAGCTCTTGCGCCGTTTGAAAAGGTACGCCCGGAATATCATAAATTGGTTTATCTGGATACAGTTCTGCACATTGTCCGCCTGGTTTATCAAGGTTGTCTATTAAGACACAGTTTAATCCAAGAAGGCCAGCTTCAAATACTGTGAATAATCCAACGGGGCCAGCCCCTATAACTACTATATCTACTTCTTTCATTTAACTTTTTGTCCTTCTTTAGCCCCTTTATCTGGTGAGATAAGAAAAATACCTCCCTTATCATCCGATGACGCCAGAACCATACCCTCAGAGACTCCAAACTTCATTTTTCTTGCAGCAAGATTATTAACCAAAATAACCATTTTGTTTAATAAATCTTCCTTTTTGTAGGCACTTTTTATTCCTGCAAAAACTGTTTTAGTTCCAATATCACCAACACTAAGAGTTAATTTAATTAACTTGTCAGCATCTTCTATATCTTCAGCATTTACAATCTTGGCAACACGAAGGTCAGTTTCCATAAATTGATTTATATTAATAGTATTAACATCATTTGAATTTTCATCATTTGACATATTTATTTCCTCATTTTTAAATTGTTCAATTGTTAACGCTTCCATTCTTTGAAGAAGGGGCTCATATTTATTGATTTTTATTGAAACAAGATCATCATTAATATTTGAATAATCTTGATTATCTAAGCCCAATAACTTAAATGCTTCAAAAGTTAATTTTGGTAATATTGGGCTAAGGTAAATGGTTATTAATCTAAATGCATTAGTTGCAGTTGTAGCAACTTCAGCTGCCTCATTATTTGATAATTTCCATGGCTTTTTATCATTTATGTATTTATTTGTATGATCGGCCATATCCATAATCAATCTAACTGCTTTTGAATACTGTCTTGAGTCATAAAAATGTCTAATTTCATCTGCAGCATTCTTAATATTCTTTAAAAGGGTCTTATCCACTTCACTTGAAAGCAAACCTTTATTTTTTTCAATAAATGTAGATGATCTACTGGCTATATTCAGATATTTACCAACCAAATCAGAGTTAATACGTTGTGATAAATCTTCTATATTTAAATCAACATCTTCGACTTTATCGTTAAGTTTTGAGGCAAGATAATATCTTAAGAGCTCAGGATCGCAATGTTTAGCAAAATCTTCAGTTGTAATGCCTGTGCCTTTAGACTTGGACATCTTCTCACCATTAATAGTTAGAAAGCCATGGACATAAACTGAATCTGGTTTTTTAAAATTAGAAGAATCTAATATTGCTGGCCAGAATAGACAATGAAAATACGCTATGTCCTTTCCAATAAAATGAACTATTTCATAATCAGATTTATCAGACCAATATTCATTTATATCTTTACTGTTATTTGATGCCCAATTTGCTAATGAAGCTATATAACCGATTGGCGCATCAAGCCAAACATAAAAATATTTATTTTTTTCATTAGGGATTTCAAATCCAAAGTAAGGCGCATCTCGAGATATATCCCAAGGCCGCAAATCGTCCATCCATTCATTTAATTTATTTTTAACAGAAGTTTGTATATCAGCTTTTTTAAGAAAGCCTTCTAGCATTTTTCTTTTTTTTGGTAAATCAAAAAATATATGTTCGCTATCTCTTAGTTCAGGTGTTGAATTACTTAGTACTGAAACTGGATTAATCAAATCTTTGGAGTTATAGGTAGCACCACATTTCTCACACCCATCTCCATATTGATCTTCAGATGAACATTTTGGACATTCGCCTTTAATAAACCTATCTGATAAAAATATACCTTCTTCTGTATCAAAATATTGATTTACTACTTTCTTTGAAATTAAGTTATCTTCTTTTGAAGATTTATAAATTTCTTCAGAATATTTTTTATTTTCATCAGAGTGAGTTGTATGAAAATTAGTAAAATTTATATTATAAAGATCATAAGTATTTATATGATCTTTTTGGACATTCTTTACTAATGATTCAGGAGATATATCTAGTTCTTTTGCTTTAAGCATAACCGGAGTTCCATGGGTATCATCAGCACAAAAAAATAAACACTCATTTCCTGATTGGTTTTGGAATCTCACCCATATGTCAGTTTGAATAGATTCTAGTAGATGGCCAAGGTGAAGAGGGCCATTAGCATATGGCAAGGCATGAGTAACTAAAATTTTTCTTTGCTTATTAATAATATAATCCTGCTATCGTATTTCGTATATATATTATAATTCAATTCAATTAAACAATATTGAATGAGTATTAAAAAAATATTAGCTATAGCTTCTGCCAAAGGTGGTGTTGGTAAATCATCTATTGCTGCATTATCAGCCTTAATTCTTAATAAGGATCATAATATAGGTATTTTAGATGCTGATATCTATGGGCCAAATCAACACATCCTTTTCAAGGTAAATGACCTTAAGTTAAAAACAATTAGTAAAAAAAACAAAAATTATTTTAAACCTTTAATTGCAAAGAATATAAAGATTTCATCTATGGGGTCTATTATTGAATCAAGCAAAGCGGCTCTTTGGAGGGGCCCTATGTTAAGTAGTTCGATAAAACAACTTATGCATTCAACAGACTGGGGTGATCTAGATTTATTAATAATTGATATGCCCCCAGGAACAGGCGATGCATATTTGACAGCATGTAAGGAGGTTGAAATAGATGCTGCTATTTTAGTGACAACCCCAAATAACTTATCAATCAAAGATACTATTAAGTCCATAGATTTATTTACAAAATTTAAAATACCAATTATTGGATATATTGAGAACCAAGTTTCGAATTACGATGATAATAATAATTATGAATTTGATCCAAATATACCAAAAATTTCAACAATACCTTTCGATGAAAGTATTTATAATATGGAGTTTAATAACTTAAATAAATTTAACGATCTTAAAAAATTCTTAGATGACTTTATAGGCAATGAATAAATATATTTTACTTTTTTTAATATCTATAAATATTTCATATATATCTGCTGACGAGATCAATGATCCATTCGAAGATATTAATAGAGTAACGCACAACATAAATGACACGCTTGATAATGCTATTGCAAAACCTGTAGCAGAGGTTTATGGCGAAATCACACCTGAATTTATCCAAAATAGAATAACAAGATTTTTTAAAAATTTAGCAGAGATAGATACTTTTATTAATCAATTGCTCCAAGGAAAACCTAAACTAGCTTTAAATGACTTTGGAAGGTTTACAATAAATTCAACAATTGGCTTATATGGATTATTTGATCCAGCTACAAAATTAGGACTTCAAGCCCATGAAGAAGACTTTGGCCAAACTTTAGGTGTTTGGGGTGTCCCAGACGGCCCATATATTGTTTTACCAGTTATAGGGCCAAGTAATGCTCGAGACCTATTGAGCAGACCCATATCTTCATTTTTATCTGGCACATTTGCAATGACTGATACTGATGTAAAAATAACACTTACATTGCTTGATGCTATCGAAACGAGGGAAAGATACTTAGATTTTGAAGCGATGATGACTGGTGATGTATATACTTTTATGAAAGATGCATACGTTCAATCTAGGGATTATGAAATCCTGGACGGAGAGGTTGAGGATGATGATTTCTTGGAAGACTTTGATGATTTTCTTATAGATGATTAGAGCAAGTTAATTAAATCCCCCCTGGAATTCTTAATATTGCCATTTAGCATCATCTGGTGAACTTTTTTTCTAAACAGTTTTGCATTTTTATTGCCTCTGGATAAGCCAAATAGATGCTTTAACATTCTAGAAAGATCATGCCCATTACCTTCCATATACTCTACATAATCTAAATATTCATTAAGTATTAAAATCTTGTCTTTTTTTTCTGAATGATCGTTAAAAAATAAAGAGTCAACTTCATTAAGCATGAAAGGGTTGTCATAAGACGCTCTACCAATCATTACGCCATCAACATGATTTAAATGATTTTTTGCTTCATCTAAATTATTGATACCTCCATTTATAATTATATTAAGACTATTAAAATCATTTTTTAATTTATAAACATAATCATATTTCAATGGTGGAATTGTTCTATTTTGTCTCGGACTGAGTCCTTTAAGTAATGCGTTTCTTGCATGAATTATAAATGTTTCAACCCCAGCAGAAGATACAATTTTTATAAAGTTTTCTAAAAAACTGTAATCATCATTATCATCAACCCCTAACCTACATTTCACTGTAATTGGAATATCAACATTTGTACGCATTTTAAGAACACATTCTGATACCAAATCTGGTTCAAGCATTAAACTTGCACCAAACTTACCTTTTTGAACTCTTTCTGAAGGACAGCCCACATTTAGATTTATCTCATCATATCCATAATCTTCAGCAATTTTTGAACATTCGCCTAGATGATTCGGATTTGATCCACCTAATTGAACAGCAACAGGATGCTCTTCATTGTTAAAAGAGAATTGATGAAGGCAATTACCAAATATTATTGATCCTGTTGATATCATCTCTGTATAAAGAAATATATTTTTAGATATCAATCTTAGAAAAAATCTATCATGCATATCTGTATATTGCATCATTGGTGCTACACAGATTTTATGAGAATCCATTAGACCAAATAAGTTATGGAATATAAACCAACTAAACTTAATGTAATGGTATAGGGTAGGGCCATTTTAACCATCTTTAAATAAGAAAGGTTTATTAATGGTGCTAATGAAGATGTTAACAAGAACAAGAAAGCTGCTTGTCCGTTAGGAGTTGCAATGCTTGGTATATTTGTTCCTGTATTAACAGCTATAGCTAATGTTTCAAATTGATCTCTGCTTATAATGTTATTAATAAAAGCTTGATTTAATTCATTTATATAAATTGTTGCAACAAAAACATTATCTGAAATAGCTGACAAAACACCATTTGCAACAAAAAATACGGATGGTTGAATACTAGGATCTTGGGCTAATACATAGTGAATTATCGGTGAAAATAAATGTTGATCATGTATAACACTAACAATTGCAAAAAATACAGCCAAAAGTGCTGTAAATGGTAATGCCTCATTAAAGGCTGGACCAAGTTTATGTTCGTCAG
>CABXPU010000023.1 GCA_902514105.1 uncultured SAR86 cluster bacterium
TCATAAAGAATTTCCATACATACCTTTTTTTGTAATGGCGAAAGAAATAAGTGTCGAGGATGTCAGAATAGCATTAGAGAAACTAGCTGATAGGTTTATAGAACATCCAAATATGGTTTTCACAATAACAAATTTATATTTTAGCGAAGCAGCATCATTAAGATCAAAGATTCCTAGTAAACAAAAGAAAATGAAGTGGAAAACATTGTCTTTAAATGGCAATAGTTCGCATGACTTTAATAAACAATTAACTGATATAGATGATCTGTTGAAAGACACATGGACAATTGATGAAGATCCAAAAACTCACAGAGCAACTTATCGGAATCCTTCTGTCTTAACAATATACAGAAAAGATCATGAAAATTTACTCGATAGATATATACCCGAACAAAATGATGACAATAAATTATTTGATTTAATTATTGCTTCTCAACCCTATAGATCAAGGACAAGTGAAAAGAAAAAGGTTGATTATGTAATAAATCCAATGATTGATGCATTAAGTAAAAACGGAAGACTAGCCGTTGTTCATTCATCTGGAAATGACTCTGTAACAAAAGCTATAAAAAAAATATGGCCCAATGAAGTGCCGTTCCCTATTCCGGCATCTAAACTTATAAAGTATCTTAAAAAGTCATTACCAGAAAAAAAATTAGATAATTTAATTTTTCACAAACCGATAAATTTTAAATTTCACTTAAAATCTATTCCTGCTGACAATAATTCTATTGCTACATCATTATTTTCTGCTGCATGGAGTAATATTGTATATGTTGGTCAAATGAGTGCAGATAAAATTCAGAAAGCCCAATCAAATGGCGATCATGAAGAGGTCATAAAAAAGCTTTTAGATGATGAAGATAATAAAATTCATTTTAAAGATGAAATCTTCGTAATTGAAAAAAAGGAGAATCTTTAAAGGATAATTTTATGTATCTTTTTAAATATTCTTTTTTAATATTAATATTAATATTTATAAGCACATGTGACATGAATACAAGATTAGATACACCTCCACCAGCACCAGAAAAGATTCCATACATATTAGAAGCTCATGGTGATAAGCGCATAGATAATTACTATTGGCTCAGGGATGATTCGAGAAGTGATGAAAAAGTCTTAGATTATTTAAAAGCTGAAAATCAATACTCAGATAATTGGTTTAAATTAAGGAAAGATTACAAATCAGAAATTCTAGATGAATTAGTAAATCAAATAGCACCTTCAGAAACTTCATTTAAAGAAAAAAAAGGTGAGTATTATTATTTCAATAAAATATCTAAAAAAGATCAGCTACCTAAATACTATAGATCAAAGAATGGTAAGAAAGAATTAATAATAGATCCAAATATCAGACTGCTTAAACAAGATTACTATTCTATTTATTCCCTAGTGCCATCTTCAGATAATTCATTAATTGCTTTCAATGAAGATGATAACGGAAGGAGAGAATTTACAATCAGAATATTAGACTCTAATTATGAATTATTAGAAGATAAGATGACAAAAACCAGTTATGGAATTTTTTGGTCTAGTGACAATAAATATCTTATTTATCTGAAAAAAGATCCAATAACCCTTATTGCAAACCAAGTATATGCTCACAAGATAGGTACATCTCAAGAAGAAGATATATTGTTATATCAAGAAGATGATCAAGAATTTTTAATTAATTTATACAAATCAAGGACTGATAAGTACATTTATATAAATATAGAAAAAACTAATTCTAACGAAATAAGATTAATAGATACCGCTAATCCTCTTCAAGAACCCAGAATTGCAATAAAACGAAGTGAGAATCATCTATACACATTAGAGCATGCTAATGATGATAGTTTTTATGTAAGATCAAATCTAAGCTCACCTAATTATAAGATTTATAGAGCAGCAAATGTTCAATCGTTAGTTGATTCGGAAAACGAGATAATTTCTCATAGAAAAGATATATATATTTCAGATCATTTAATTTTTGATGATTATTTAATATTAGAGATAAGAGAAAATGGTTTGCCTGGAATACATAAAGTTAATCTTCAAGATATGAAAGTATCAAAAGTTGTATTTAGTGATGAATCATATTATGTATCACTAGGGTATAACTATGATTCTAAAGATTTAAATTTTTATTATGGATATTCAAGCCCTACCCAACCTTTAACAATTTATTCAAATAATTTAGAAAGCGGTGATGATGCTCAATTATGGCAAAAAGAAATTATTAATTTTGACTCTAGTATTTATACAACCAGCAGAAAATTTATTACAGCAAGAGATGGAATGCCTATACCAATAACTATTACCCATCGTAAAGATATAGATATTAAGAATTCTCCAATTCTTTTTTATGGATATGGTTCATATGGACTTAATACTGAATCTTATTTTAGAAGTTCTGTAATGCCATTGCTGAATAGAAATTTTGTTCATGTTCTAGTAAATATTAGAGGTGGTGGAGAGATGGGTAAATATTGGTATGAACAAGGACGTATGTCTAATAAATTAAACACCTTTTATGATTTTAATGATGCAGTTAGAGCAGTATTAGATATGAATATTGGGAATAAAGATAAAGTTTTTGCTCAAGGCGGAAGCGCTGGTGGTCTTTTAATGGGAGCTATTATAAATATGGAGCCAGAGCTTTATAGAGGTATCCTTAGCGGCGTGCCGTTTGTAGATGTGTTAACAACCATGTCAGATGCATCTATACCACTTACTACATTTGAGTGGGATGAATGGGGTAATCCTGAAAATAAAGAAGAATATATGTATATGAAACAATACTCACCTTACGACAATATTGAGGCTTTAAATTACCCAGCAGTCTTAGTAACTTCAAGCCTCTATGATTCGCAAGTTCAATATTTTGAGCCTGCAAAATATGTTCCTAAATTAAGAGAATACTCTACTTCTGACAACCCAATTCTAATGAAAATGAACTTGATTGGTGGTCATGGTGGAAAAAGCGGACGATTAAACCAATTGAAAGAAACAGCTGAAGAGTATGGTTTTGTTCTTAATATACTAGAGGAATAATTCTTAGGATATAAAAAAAGCGCCAAAAGGCGCTTTTTCTATTCTTTAACTAAGATTATGATTTTTTCATCCAAATTTGAAAAAGTTGCATAATAATTACAGATCCAATAAATACCCATTGAACAATTCCGACAGCTGGATCGTTAACACTAGCAGCTAGATTAGCAGCACCTTCAGATAAAGTTGCTCCATCAGCCTCCAATGCTGCAAAAACAGCTCCCACACCCTGTCTTATGCCGCCTACTTGCGCCATAGTGCCTAAAGTAAATAGTGCTACAGAACCACAAAATGCAGTCGCCATAACTTTACCTATTAAAGGTGCAGATGAATCGTTATAGATATTATTAGAAAATCTAAAACCAACCCAAATTAAAAATGCGCAACCAGCAAACCATATAGCTTGTGCTTGCATAGATGCAGAAAAAAGCATCCACATATCATATGTCATTTGATTCCATTCCATTTTAAAACTCCTTTGTAATGGTTAATGTGCGCAAATCATACATTTATTTGTAGAAAATTCAAAAAAATATTAATCGATAGACTTAATTTCAATATAATCAATTAAAAATCTTCCAATAGAAGGATCTGGTAAATTATCACAATTTTGATTGTTTGTAGATGAGCCACCGCCCCCACATGAAACAACTACAAAGATAAAAATATATCTTAGAAACTTCATTTATAAATAAAAATTATTTTACTTTAAAATCGTCTGATAATAATTTCATCTCTTTTCTTAAAACGAACATAGCAAATAGATTAGGTATCGACACTAATGCTACAACAACATATGCTATATTCCATACTACAGTTGTATCGATAACAGCTGCAAGAATAAAACACAAAACATAGAAATTCCTATACCAAACTACACCCCTTTCACCAAAGATATATGCCGTCGACCTGTCTCCGTAATAACACCATGTAATTGCTGTTGAGAATGCAAATAATAATAGTGCGATAGCAACAAGCTTACCTCCATATTGACCAAAAATGCCTTGCGAAAATGCTTTTGCAGTTAATTCGGCGGAACTAACTAGTGACTTGCCCTTTATAGACACATTATCCATGCTTACTTTGCCATTTGATACATTTAATATTCCGGAATATAAATTAGATGAATTATTGGATGTAACAATAATATCTTCTGCTATTGACCTTGAGTGAATTACTGTAATATCTTCCGCTATAAATATTCCATCAGCAACATTTAAAAAGCCTGAAAACTCTTTGACATTAGAATCAATATTTTGAACATATTTTGTTAATTCATCTATATGATTTGGATATAAGTAGGTTCCATCTAGATTTTTTTCATCACTATAAACACCTTCAAGAATTAGCATATCTGTCTTTGAGAAAGTTGTATCAAACTTCTCAGTCCAAACCCCACTTGATAAGATAACTAGGGCTGTCACACTACAAACGACTATAGTATCGATAAAGGGTTCTAAGATTGAAACTACACCTTGATCAATTGATTTATTTTTGGATGATGCATGAGCAATAGGAGACGATCCCTGGCCAGCTTCATTTGAATAAAGTCCTCGTGCTACACCATATTTTAAACTCATTGCAAAACTTGCTCCTAAGAATCCACCTACTGCCGCTGAACCAGTGAAAACTTGTGCAAAAATTGCATTAAATGATGGGATAATATTTTGATAGTTTTCAACGAGAATTACTAAAGCACCTCCAAAATATATTAAACCCATTATAGGAATAATCTTACTAGCAACAGAGGCTATTCTTTTTATACCGCCAATAATTATTACCCAAAGCAAGGCGCCTAAAAATAATCCAGTAAATAATTTGGGTACAGCAAATTCTGTGTGCATAACAAGTGCAATGTTATTAATTTGAGGCATATTTCCTGAACCAATTGCAGTAATCATCATTAGAAATGCAAATAAGATAGCAACCCACTTCATATTAAGGCCTTGTTCTATGTAGTACATTGGACCACCAGATATCGATCCATCTTCTAGAGTAGTTCTATATTTATGCCCTAGAGTTACCTCAACATACTTAGTGGTCATACCAAAAATGGCTGTTATCCACATCCAGAAAATTGCAGCTGGTCCACCAGTCCATATTGCTAAAGCAACACCGCCTATATTACCTGTTCCTATAGCTCCTGACATAGCTGTTGTAAGTGCTTGAAATCCTGTTGTTTCTCCTTCAGAATCAGAATCATTCTTTCTTGATACAATTTTTAATGCACTTCTGAAATATTTAAACTGAGGAAAACCCAAATAGATCGTAAAAAATATACCGGTACCGATTAATAATGCAGGAAACCACCAAGATCCACTTAAATTAGCGTCTAAGAGAAGTAAAAAATCATTAAATTTTTCCATAATATTAATCCATATATTTTTTAATCAAATCAGTATAACCACCAATGAGCTCATCATCTATAAATATTTGCGGTAGCGATCTAGCTGTAGGATTTCTCTGCATCATTTCTTTAAAGATATCAGGGTTATCGGTACTGTAGACATCATAAGCTACACCTTTTGATTTAAAAAAATTCATAGCCATTACACAATAAGAACAATTAGATTTAGAATATATTTCAACTTTTTTACTCATAAATTAATTATAATGAAAATATGTCATTATTTAACCTTAAAAATAAATCAATTTTAATAACTGGTTCATCAAGAGGTATTGGAAAATCTATTGCTCATCATTGTGCTCTTCATGGAGCTCATGTAATTATTTCAAGTCGCAAGATGGACGCTTGCGAAACGACTGCTAATGAAATCAATAATACTATTGGTAATGAAGTAGCCTTTCCTATCGCTGCAAACATTAGTGACGATAAGCAATTAGAGTTACTTGTTAAGAACACCAAGGATAAATTAGGAAAAATTGATGTACTTATCTGTAACGCTGCAACAAATCCATTTATGGGATCTATGTTAGATATGCCCATGGATAAATTCGACAAGGTTATGAATAATAATATTAAATCTAATCAATTATTATGTAACCTAGTATTACCTGACATGGTAGCAAGAAAAGATGGCTGTATTATTATTATATCAAGTATAGGTGGTCTGAAAGGGTCTCCAATGTTGGGCGCTTATAATTTAAGTAAAGCGGCAGACATAATGATGGTTAAAAATATAGCTGCTGAATTCGGTAGAAATAATATCCGCGCCAATTCAATAGCCCCGGGATTAATTAAAACTGATTTTGCTAAAGCTCTTTGGGAGAATCCGGATATATTAAAGTCTGTTCTAACAAATACGCCAATGCAGAGAATTGGCGAACCAGATGAAGTAGCAGGAGTTGCAGTTATGCTTGCATCTAAAGCCGGTGAATATATTAATGGTGAAACTATAGTTGTTGACGGTGGTACTACTGTAACTTAACTATTGAATTTAATTTAAAAATAATATATTTAAATAAATGAGATTCATTAAGACTTGAAACTTTATAAATCATTTCTCTTAGGTCATTTAATTCATTTATAACATTAGATAGATTTATAGTTGAAAAACTTAAGTCATTTAACTTTATAAATTTGCCTGAATAAGGCATTTTGGAAATTCTTGATGATAGTAAATTTTTATAGAAATCTACTAAAAGATTAATTTTATCTATTAATGGCATATCTAAATCTATTAGGTACTTTGTAGTTTTATTGATTGATATTTGTTTATTGGAAAATTGCAAAAGAGTTTCAGAAAATTTTATAAACTTTTTATCATCACCCTCATCAATATATTGAACTATTTCTAATGGATTAAGAAAAGATGGAAAATCATAGTAGTTAAAATCATTGAATCCTTGTGCAACTACCCATTCATTGATTTGTTTTTGATCTAGATTATCTATTTTAATTTTATTGCATCTACTATATATAGTTGGGTTGAGAGCTCTTTTTTTACTCGATGTCATTAATATATAAGTGTTATCTGTTGGCTCTTCTAATGTTTTTAATAATGCATTTTGAGAATTTCTATTCATGTTTTCACAATTGTGTAAAAAAATAACTTTGCTTGATGATATCGATGATGATAAATAAGAAAAATCAATTATTTCTCTTATCTCATCAATGAGAATTTTAGTTTCATCATTATTTTTTATAAAATCAGGATGAGTTTCATTTTTATATAGTTCACATGAATTGCACTGATTGCAGGGACTGTTGTTAGATTCTAAACATAAAATAGTTTTTGCAATCTCATTAACCAAAATAGCTTTACCCAAGCCTTTATTTCCTTCAATTAATGATGAATGCGGAAGAGATGAGATATTTAAATTATTAAAATTTTTTTTAATCCATGGATAATTATTTAAATCACTCATATTATTTTATTAAACTCTTCAATAATCTCATTTGAAATTACATTTAGATCTTTAGACGCGTCAATAACTTTGATTCTTGATTTATTTTTATCAGCTTGTTTTAAATAACCTTCTCTTACATTATTAAAAAAGGTTATTCCAGACGATTCAATTCTATCCATTTTATCAGAACTTTTTCTTTTAAATCCTGATTCTGGATCTAGATCTAAAAGAAAGGTTAGATCTGGAGTTGGGCACTTTGTATGTTCAATCAATGCCTCAATAATATTTATATCTAAACCTCTTCCATAACCTTGATAAGCAATTGAAGCATCATAGAATCTATCGCAAAGAACAAAGTCAGTAATTTGGTTAGTTAATATTGAATCCACCAATGCTGATCTTGATGCAAACATTAGCAGCAGTTCAGCTTCTTTGGTAATATTATGATCGCTATTTAAAAGTATATTTCTTATGTCTTCACCGAATGGGGTTGAACCAGGCTCTCTAATTATTTGAGATGAATAACCAGACTTTATTATAAAATCATGAAGTAGCTTTATTTGAGTTGATTTACCAACCCCTTCTATTCCCTCAAATGTTATTAAATAATTCATTGTAGTTGATAAAGTTTAACAGCCTCTAAGTGCTCTTTATACGTTTTTGAAAAATAATGAGATCCCTTTTTATTAGCTACGAAATACAAATAATCACCGGGAATAGATAATATTGCAGCTCTAACAGAAGATTTGCTTGATGTAGCTATTGGTGTTGGCGGAAGAGAGTTAATAGCATATGTATTGTATAAATTATTTTTATCATAAATATCTGATTTTTTTATATCTCCATCAAAATCTGGCAATAATCCATAAATAATAGTTGGATCTGCTTGAAGCTTCATACCCAACGATATTCTTTTTAAAAAAACAGCAGCTATTAAAGATTTTTCAGATTCATTACCAGCTTCTTTTTCAATAATAGAAGCTAATATAAGAGCCTCTTCTATAGATTTAAGCGGGTTTTTATCTGGTTTGTTTGCCCATAGATTATTAGAGAATTTGAAGAAGTTATCAGAGCTATTTATAAGCAGATTCGATGCTTTCATATTTAGCTTATAAAAATATGTATCAGGAGCAATAACACCTTCATTGAAATTTAAAGTATTGGTAATGCAACTTAAAAAAGTACAATCATTTATTAAAAATGAATCATTAAGTAGTTTATTAATATCAAATTTATTCATCCCTGGAATAATACTTAATTGATGAGTGACGGTATTTCCTTTAATTAAATTATTATTAATCTCCAATAAAGATAAACCGTTAAGATGATATTCACCAGCTTGATAATTACCATTATTTAAAAATAAGAATAATCTAAGATATAGATCTTCAATGTAATTATTAGATTTACATATTTCATTTAAAATAGAGAGTTTTGATAAGCCCTTTGGAATATAAATTACCTGAGTTTCAAATGTATTTTTGTATGATAAAAAACTTTTATAAGGACCATAAAAAGAAATTGATAATATTGATAATATTAGAAGAATTTTTAAAATTAGAAATTTCAATTAATTATATTTCTTAAACACTAGGGTTGAATTAGTTCCCCCAAATCCAAATGAGTTATTAATTGCAATATTAATACTAGCATTTCTGGCTTCATGAGGAGTGAAATCTAATTGACACCTCGGATCTAAATTATCTAAATTTATTGTTGGTGGGATAATACTATTATTGATAGATAATATGCTAAATATTGATTCTATTGCCCCTGCTGCTCCCAAGGTATGGCCTGTCATAGATTTAGTTGAGCTAATAGACGGTGTTTTATTGGTAAAAACATTAGAAATAGCTGTTGCTTCTGCTAAATCTCCTAAAGGCGTTGATGTTCCATGAGCATTTATATAATCAACATCATCAGGATTAATTTCTGCATCATTAAGAGCATTACTCATTGATAATGCTGCGCCCCTACCGTCATCAGGAGGAGCAGTAATATGATATGCATCAGAGCTAGTGCCGAAACCAATAATTTCAGCATATATATTAGCTTTTCTATTTATAGCATGGTCTAAATCTTCTAATATTAAAGCTCCTGCTCCATCTGAAAGAACAAAGCCATCTCTATCAATATCCCAAGGTCTACTTGCAGTCTTAGGATCCTTGGATGTTGATAAGGCTCTTGATGCTATAAATCCCGAGATGGCCAATGGCGTGCTTGCCATTTCACTTCCGCCAGCAACCATAATATCTGATTCACCGTAAGCAATAGATCTTGCTGCTAAACCTACAGAATGACTGCCTGTAGAACAAGCAGTAACCGTACTTATATTCCCACCTCTTAATCCAAATTTTAGAGATATGTAGCCTGAAACCATATTTACTATAGAGCCCGGCACGAAAAAAGGTGAAACCTTTTTATATCCTTTGTCTAAAAGAAGTTTATGATTCTGCTCTATTGTTTCAAGTCCACCAATACCAGATCCATAATTTACTCCTACCCTATCAAAATTTATATCTGTATCCAAAAAACCAGAGTCATTAATAGCTTCCTGTGCAGCAATATAACCATATTGAATGAAAGCATCTAATCGCCTAACATCTTTTGAATCTATAAAGCTAGAAACATCTAAATTTTTAATTCTTCCCCCAATAGTTACTGGAGAATTTTCTATAGAATTATCAAAATTAGTTATACCTGATTTTCCGGCAACACATGCGGACCAAGATGAAGAAACATTATTCCCTAGTGGTGAAATTAATCCTAAACCAGTAACTACAACTCTTCTTTGTAGTTTCATTAGGTTAATTATGAATTATTGTTTATATAACTTACAGCTTCGTTTACAGTAGAAATCTTTTCAGCATCTTCATCTGCTATCTCTAGATCAAATTCTTCTTCTAAAGCCATTACTAGCTCAACGGTATCTAAAGAATCAGCACCCAAATCATCCACAAATGATGAATCTGATTGAATTTCATCAACATCTTTACCCAATTGATCACTAACAATCTTTTTTACTCTATCTTCAACACTCATTAGTTACTCCTATAAAATCGATACGTCATTTTACAACTTAATTATCTACAATGCACAGTATTAATACATAAATAATCCACCATCAACAGAAATTGTTTGACCTGTAATATAAGAAGCTTTATCGCTTGCTAAAAATAATGCTAATGATGCTATATCATCAACATGACCAAATTTTTGTAATGGTATATCTTTAATAATTGTATCAATTGCATCATCGGTAAAATCTGAAGTCATATCTGTATCTATAAATCCAGGTGCTATAGAATTAACAGTAATATTTCTACTTCCAACTTCTTTAGCAAGGGATTTAGTAAATCCACCCAAAGCTGCTTTAGCAGAAGAGTAATTAACCTGGCCAGGGTTACCCATGAGTCCAGAAACAGATGAAATATTTATAATTCTTCCTGATCTAGCTTTAATTAAGTTTTTCATAAAAGCTTTACTAATATTAAAAACACCAGTTAAGTTTGTATTAATTACACTATCCCAACTATCATCACTCATTCTCATAAACAATTGATCAGAAGTTATACCTGCATTATTTATAATAATATTAGGGATTAAATCTTTTTCTTTTAGGTCTTTAATAAATTTACTTATAGATTCTCTATCAGTTATATCAAGCTGAACTGGAAGCATTAATGAATCTTTTTTTACAGGATTAAACTCAAAATGATTTCGCGCACTTCCAATAACGTCATAACCATTTTTATTAAAAAGATTAGCTATAGCTAAACCTATACCTCTTGAAGCGCCTGTTATAAATACAATATTATTCATTTATCTTACTCAGCATATCTTTAAAATTATCTGATGAAGTTGATAAAGTATCAATTACTTTATTAGACTTAGCAATGCCGCTTAGAACCTTTCCAGGTCCGCATTCTACAAGCATAGAGTTACTATTTTTAATTACTTGCATAGTTAATGTCCATTGAACAGAGTTTGTTAGCTGATTTATTAGATTAGATTTAATTTTAGAAGGTATATTTTCTAAATTACCAGTAAAGTTCTGAATTAGATCAATTTTAGGTTTAGATATATTAATTGTATCCAAACAGTCATTAAACTTAAGAGACGGCTCTGTCATTAACATACAATGAGACGGAACACTTACATTTAATATGATTGCTCTTTTTGCACCTCCTGCTTTAGCTAAATCGCAGACGCGTTCTACTGCTTCTGGGTCTCCAGAAATAACGGTTTGAATTGGAGAATTAATATTTGCTGCAGATACTATAGAATTGTGTTTAT
>CABXPU010000024.1 GCA_902514105.1 uncultured SAR86 cluster bacterium
CCTGATTATAAGAACTCTATACTGGCAATACCTGAATATAATATTTATTACAATAACGGATTTTGGTCTAGAAAGTTCGATAAAAATATATTTGATTGTGAAGAAGATATATGGATACCATTTATGTCGGGATTTGGAGGCATAACATACGCATTATTACCAAATGGAATGACTTATTATTATTTTAGTGATGGATATACATTTGCTTGGGAAAGTGCTGTAATTGCAGCTAACCAAATAAAACCATTTTGTAATTAAATTTTTATGGTACAAGATAAATCATTAACATTTGATCAGTCGAGCATTATTGCAGCTATTCTTTATAGTATTTTAGCCACGGCTGGATTATTTTATGTGAATCTTGGAGGGGCTTTCTTATCTGCATTTGTAGATGGGCTTGGTGTTGAACGAGATATAGCCGGATTTATTGTTAGTGCAAATAAATACGGTGCTGCATTTGGAGCACTTATAGCTACTTTTTTAGTCAAACGATTAGATTGGAGAAAAACAGTTAAATTATTATTTTTATGCTTAATTGTATTTGATCTAATTTCCACTCAAATATCTAATCCTCAGACATTAATTCTATTAAGATTTATCCATGGTTCAATAGGAGGTCTATCTGTTGGATTTGGTCTATCCATAATTGCACGAACCTATAATCCAGATAAAATTTTTGGAATGCTGTTAGTTGTCCAATACAGCTTTGGTAGCTTAGGTATATTTGCTGTTCCTAGATTGGTAGATGCCTATGGATATGGAGCTGTTTTTGGAACTTTGATTTCATTTACATTAATGACCCTAATCATCCTTCCTTATATACCTAACGTAAAATCTCCAGTAGATAAAACTAGTACGAATAATAATCTTTTCAAGATTCCTCTTAATTCAATGTTAATTCTTGTCTTATGTGCTTTGTTTTTGTTTCAAGCATCCAATATGGGAGTTGCTGATTATGCATTTGAACTTGGTAAAGATATTGGACTCGAAAATAGTAAAATTAGTAATATATTGACCATAGCTAACCTTATTTCTATTTCAGGCGGTCTTTTGGTCTATGTGCTTGGTACCAAATATGGAAGGACAATACCCTTAATCATTGGTATATCAACAGCTTCTATATTTACATTTTTATTACATTATTCTGAAAATGTATCTATCTATTTTTTAGCTAATACAATTACTGGAATAGCTTGGGGTTTTACCATACCTTATTTGCTTGGCTTATGTGCAACATTTGATTTACATGGTCAAATGGCAGCATTGGCAGGATTTATTTCTAAGATGGGTTTAGCTTCTGGCCCATTAGTTGGGTCTTTATTTATAATGAATAAAGGTTTTAGTTTTATTATTAACATAGCAGCGATAAGTTTACTTATTGCTATGTTTTTAAGTGCTTTTGTTAGCAGCAAGCAGGTTGATAATTAAATGGATCCATTAAAAATAGGCTGTTTACAACTTAACCTCAAGAAATCTGATAACTTAGACTATCTGGTTGAATCAATCAAGAATCTCTCTAATCAAAATCCATTAATCGATTTAATTGTTACAAGCGAATTAGCTGTCGGTGGTTCTGGCGCAAAAAATACAAATCATCCGCTAAATAAATATTTAGATATTTTTTCTGATTTATCTAAAGAGCTTAATAAATGGCTAATTCCTGGGACATTTTATGAAAACGACTCTGATAAGATTTTTAACACCGCACCAGTTTTTAATAATAAAGGTGAATTAATTACTAAGGCGCGTAAATTATATCCATGGTTGCCATATGAAATAGATGTAGATCACAGTGATGAGTTATGCGTGTTTAATATTCCAAATAGAGGAACTGTTGGTATTCATATTTGTTATGACCTTTGGTTTCCTGAAACGAGTAGGGCTTTAGCAATGGCCGGAGCTGAATTAATCATTAACCCAACTTTAACTCCTACAAAAGATAGAAATATTGAGACATTAATGGTTCAAACAACTGCTGCTCAACAACAAACCTACTATGTTGATGTAAATAGTTGTGGTGACCAAGGTTGCGGATTATCTATTGTCGCTGATCCAGATGGCAATGTTATGCATAAATCAGGGAATGAAGAAGATTCTTTTATAGTAGATA
Organism: uncultured SAR86 cluster bacterium; assembly: GCA_902514105.1. Lineage (GTDB taxonomy): Bacteria > Pseudomonadota > Gammaproteobacteria > Magnimaribacterales > D2472 > MED-G78. The sequence continues at coordinate 2,111 of CABXPU010000024.1, forward strand.
TTGATTTTAATCATGTAAATAAATGCAGAAGAAAAGGTTTTATGGGTCTTGGTCAGAATTTAAAGAGTTTTAGAGACAGGCCTTTTAATTTAAGAGAAGACGATATAAATTATGAATATTTAAAAGACTTAGGCGATTTAAAAAAATCAGACAAGGAATAACATGACAAAAAATATAGATTCAATTGATAAAAAAAATCTTTTCCATCCTATTACTAATTTAAAAACACATGAAACAGATGAAGTTTTTGTAATAGATAGAGGCGAAGGTATATACATTTATGATGCCAATGGTAAAAAATATTTAGAAGGATTAGCTGGACTTTGGTGCACATCTCTTGGGTATGGTGTTCAGGAGCTTGCAGATGCGGCGTCTGAACAAATGTCTAAATTAAGCTATGCAACTCTTTTTACCTCTAAGAGCCATGAGCCAGCAATTCTGTTATCTGAAAAATTAATTAAGATGTCTCCTTTTAGTAGGGGGAAGGTTTTTTTTGGAAATTCTGGATCTGATGCTAATGATACTCAACTTAAACTCTATACTTATCACAACAATGCTTTAGGAAATACATCTAAGAAAAAGATTATATCTAGATTAAAAGGTTATCACGGCGTAACAGTTGCAAGTGCTAGCATGACCGGACTACCTGCTCAACATAAATTATTTGATTTACCAGGTAAGAATTTTTTTCATACTGATACACCACATTTTTATAGAGAAGCTTTAGAGAATGAATCTGAAGAAGATTTTGTTAATCGTATTTCTAATAATTTAGAAGTTCTTATAAACCAAGAAGGTCCTGAAACTATAGCGGCAATGATAGCTGAGCCATTAATGGGAGCAGGGGGAGTAATTATTCCTCCTAAAAATTATTTCCCTAAGATCCAAGAAGTCTTACATAAATATTCTATTCCTTTAATTGATGATGAAGTTATTACTGCATTTGGTAGAACTGGAGAAATATGGGGAGCAGACACATTTGATATGAAACCATCTTCTATAACTGTAGCTAAACAATTATCCTCAGGATATCTACCGATTAGTGCTGTGATTATTTCAGATGAGCTTTATGAACCTATTAAAGAGGCCAGTGGTGATATTGGTATATTTGGCCATGGCTACACATATTCTGGTCACCCGGTAGCTTGTGCAGTAGCACTTAAGACCTTGGAGATTTATGAAAGAGATAGTGTATTTGATCATGTAGCAAGTGTATCAAGTCACTTTCAATTTAGAGCAAATAAACTAAGTAATTTTAATAGCGTGGGTGAAGTTAGAGGTGTTGGTTTAATTTGTGGTATTGACTTAGTAAGCGATAAAAAAACAAAATCAGGTTTTTCACCCATAGGTTCAGCTGGGAGAGCTGTTGCTCAAGCATGTCAAAATGAAGGATTAATAGTAAGAGCTATAGGTGACGTTATAGCCTTATGTCCACCTCTTATCATCACTAAAGAACAAATTGATGAAATGTTTGATATGTTTGAAATTGCATTAAAAAAAGCTGAATCAAAAATTTTATAATCTTCTCTTATAGTTACTTTATGAATATGTTAGATTAGCCTCATGATTATTGGTGTCCCATCAGAAGTTAAAAACAATGAATTCAGAGTAGGCCTTACTCCAGAATCAGTAAAACAGATTGTTGAATCAGGTCACACGGTTCTTATTCAAAGCAATGCGGGTAATGGGATTGGTTTTAATAATGATGATTATATAAAATCTGGCGCAACTATTATTAATTCAGCTGAAGAGGTTTATGGATCTTCTGAGTTAATAATAAAAGTTAAAGAGCCAACAGAGTCTGAATATAAATATCTTAGAGAGGATCTAACTTTATTTACTTATCTTCATCTAGCTGGAGATATAGAAAATGCTCCAAAATTAATTAAAACTGGAGTAACAGGCATTGCTTATGAAACTGTTACTGCAGATGATGGCTCTATGCCTTTATTAGCTCCTATGAGTGCTATAGCAGGTCAAATTAGCATAGTGGTTGGTTCATATCATTTATTAAAACATAATTCAGGAAGGGGTGTTTTAATTGGTTCCTTTGGAGATATTGCTCCAAGAATAGTTACAGTAATTGGATGTGGTGTAGCTGGAACTGAAGCAATTTCAAAAGCTATATCAAATAAAGCTCATGTAAGAGTAATCGACCTATCTGAAGATAAATTAAAAGAATTAGAATCAATATATGGTAATAATAATATTGAATACATAATATCTAACCCAGAATCTATCAGTAAAGCTATTCAAGATTCTGATCTTGTTATTGGAGCGGTATATGTTGTTGGCAAGGAAGCACCAAAAATAATTAGTATTGATATGCTTGATGGCATGAAAGCAGGGGCAGTCATGGTAGATATATCAATTGATCAAGGTGGTTGTTTTGAATCAAGCAAGCCAACAACACATGATAATCCTACATTTCTGGTAAATAATATTGTCCATTATTGTGTTACAAATATGCCAGGAGCTGTTCCATTAACAGCTACACAAGCTCTTAACAAAGCTACTCTGCCTTATATACTTGAGCTAGCAAATAAGGGAATAGATGAGGCTTTAGATGAAAATATTCATCTAAAAAATGGTCTAAATATTTCTAGAGGACAAGTAGTCCATCCTGCAGTAAAAGAAGCTTTAAAAGCTTAACGATTTACTTTTTTATTTATAGAAATTTATACGATCTCTGTATATAATTTTTATGGGTGTCGTATTTATAGATTGACATGGGGATTTATAAATACTTTTATTTTTACCCTACGAAGGAGGTGGTCCTATTAGTATTAATATTAAATCAGGAAACGGAGGATTCACCTTTTGACACGAGGTAAATTGTAAGTTTTCGACTGTAAGTTATTTTTTTAGTAACGAACAGATTTTTTTAAAACCCTCAAATTAATTTTTGAGGGTTTTATTTTTTATGAGTGAATCTATGAAATTTAAACACTGGGCATTATTAATAATATTAGGTGCAGTATGGGGAAGCTCTTTTATGTTTATTAAAATAGCAACACCTGAGTTTGGGCCAATACCTCTTGTTGGTATAAGGTTATTTATTGCAGGGACATTATTTTTACCCATCCTTTTACAGCCAAAATATCTTAAACAGATTCATGGATTTAAGTTAAAGATTTTTATACTAAGTCTCTTGAATGCGACAATTCCATTTACTTTATTTTCTTATGCTTCATATACCTCTGACTCCAATATGTTAGCTATTTTAAATTCATCAGCTGCATTGTTAACTATGATTGTTGCATATTTCTGGATTAAGGAACCAATAGGTAGAAAACAAGTATCAGGATTAATAATTGGATTTATTGGTATTATTGTTTTGGTTAATCCATCCAATATACAAATTAGCTTAATTTCAAGTTTAGCTTGTTTAACAGCAGCTTCATGCTATGCAATTTCAAATGTTTTTATACAAAAATTTACAAAAGATATTAAAAAGGTTGTCTTGATTGGTTGGTCATTAATATTTGGGGCCATCACCTTATCACCATTAACTATAGTTTATTTTCCGTCAACAACCCCATCTACAGAGGCTATATTAAGTTTATTTTGGTTAGGGGCTATTGGTACAGGTTTAGCCTTTATAGGTTATGTAAGATCAATTGAAACCATAGGAGCAGTTAAAACATCTACCGTTGCATACTTTTTACCACTATTTGGTATTATCTGGGGGTATATATTTTTAAATGAAAAAGTTACATATATCGTAATAGTTGGATGTTTAATGGTTTTATTAGGTATATTTGTAGCGAATACTAATAAACCCGATACAGGAACAAATGAGGGAATTATAAAATGACTAATATCTCACAATTAATCGATATCGCTAACTCTTCAGTTAAGAGATTAAATTTTAATGAAGCAAGTGAATTAATTTCTAAAGGAGCCATTATTATTGATGTTAGAGAAGAGTCAGAGGTTGCTCAATCAGGAAAGGCAAAAAATGCACTACATATTCCAAGAGGATTAATTGAGTTTACTCTAAGTATAGATTCTCAAAGTAATCCTATGGGCATCAATGAAGATTCTATTATCTTAGTTTATTGTGCTGCTGGTGCCAGGTCTGCACTTGCTGCTAAAACTTTACAAGATTTAGGTTTTCTAAATGTCTATAATTTAGGCGGTTTTAATGAATGGGTTGCTAATGGTGGAGAGCTTGATAATTAAGCAATTACTCACCGTTAATACTTAAGTAATCATATATAGGCTTAAATAATTCTAATTGACTAGAATCACTTTGATTTATGTTTGCCTCATAGTTCATTTGACTAGGCATATCTTCACTAAATCTATTCCATCCATTTATTGACAGATCACCAGTTTTTGCAAAATTTGTCCAATCAGTTTGCATTTGTTTGCTTATGACATTATCAGCATTATCTTTTGGCCATCCAGGTATCCAGGAGTTAAATAAATACATTATTTCAATGCCGTGAGTTGCTCCAATAGTTTGATTTGCAGATGATGGAGATTTATTGAAATAGTAAAAATATGTATTTTCATTAATTTTACTATGATTAATTGCAGCAAAATAAGCAATACTCCCAAAGTTTAAATCACCCCAAAATCTTTGAGCAGCCACATATGAATCTCTATTCATGTTTAACGCCCAATTTCTTACTGATGTTGGCATTGGTTGGTTATATCCAGGAAAAACTAAATCCCATGAAGATTTAATCCAGTCCTTATTTTCTTTGTGCATTTCTTTTGTATAAAAAAGTGGTATTAAGCTTGAACCTTCATCTGCATTGAATCCAATAAGCAGGGGAACATTATGAGTTTTGCCTGCTCTAGATGTTTCTAGCACTGAATTATTAAAAACCCAACCATCTACATTTGGATGCCAGGCTGATGAAATTTCGATATCTAATAAATTAAATGCATCATTTTCAAGCTCACCAATAGTTAAAAGATCTTCAGCAGGGATAGCTCTTAATAATTTTAATATATTTTTTTTACCATCTACACCTAGATATTTTGCATATTTAACACCAGAATTTTCTGCTGAAGTTACATGCCCATGTTCTGAGTTTAATTTTTGGACATTGCCAACACCGTAGCCGCTTTGTGCTATGGCTTTATGGAACAAGCCTTTAGATAGCGGTGATGACATTATCTGTCCAACTGAATGTCCACCAGCAGATTCACCAAAGATTGTTACATTATCAGGATCGCCACCAAATTTATCTATGTTTTCTGATATCCACTTTAATGCTTGTATTTGATCAAGTGTTCCATAATTACCAGAGGATTTATTGGGAGACTCTTGGGATAGAGCTGGGTGTGCAAAATAACCTAAGGCGCCGAGCCTGTAATTAATAGATACAAAAATAACATCATTAGAAGCTATATCGGGATTAATGTATGAACCAGAACCATCTCCAAATCTATGACCGCCCCCATGAATCCACATCATGACAGGAAGTTTAGAATCATTGTCTTTAGGAGTTATTATGTTAAGAAATAAACAATCTTCGGATTGGCTTGCTTCAGCACTTGATACAAATGGTCCTAAATTTGCACCTATATTTAAAAGTTTTTTACTAAACCAATTCATTCCTGACCCTTCTACCCACAAACCTATAAATGGTCCCAGTCCAAAACCTGTAGGCTGCATACAGGAATTAGGTTTATTTATAGCTAATAAATTACCATCCCAGCCAGAATGATTGACTGGAGGTTTCCATCTAAGAGTACCGGTTGGAGGTTTAGCATATGGTATACCTAGATAATAATTAGTATTATCCTCCTGGAAACCTTGAAGCTCACCTTGGCCTAGAAGAATTTTATCAGTTAGGAGTAATTCTTTATCAGAGCAACTAACTAATAAAAACGTAATTAAAATAAAAAAAAGTCGCATAAAAAGCCTCGTATAATAATTATGACAGATAAATGCACATTAATTATAATAAAAACTATGCATAAAGATGTAATAGTAGTTGGTGCAGGCATCTCTGGAATTGGTGCAGCCTATAATCTACAAAAAAGCTGTAAATCTAAATCATTTATGATTTTAGATGGCAGATCTAATCTTGGCGGAACCTGGGATTTATTTAAGTACCCAGGCATTAGATCTGACTCAGATATGCATACTCTAGGTTTTCGCTTTAAGCCTTGGATAAACAAGAAGTCTATTGCTGATGGCCCATCAATAATGGATTATTTAAATGAAACAGTTGATGAATTCAATATAAGAGAAAAAATATTATTTAATCACAAAGTAATATCAGCCAATTGGATTTCAAAAGATCTCAAATGGGAAATTAAAGTTTTAAAAGATGAATCTAATGTTGAGATCATGACTTGTAATTTTTTATTTATGTGTGGTGGTTATTACAGTTATGACAAACCTTACAGACCTAACTACCCAAATGAAGATTTATTTGAAGGACCTATAATTCATCCACAATTCTGGGATGAATCTCTAGATTATAAGGATAAAAAAGTAATCGTAATCGGTAGTGGCGCTACAGCAGTTACTCTAGTTCCAGCTTTAGCTAAAACTGCTCAACATGTACATATGTTACAAAGATCTCCTAGTTATGTTATTTCTGCTCCAGCAGAAGATGCGATAAACAGAAGTTTAAAAAAGGTATTACCAACAAAATTAGCCTATTTCATAACTAGATGGAAAAATATTTTACTAACAAGCTTAATGTTTTATCTATCTAGGTCATACCCAGATAGGATCAAACATAGACTAATTGAAAGAGTTAAAGATGAAATGGGTGATGACTATGATGTTGATAAACACTTTACACCTAGTTATAAGCCTTGGGATCAAAGAATGTGCTTAGTTCCTGATAGCGATTTATTTAAATCTATAAAAAATGGTTCAGCGAGTGTTGTAACTGATCATATTGATAAGTTTACGGAAAATGGAATATTAACCAAATCTGGTGAGCATTTAGAGGCAGATATTATTGTTTCTGCAACAGGTCTAGAGTTGAATGTTTTAAATGATATTAATGTATCCATTGATGATGTTAATGTAGAGCCGCACAACAGACTTGCCTACAAAGGTATGATGCTTGAAGGTGTTCCTAATCTAGCTTTCTCATTTGGTTATGTAAATGCATCATGGACATTAAGAGCAGATTTAACATGTGAATATGTATGCAGGCTTTTAAATTTAATGGATAAAGAAGGCACTAAAGCCTGTTGCCCTGAACATGATCCAAATGCTCAAGCTGATGATGAATATATAGATTTTACTTCAGGCTATGTCCAAAGAGCCTTAGAAAGATTACCTAAACAAGGAAAAACAGCGCCATGGCGAAACTACCAAAATTATCTAATTGATATTTTTCAAGTAAGAGTAGGGTCTTTGAAAGATTCAACATTAAAATTCTATTAATCTGATATTGGCGCGCCCGGGAAGATTCGAACTCCCGACCCCTTGGTTCGAAGCCAAGTACTCTATCCAGCTGAGCTACAGGCGCACGCTTTGAAATCTACCTAATTATAAAGTGAAATAAGCATATGTTGTGATAGCATATTTTAAGTATGAAATATTTAAGAGCTATTTTTTTATCATCTTTATTATTAATAGTAACTATATTTTATATATTAAACACAGCTTCTGGTGCTAATGAGCAAGTTCAATTTTCTCTAGACGAATCATATTATTTGGGTATATCAAAACCTGAAGAAAAGAAAAGACCTGCTCCTAATCCTAATAAAAATGCTTATTTTGGTGATTTGCATGTTCATACTTCCAATTCATTTGATGCTTATACTTTTGGAACAATAAGCTCACCTGAATCCGCATATAGATATGCACAAGGAGAATCAATTCTTCATCCTACTGGTTATGATATCCAGCTAAGAAGACCTTTAGATTTTTATGCTGTAACTGATCATGGTATTTTTTTAGGAGTATTACCTCAAGCAGCTGATACTAATTCATTATTTTCAAGATATAAAATCTCTAAACCAATTCACAATTTAAACGAATCAGTTTCAGGTAATTTCTTAGATATTATTAAAAGAAATGGTCTATTTAGAAAATTTGGACAAGAAGTCGCTGATGGATTACAAAATGGAACTATAGATATTGAACTGGTTAATGCAATTCAAGATAGTGTTTGGCAAGAAACTATTAGAGCTGCAGATGAAGCATATAAACCAGGTGTATTTACTACTTTTGCTGGTTACGAATACACCTCTACTGAAGAGTTATATAAAAATTATCTACATCGTAATGTTATTTTTAAAGATACAAAAAATTTACCAACTAGAATTTTTTCTAGATTAGATAGCCTCAATCCAGAACTGCTGTGGGAATGGATGAATAATTTAAGAAGTAGCGGGGTAGATAGTTTATCAATACCACATAATTCTAATATATCTGGAGGAGCTGCTTTTCCAGTTAATGATTATAATGGTGGCCCGATCACTAACATGTATTCACAAAATAGACTCTTAAATGAACCTATTGTTGAAATTACCCAAGTTAAGGGAACATCTGAAACTCATCCACTGCTATCAAAGAATGATGAATGGGCATCATTTGAAACAGATTCAGGCATGATTGAATCAAATGATATTAATAATTTAAAGGGTGGATTTGTTAGAGATGCATATTTAAGAGGTTTAACTTTAGAAGGAAATGGCACATCCAATCCTTATAAATTTGGCTTAATAGGCTCAAGTGACACTCATGTTGGAGGAGCTTCTTATAATGAAAAAACTTATTTCTCAAAAATAGGGCTTTTAGACGGATCGCCAAAATTAAGAGGATCAGTTCCATTTAATAAACTATATGGTTTTACATTAAGTAAGGTTGCACCAGATATTGTGAATAATGTTAATAATGAATTTTATTTTTCAGCAAGTGATCGATTAATTTATTTTGGAGCTTCTGGTCTTGCAGGAGTGTGGGCTGAAGAAAATACTCGAGAATCAATCTTTAATGCTTTTAAACGTAAAGAGACTTTTGCAACAAGTGGACCTCGAATTAAAGTTAGATTTTTTGGTGGCTATGGATTAGATAAGTTCAAAATTGATGATATCAATCTGATTAAAAAAGTTTCTTCAGCAAGTACTCCAATGGGAGGGGATATTCAATCTAATAGCGCAACAAGTCCAACATTTTTAATATGGGCAGTTGCTGATCCTTACAGTGGGTTATTGCAGCGATCTCAAATAATAAAAGGTTGGATTGAAAATGGTCAACAAAATGAAAAAGTTTATGACGTTGCCTGTTCAGATGGGTTAGACGTAGATCCAATTAATAATAGATGTCCTGAAAATGGATCACAAGTAAATATA
>CABXPU010000025.1 GCA_902514105.1 uncultured SAR86 cluster bacterium
ATCACTATGAATGCTGCCATAGATATACTCATACTTGAGATTCTCTATATTTTGACTATTCTTCAAAGACATAAGCCATTCTTTTAAAGTAAGGCACTAACTGGTTCCAGTTTTGAACCATTAGCTCCACCATATTATAATTATCACAACATCCTTGAAAACTATCCCAGTCCCTGACAAAATCATCGATATATTATTCAAATATTTAAACTATGTACGCATATCAAAAGAAAGGTTTTTGGGTAGGATTAATCTTATTTTTTCTTATTCTTTTTCTTCCACCTCCTGAAGGTTTAAGTTTAACCGCTTGGAAAGTGGCAGCTGTTGCAGTTCTTATGGCAGTTTGGTGGGCATCTGAAGCAATTCCAGTTGCTGTAACTTCTTTGTTTCCTTTAGCCTTATTTCCTTTAATAGATATTGTTGATTTTAAAACAGCGGCATTACCATACTCTAATCCTAATATTTATTTATTTTTAGGGGGCTTTATTCTTGCTTTAGGAATAGAAGCATCAGGTTTGCATAAAAGAATGGCTTTATCAATGATACTTGCTGTTGGCAGAAGCGCTTCATCATTAATTGGTGGTTTTATGTTAGTTGCAGCACTAATAAGTATGTTTGTTATGAATACTTCTACTACCCTTATGCTATTACCAATTGGACTAGCTGTATGTTCTGTTGTCAGTCAAACGATCCCAGATTTATCTGATATTAAAAGAAGTCATTTTGATACTGCTTTGTTGTTAGGTATAGCTTATGCAGCTACTCTTGGCGGCATGTCTACTTTAATAGGCACTGCACCAAATATAGTTTTCAAAGCATTTATGCAGGATACATATGGAGTTGAAATTTCTATGAGCAGTTGGATGATGATGGGAGTTCCTTTGTCAGCAATTATGCTTTTATGCACATGGGTAATTTTAACTAAATTTGTATTCCCAGTTAATTTTGTTGCCTCTTCAGAAACCAGAAATCATTTAAGAAGTATGCTTTCTGAGCTTGGTCCAATATCTAAAGATGAAAAGAAAGTTATTGTAATATTTGCTTTTGCAGTATTCAGCTGGATGACCAGAAGCACATTAGTTCAATTTGAAGCCCTATCAGGATTAACAGATGCTGGCATAGCTTTAATTGCTGCAATTTTATTATTTATTACCCCATCAGCCTCTAAAAAAGGTGAAATCTTAAATTGGGAAAAATCTAAAGAATTACCTTGGGGTTTATTGTTGTTATTTGGTGGCGGTTTGTCACTCGCTGCTCAAATAAGTTCTAGCGGTTTAGGTTTGTGGATTGGAAATAGTTTGCTAGCTCTTCAAGATGTTCCTGATTTGGTATTAATTCTTGCTGTAGCCACTATGATTATTTTCCTTACTGAAATTACTTCAAATGTAACTACAACCACTACTTTCTTACCAGTATTTGGAGGAATAGCTTTAGCTATTGGAGTTCTGCCTGTATCACTAACAATTCCTGTATGTCTTGCTGCAAGTTGTGCATTTATGCTTCCAGTAGCAACACCACCTAATGCAATAGTTTATGGTTCTAATAAATTTACCATTGCAACCATGATGAAAGCTGGTTTTGCTTTAAATATTCTTGGCATTATTGTTGTTACATTTTTCTCATACTATGTTTCACCAATTATTTTTGGATAATATGAAGTTTTATTTTTTATTCATTCTTCTCTTAACTTCTAACGCTTTAGTTAGTAATAATTTAAATAATCATAGCGAGCTAAATAATAAACAGCCTGAGAGAATTCTCTTTGTAGGGAATAGTTATCTTTATTACAACGACAGCTTGCATAATCATGTAAGAAGAATGGTTGAAGAAACTTTTCCTAATAAAACTGATTCTTTAGAATTTAAATCAGCAACTATAGGTGGATCTAGGCTAGCTCACCATAATATAGATCATCTTTTAGAGCATAAAAACATAGCTGTTAGCAAACCTTTTCAGCTTGTTATATTACAAGGAGGAAGCGGGGAGGCTCTTTCAGCAGAATCAAGAAAGGAGTTTTCAATTCAGGCTAAAAAATTAATTAATAAGATTCATGATTCTGGAGCAGATGCTGCTTTGTATATGACCCATGCCTATGTGCTGCCCCATGAAGATTATGAACCGGGAATGATAAAAAAAATTAAAAGTATTTATACTAAAGCAGGTCAAAATAATTCTTCTTTAGTCTTACCTGTTGGAGTTGCTTACATAAACGCCTACAAAGAAAGGCCTGAAATTATCCTTCATAAAACTTTTGATGGAACTCATCCTGATTTACTAGGAACTTATTTATCAGCCTGTGTTTTGTTTGCAAGTATCTATAAAAAATCACCAATTGGTCTTCACTATAATTATTTTGATTCAATCACTAAAACCGATAAAGATTTTTTACAAAAAATTGCACATGATACGGTTGAGAGTTTTTTGGATATAACTTTAGAGTAGCTTTAATATAAACTATATGTATGAGTAATTTATTTTTAAAACATTTTTTTTATATAGTCTTAGTTATTTTTTCAAATTTATCTATATCTGAAAATTTAATCCTGGTACCTGAAAACATACTTGATGTTCGATCAGGCAAACTAATTAAAGCCAAGGTTTATATTGAAGATGGAATCATAAAATCTATCTCACAAGACGAAGAAGAATTTAAAACTGCCAAAATAATTGAACTTAGTGGAATTACTTTGATGCCTGGACTAATGGATGCCCATGTTCATTTGATTGGAAATAATGAATTACATGGTTATCAGTCTATGAGTGAATCTAGTCAGATGGCAACTATTTATGGAGTGAAGAATGCTAAAAGCACACTATTAGCTGGCTTCACCACAGTTCGTAATGTTGGTGCAGGTCATTTTGCAGATGTTGCCCTAAGAGATGCAATCAAACAAGGTGTAGTATTGGGTCCTACAATGTTGGTATCTGGTCCGTCATTAAGTATTTCTGGTGGCCATGGAGATAATAATCTACTTCCATTTTCATCTGACAACCATTCTCACAAACATAATATTGTTGATAATCCTTGGGATGCAAGAAAGGCTGTAAGAATAAATAGAAAATATGGAGCAGACTTAATAAAATTTACTGCTACTGGCGGAGTCATGTCAAAGAATACAGATGTTAATGCAAAACAATTTACTTACGATGAGATGAAAGCTTTAGTTGATGAAGCTCATAGTCATGGAATGAAAGTTGCAGCTCATGCTCATGGATTAAAAGGAATTAAGGTAGCAATAATGGCAGGAGTTGACTCTATTGAGCATAGCAGCTATATCGATAAAGATACTATTCAGCTTGCCATAGATAAAGGAACATATCTTTCCATGGATATTTATGTATCTGATTATATTTTAGGAGAAGGTTCCAAAAAAGGAATCCTTGAAGAGTCATTGGTAAAAGAGCGTAAAGTAGGAAAACTTCAAAGAGAAAATTTTAAAGCTGCTAATTCTATGGGAGCTAATATGGTTTTTGGTACAGATGCTGGTATATATCCTCATGGAGATAATGCTAAGCAATTTAAATATATGGTCCAATGGGGCATGACCCCTTTAGAGGCAATCCAGGCTTCAACTATCAATACTGCTCAACTTTTTGGACTATCTGATGTTGGTGAACTTAAAGAAGGCTTCAAAGCAGACATTGTTGGTATAAGAGGTAACCCTCTAAAGCAAATAGATTTATTAGAAGATGTCGTTTTTGTAATGAAAGAAGGTCTAATATACAAAGATTAATTTAATGAGCCATCAATAGAGCACTGTGATTAAATTAGATTTATACCAAGTAGATTCATTTACAGGTGATTTATTTAAAGGAAATCCCGCTGGAGTTACTTTTTCCTCAGAATTATCAGATGATTTAATGCAAAAAATTGCATTAGAAAATAATTTATCAGAAACAGCTTTTATAACTAAAGAGGAAGATAATTATAATATTCGATGGTTTTCTCCTTTAATGGAAATTGATCTTTGTGGCCATGCCACTTTGGCTGCTGCCCATATTTATTTTACCGAGATTGATACAAACTCAAATCATATTAGCTTTAATTCAAAGAGCGGTATTTTAAATGTCTCAAAAGATAATAATTTTATAAATTTAGATTTTCCTACAGATAATTTTAAGCCCATCAATTTAAGTGAAGATTTAAAAAAAGTTTTAGATGTAAAGCCTGATGAACTCTATCAAGGCAGAGATGATGTAATGTGCATTTTTAACAATGAATTAACTGTACAAAATTTAAAACCTGATATGGAAGAGTTAAAAAAAATACCTATCAGAGGTTTAATAGCTTCAGCTCCAGGCTCTGATGTTGATTTTGTATCTAGATGTTTTTTCCCCATAACTGGAGTTGATGAAGATCCAGTTACAGGATCAGCCCATACAACATTAACACCTTATTGGTCTAATAGATTAAATAAAAAAGATCTTACTGCAAAACAAATCTCTTCTCGAGGCGGCTTTTTAAAATGTAAATTGTTAGAGGATAGGGTGGTTATTAGTGGAGAGGCTGTAACTTATATGAAGGCCTCTATTCTTATATAAGGTTAGTTAAAGATCTAAAATGTTTCCTGCAAACCACTTGGTATGTTTCATTGCCACCTATTTGTATTTTTTGCCCTTCAGTTAGAACCTTGCCAGACTGATCTAACCGAACAACCATAGTTGCTTTCTTAGAGCACATAGAACAAACAGTTTTTAATTCGATTAAGTTATCAGCTAAAGCTAATAGATAGTGACTTCCTTCAAATAACTCGCCTCTAAAATCTGTTCTTATTCCATAACACATTGCAGGAATATCAAATTCATCTGTAATTTTAGCAATTTGTATAATTTGATCTTTGGTTAAAAATTGAACTTCATCAATTAGAACGCAATGATGATCTTTTGTAAGGTTTTCTTTTATATAGTTATAAAAATTAAAATCCTTATCAGCAATAACTGCTTTAGCTTTCAAGCCAATCCTTGATTCGATAAAGCCTTTATTTTTATCAGCATCTGCTTTTGGAATAAATAACATAGTATTCATACCATTTTCTAGATAGTTATGATTTGATTGAAGGAGAGCAGTAGATTTACCAGCATTCATAGTTGAATAAAAAAAATGAATCTTTGCCATAATTAGTCAATACTCCAGAGTTAAATCTATAATAAGTTATGAATGTCTTTGTTGAAAGAGGTATAACTCATTTAGATTTACATGCCGTTCGTCATCATGATGCTGAAGAGCAAGTTTTAGATTTTGTATATGAATATCAAGAGGATATTCCCTTGATTATTATCTGCGGAAATAGCAATCGTATGATTAATATTACTAAAGAGATATTATCAAAAAATGATATAATTTTTTCTGAACCAAGATACGGGATTGTTAGAATAGAATCCTTATAAAAAATACATAATTATGATTCCAGATATATTTAACTTTGATGATCAATTAACTGAAGAAGAGCTTTTAATTCAAAAAACAACACGCGATTATTGTCAAAGCACATTAATGCCTAAAATTTTAGAGGCTAACAGAAATGAAACTTTTGATAAAAGTATTTACAAAGAGCTAGGTGAGTTAGGGCTATTAGGACCCCACATAAAAGGGTATGGCTGCTCAGGGGTTAATAATGTTTCATATGGTTTAATTGCTCGTGAAATAGAAAGAGTTGATTCAAGTTATAGATCTGCCTTTAGTGTCCAATCGTCCTTAGCAATGTATGCTATTTCAAACTTTGGATCAGAAGAGCAAAAAAATCACTACCTTCCTGAAATGGCAAAAGGTAATTTAATTGGATGTTTTGGTCTAACTGAACCAGATGCTGGTTCAGACCCTTCAAGTATGAAAACCGTAGCTACGAAGAAAGATGGAGGTTATGAACTTAATGGCTCTAAAACCTGGATTACCAACTCACCGATTGCAGATGTTTTAATTATATGGGCAAAAGATGAGCAGGGTGTATTAAGAGGCTTTATAGTTGATAAAGGAGCTAAAGGATTAGACACGCCATATTTAAAAGGTAAATTTGCTTTGAGAGCTTCAGCTACAGGAATGATATTCCTAGAAAATGTATTTGTTGCTGACGATAAAGTATTGCCTGATGTGCAAAGTTTTAGAGGTCCGTTTACATGTCTTAATTCTGCTAGATACGGAATAGCTTGGGGAGCAATGGGCGCTGCAGAGTTTTGTTGGTCTCAATCTTTAAATTACACTTTAGATAGAGAGCAGTTTGGCAAACCGCTGGCATCAAAACAATTAATTCAGAAAAAATTAGCTGACATGCAAACTGAAATTTCATTAGGACTTCAGGCTGCATTAAGAGTTGGAAGGTTAATAGATGAGGGGAATTGGAAGCCTTCTATGATTTCTTTAATTAAAAGGAATAATTGTGGTAAGGCTTTAGACATTGCAAGAGCTGCAAGGGATATACATGGTGGAAATGGCGTGACTGATGAATACCATGTCATAAGACATTGCATGAACCTTGAAGCTGTTAACACCTATGAGGGCACTCATGATATTCATGCTCTTATCCTAGGACAAGAGCAAACCGGAATATCTGCTTTTAATTAATTAAGATTTCTTTTTAGAAATTTTTCCATTTCTGTATAAAGTTCTAGATTATTTGTCTCAGCATAAAAGCCATGAGCTTCATCTCCTCTAATCATATATTCAAACGGAATACCTTTATCTTCTAATGCATCTTTCAGCTCTAAAACTTGTTTATAAGAAACATTTCTATCTTTTCTTCCATGAACAACAAATAGCTCACCTTTTATATTATCTAAATAATTAATTGGACTGGCTCTTTCTAATAACTCTCTGTCATCAACCTGATGGCCCATACCTTTATTCCATGATGGTCTTCCCATATCAGAAAACATCCACTGCTTATCACCCATAATACTTACAAGGTTAACTACACCTACATAATTAACAGCGCATTTAAAAATATCAGCATTTTTAGTTATTCCAACCATGGCAGAATATCCGCCGTAACTAGCACCAGATATACATACATTATCCATATCTACATACCCTTGTTCGTTAGCCCAAAATAGTCCATCAAGTAAATCATCATGCATACCTAAGGACCATTGTTTTTTAGCTGCATTCATATGCTTAAGTCCGTAACCAGTAGAGCCTCTAAAATTAACTTGAATAACGCCATATCCTCTGGTTGCGTATAACTGGACTTCTCTTCTAAACCCATAACCATCTCTAGCATGAGGACCTCCATGAGGATGAACAATAAAAGGAATCTTTGTACCTTTTTTATAGTTTGGTGGTAATGTTATATAACCATGAAGTTTTAAACCATCTCTAGCAGTAAAACTAATTGGCTGCATTTTCCCAAATTCATATTCTTCAAGCCATGGCGCATACTTATCTATAAGCTGAATATTACCTTTCTTTAAATCATATAAATATGTTGTTCTTAAATGTCTATCAGATGAAGTATTAATAATAAACTTATCCATTGTATCGTTTGGATTAATAGAAACAGTCTGTCCAGGAAAATAGCTTTCAATTCCTGTTCTTATGTTGGCATAATTTTGGTCATAATAAATATACTCTCTTTTAGAAGTGTAATAGGACAATCCTAATAATTTCTTATTAACGACGTCTTTTATTACATAGCCATTATTGTCTCCCCATTCAGGATTAGAAAAATCAAAATCTTTATCGTGAAATACTTTTTCTACGAATCTTCTTGTTTTTGTATCAAATAACCATAACGCATTGGTGTCTGTATATTCATGGATTGAACCATCTGGATTTATAGCTTGACCAACTCCAAATAAATGCCTGTTATCAAAATCAAAAGTTAAGGGATGAAAACATGCTTCTCTATTTTCACACGACCATATTTTTTCAAAAGAACCATCAGCTGCATTGTATAAATAATAATATTCAAATAAACCATCTCTGGGAGAATTAGGTTTACTATCTTCACCTTTATCATGACTAGATGAGAAACCTCTAGGAACAGCATTGTTGTCTAGGATCCATGAGCCGAATAGCTCATCTTCAAGAGCCGGTTCAGCTGCAACAAGGGTTAATTCATTTGTATTCAAATCTACCATGTAGACATCTCTATACTTCCAAACACTTGAAGGCCTTCTATTCACACTGATTAAGACTTTATTGGGAAATTGAGGCAGAGTATCTACCATTTGTGGAATTTTTACTCCACCGCTTTTGCTCTGAGAAGCTTTGTATATAACTTTTCTATTTTGACCATTTCTATCAATTGTATATAAGGAATACGAATCAACATTCATCGAAGAGCCTGCTTGATAATCTCTTCCTCTACTAATATACAAAGTATCATCATTTAGCCAATTAAAAGAACTTATTCTTGCATTAAGACTTGTTCCAGAAATTCTTTTTGCTTTCATGCCATCTTCTAAATCAATAACAATAAGGACGTTAACAACTTCATTACTTTCATCTTCTGGCTCTTCAATAGAGCATTCTGGAGGTGAAGAGGGCACCATAGCAGCGTAATATCTGCCTGAAGGAGAAAGATCGCCACCTGAGGCGCTTCCACCGCACAATAATTTCTCTAGTGGGATAGGTTCTGCAAAAGAGGGTATTGATAAATTTATAGTTAAAAATACAAAGAAAAATAAAATCTTACTTATTTTCATAAAACATCCTTTTAATTATGTAAAGTTTCCTTTACATATTAATACAATTAGTAAAATTATCTAGTATTTATTAGCAAATATAATACATATTTTTATAAAAATGGTATTTAAATAAATAGCATCACAAGCTTGCAAAATGTAATAATTCCATTAATATTAAGCCTAACGAGCTATGAATCCGTAGGATTTATGCTATTTAAAACAATTTTATATGGGGAAACATATGAATAAATTACAATTATCTTTGCTATTTCTAATAGCTTTTACTTTTGCGCCTTTTAACGTTATCGCTGATGAACCAGTTGATGGCGAAGCTGAGGTTGCTTCAACTGAAACTGAATCTGATGATTCTGATGAGGATGTTACTGACGTAGGTCGTGTAACAGTTACTGGATCAAGAATTAAAAGGATTGATATTGAGGGTGCTACCCCGGTAACAGTTATTACTAGAACTGATATTGATGAGGCTGGTTATGGAACAGTATTTGATGCTGTATCAAACTTAACTCAAAATATTGGTCAAACAGCTGGTGAAAACTTCCAGGCTGGTTTTACTCCTGCTAACCAGGTAGTAGACCTAAGAGACTTCGGTCCTGGTAGAACACTTGTTCTAGTTAACGGAAAAAGAATGGCAGACTACCCGTTTCCTTATAACGGTAATTCGGCTTCATTTAACTGGGCTTCTATTCCCCTAGCTGCAGTTGAAAGAATTGAAGTATTAACAGCTGGTGCATCTTCTGTTTATGGATCAGATGCGGTTGCAGGTGTTATTAACGTTGTTCTAGTAGAAGGTGTTGAGCAAAGCACACTAAGAGTTACCTCTGGTGAATATCTTCAATCAAGAGATGGTTTTGGAAAAGAGTACGCTGTTGAATTCACAACTGGCGGAGTAGCTGACAAATTCTCATGGACAGTTGCAGCTGAATTTAGACATCTTGATCCTCTTACAACTAAAGACCGTGAAGATTATGATGATTATGATGACGGCAAAGGAACAGCTAATGACGTTCCTTGGTATGCAGCTAGAATGTATGGTGCTGACCCACTTCAAGGCGGATACCAATTCTGGGGTCCTAGTGACATGTTAGGCCCTGATGGGCAAAGCATGGGATGGACTTGTGCTGGTACAACTAATATCGATGGTGTTATAGAAACAACATATGATCAGTATTACGAAACTACAAGAGTAGGTAATGCTTGTATTAGAGAAGAGAATCCTCCGCAAACTATATGGAATGAAAGAGATAATGCTTCAGTATTCTTTGCTGGATCTTACACAATTTCAGACAATGCCGAGGTTTATGCAAAAGCTATGCAATTTAACACTGAAACAACTGGTGTTTACTTTAATAGTTTTTATTACCCATATCCTAATACACCTTGGTCAGTAGGTTACTCAAACTACGGTCCTGCTAAAGCAGCAAGACCAAACCCTGTAACTGGTGGTCAAATGTATCTAATGGACTGGTATGGAGTTAAAATGTTTAACCCGCCTACATGGGATAACTCATTCGAAGAAACTTCAACTACATTTGATTTAGGTGTTAGAGGTGTTCTATCAAACGGATGGGAATATGACGTTTCTGCGACTATTAATGACTATGAGTCTGATTCAGTCGGTATGCTATGGCTAGTTCAAGAAATGGAAGAGTTATATTTCAACATTGGACAAAATGATGCTTTAGGTAATCCTTGTGTAATGGATGCTTATGATCTATATGCAGATGGATATTGGGCTGGTCCAGGTGACATACCTACTGACCCATATTACATGTACTACCGTTCATATCTATGGGGCCAACCTACATGTTTAAATGCAGAATGGTTCTATAATGGTGCTGATTTTGATTATTCACAATACATGGGTGTTAACGATGAGCATGCAGAATCATATTCTGACTTCTATACAGCATCACTAGTTGGTGAATTTGGTATGTTAGCTGGTGGCCCAATTGGATTTGCTGCTGTTGTTGAGTATCAAGACCATGGTTATACAGTTATTCCATCAGCTGCAAACGTAGCTGGCCTATTATGGGGTTCTGGATATACTGACGGTGGCGGAAGTAGAGATAGATACGCTGTTGGTGGTGAGTTAAGATTCCCAATTACAACTGAATTTGCAGTTATGCTTTCAGCCCGTAATGATAAATACGATGATAAAGCTGTAAACGTTGACAGAACAACTATCGGTGGTAACTTCGAATGGAGACCATCTGAAGACTTTATGTTAAGAGGTTCTTGGTCTGAGTCATTTAGAGCTCCAGATATGCAAAGAGCTTTCTTAGAGCAAGTTGAAGGCTATACAAGTGGTATTGACTATTATCAGTGTTGGTTAGTAACTGGCGCTATTGATAATTGTGGTGACTACAGCAAAATTAACATTAAAGCTATTACAACAGGTAACAAGGCTCTTAAAGATGAAGCTGGTGATTCTTATTCATTAGGTTTCGTATGGCAGCCTGCTGAAAGATTAACACTTACTGTTGATGCCTATAAAGTTATCCTACAAGATATTGTTTCAAACAGTAGCTTAGGACAAATTAGAATTGATGAAGCATACTGTAGAGCTCAAGAAGCTGGTAGCCCAATTGAAAATGCTCCTGATTACAGTAGTTCATATTGTCAACAAGTTTATGACAGTATTACTCGTGATGGTAAACCAACAGGAGTTGAGCCTGGCGATCCAAACGCTATTCCAG
>CABXPU010000026.1 GCA_902514105.1 uncultured SAR86 cluster bacterium
AAAATCATAGAAGATTTTGAATCAAAACAATTAAGAACAGACCATCCTTCTTTTAGACCAGGAGATACTGTTACAGTTTCTGTAAAAGTTAGAGAAGGAAACAGAACAAGGCTTCAAGCGTTTGAAGGGGTTGTTATGGGCATAAGAAACAAAGGCATTAACTCTTCTTTTATTGTTAGAAAAATTTCAAGTGGGATTGGCGTAGAAAGAACATTCCAAACTCACAGCCCAATGATAGATTCAATTTCTGTAAAACGAAAAGGTGATGTAAGACAATCTAAACTTTTCTACCTTAGAGAAAGATCAGGAAGATCTGCAAGAATTAAAGAACGTCTAGAATAAAAGTATGAAAAAATATCAAGAGAAGGATTCAGACCTAGCTTCCTTTCTTGATTCTTTATATATAGAAAAAGGCTTATCCAAAAATACAGTAAATGCATATAATAGCGATATTTTAGATGCTTTTAAATGGACCTTAGATAATTATAAAATTTCATTAAAAAAGATAAAAAGTCATGAAATAGAACAATATATAGCGTTTCTATTTAATCAAAAACTTAAAAGCAATACTGTTAATAGGAAAATTTCTGCCCTTAAAGCATTTTTTATATATTTATATAAAAGAGGGCTGATTGAAGACAATCCAGTTGGAGATATCCAAACACCAAAACAAGAAAAGAAATTGCCAATATCGATATCTGAGAATGATGTAGAAATACTTTTAAATGCTCCAAAAGAGGATTCATTTATAGGCTCTAGAGATAAAGCAATGCTTGAGCTTTTATACGCTACTGGTATAAGAGTAAGCGAATTAATAAATCTTAAATTTTCTGATATTGATTTATCAAGATCAATTATAAAAGTTCTTGGTAAAGGATCTAAAGAAAGATTGGTGCCTTTTGGTGAATCTGCAAATGAATATTTAAGAATTTATTTTGAAAGGAGATTAGAAAGAAATATTAATCGCTCAATACAAAATATCTTTGTAAACACAAGAGGTATAAAAATATCACGCGAAGCCTTTTGGCATAGAATAAAGATTTACTCAAAAGAAATTCCTTCTAATATAAACATTTCCCCGCATACATTAAGACATGCTTTTGCTACACATCTTTTAAATAGAGGCGCTGATTTAAGATCAGTACAATTGTTATTAGGCCATAGTGACTTATCAACCACGCAAATATATACTCATATTGCAAAACAAAGACTTAGCGATGCTCTTAAAAAACATCATCCTAGAGGTTAATTATGAAAACTTCTTATAAATTATTATTTATTTTCCTATTAAGTATTAATGCTTATGCAGATAATGAAAAGAATAAAATGATTGTAAAATTAACCAATGTTCTTCCAGAGGGGGTGAATATTGTTGATATTAATACTACCCCTGTAGAAGGAGTCTACAAATTAGATATAGAGGATATGCAATCAGTATATGTATCTAAAGATACTAATTTCATTATTGTTGGTGAAATCTTTCAGATTACATCTAATGGTTTAGTAAATCTTACTGAAAGGGAAAGAGATATAGAGAGAAAACAAATTATTTCTATGATGGATAAAAAAGAATTCATTTCATTCCCAGCAAAAAATGAATTATTTTCAGTTATTATCTTCACAGATATTGATTGCGGTTATTGTAGAAAGCTTCATGGTGAGATTGGTGAATATAATGATGTTGGTATTTCAATCAATTATGCTGCCTTTCCAAGATCTGGACTCCAATCAGAATCTTATTCAAAAATTGTTGGAGCATGGTGCTCAAATGAGCGAAATAAAACCCTAACAGGTTTAAAACAAGGAAAAGATATCAAAATATCTTATTGTGAAAACCATCCAGTGGAGAAACATTACAATATAGGCAGACAGATTGGTGTTACTGGAACTCCGGCAATAATATCTACTAATGGGCAGTTAATACCTGGCTATATTAGCCCAAAGGAACTCTTAAAAATATTGCAGGGATAGAATAAATCTGTAAGATTCTATTTTTTATTAATAAACAATTAAATAAATGAAAGAAATAAAGATAGGTATATGTGGCTGGGGAAATATTGCTACAGGCTTATATAAATCAATTACTGATAACAGTGAGGCTATTAAAAATAATTCAGGCCTAAAAATAGCAATTAATTGTATTGGCGCTAGAAGAGATAATCCTGCATGCGATCCTGGTTCTGTAAAAGTTTTGCGTGATATATTTGATGTAGTCAATGAAGACGTTGATGCAATAGTTGAGTTAATTGGCGGAGTTGAAACTGCTAGAGAATTGATTCTCGCAGCAATTAGAAATAACAAACATGTAATTACTGCTAATAAGGCAGTTATCTATCATCATGGTGATGAAATTTTTCAAGCAGCAAGAGAAAAAAATGTAAAAGTATTATTTGAAGCTGCAGTTTGCGCTGGAACCCCAGTAATAAAGGTTTTACAAAATGATCTTGCAGGTAACCATATTTCTAAAATATCTGGAATGCTTAATGGAACCACTAATTTTATTTTATCTCAGATGGAAGAAGGTGCAGATTTTGAGCCAACTCTTAAGATTGCCCAAGATAAAGGTTATGCAGAACCAGACCCCTCATTTGATATTGATGGTCTAGACGCAGCACATAAGCTAGGAATACTTTCTCATATTGCTTTCGGAACAAATTTACCCCCTAAAGATTTTTATATTGAAGGAATCTCGAAAATAACCGGAGAAGATTTTAAATATACATCTGAGCTAGGTTACTCAATAAAACACTTGGCAGTAGTTAAATCTTTAGGAAATAAAATTGAAATAAGAGCTCACCCAGCCTTATTAATAAATTCCTCTATTTTAGCTTCATTAAAAGGTGTTAGAAACGGAATAGAGATTGATTCAGATCTTGTGGACAAATTACATATAGCTGGATCAGGTGCGGGTCAGGAATCTACAGCATCAGGATTAATATCAGATATTATTCATTTATCCTCTAATAGTTCAAATGATTTTGATATTGAAAAGAAAGAAAATAAGAAAGATGTTCTAGATATCAATAATTTATCTTTCCAAAATTATTTCTACATAGAGTCTGATGATAAAAATATAATTAGCTCTATTAAGTCTATAGTTAATAATCATAATTTAGCAATAGAGAAAATCATCCAAAAAGATAATTTATCCAATAATCTTACACCTATATTTTTTATAACAGAGCTTTGTACCGAACCTCAAGCCAATATGCTGCTTGATGAGATTAAAGGAATGGATACTATAGAAAAGGTTAGAAGAATTAGAATAGAATCAGATTAATGTTATTTCATAGCACAAGAGGTGGAGATAGAGGTAGAACTTTTGAAGAAGTTCTTATGCAGGGGTTAGCATCAGATGGCGGTCTTTTTATGCCAGACTCATGGCCTCAAGTAGATTTAAATTTATTAAGAAATAAAACGTCGTTTATAGAAGTTGCCGAAGAAATAGTGCCTTTGTTTACAGCATCTTCTTTTACTAGAGATGAGGTTGTACAAGTGCTCCAAACTACATGGCACGATTTCTCTAATAAGGATATTGCACCTATAAAGCACTTAAAAGATGATCAGTTGATCCTTGAACTTTTTCATGGACCAACAGCTGCTTTTAAAGATTTTGGGCTTCAATTAGCCGCAGCTTTTTTTAATAAAGTTTTAATTAAGAATAATAAAACAGCAATTGTTCTGGGAGCCACTTCAGGCGATACAGGTTCAGCCGCTATAGATGCTTGCAAAAGATTTAAAGCAATTAAAAGCTTTATTCTTATTCCTGACGGGAATATGTCAGAAATTCAGAGAAAGCAAATGACGACCATAGATGAAGATAATGTTTTCACATTAAGAATCGAAGGAACTTTTGATGATTGCCAAGATGTTGTTAAAGCAGCTTTTAATGAAAGATCTTTTTTAAAGGATGATCAATATCTGTTAGCTGTTAATTCTATAAATTGGATTAGGATTGTTGGCCAAATTTGTTATTATTTTTATGCATCCTTAAAAGCTTCTAATCTAAATGAAGAATATAATTTTTCTGTACCAACTGGAAATTTTGGTAATGTTTTCGCATGCTATGCATCTCATAAAATGGGTCTACCAGTAAACAAAATTTTAGTTTCGGTTAACGAGAATGATATTTTAAATAGATTCTTTAAGAATAATGATTATTCAAAACAAAAAGTAAATGAGACCGTGTCTCCAAGCATGGACATAAGTGTCGCAAGTAATTTTGAAAGGTTGCTATATGATTTTTACTGCAATAGAGATACAAAGCTTTGTAATGATCTATATGAAGACTTCCCCTCTAAATCAATTAATTTGCCTAATGAAATATGGGAAAAATCTGAGAATTTATTTTTAAGTTACTCTGCCGATGACTCACAAACAATTAGCACCATTCAAGATACTTATAATAAATATAACTATTTAATTGATCCTCATACTGCAGTTGCCTTATATGCAGTTAAGAACTTAAATGAAGATTTAGATAATAAAACTTTTATTATTTCAACGGCTCATCCAGCTAAATTTCCTTCTTCCATAGCTGAGGCTGGGATTGAGCTAAATACAACACCTAAATCATTAGCAGAAGCTTTAAATAAAGAAGAAAAAGCATTCAATTTACCTGCTAATAAAGATTTAATTTTTAAATTTATATTAAATAATAATTCTTAATAATGGATATATCTGAATTAAAGGCCATCTTATTAGATCTTAACGATAGAGTTGTTGAGATCAGGAATGGTGTTTTTGATGTAACTTCAAAAGAGCAGAGGCTTGACAAGATTTCTAATGAGCTTTCAAAGGAAGAAGTATGGAGTGATTTAGATTTATCCCAGAAACTTAGTAAAGAAAAAGCGTCAATAGAGAAATCATTAAATTTCTTCCAGACTACTGAGACCCAGCTAGCTGATAATTTATCGTTATTAGAGATGGCTATTGAGGAATCTGATAACGAGACTGTGAAAGAAATAGAAGACGAAGTTGCTCAGCTTCAGCAAGATGTTGAAGAGCTTGAATTTAGCAGAATGTTTACCAATAAGATGGATCCTAATAATGCTTATATTGATATTCAGTCGGGTTCAGGCGGAACTGAAGCTCAAGATTGGGCTGAGATGCTTTTAAGAATGTATTCAAAATGGGCTGAAAGTAGAGATTTTAATGTTCAGGTTACAGATATATCTCCTGGCGATATTGCTGGTATTAAGTCAGCATCTATTTTAGTGGAAGGTGAATATGCATATGGTTGGCTAAGAACGGAAACAGGAGTTCATAGATTAGTAAGAAAATCTCCTTTTGATTCTGGTAACAGGAGACATACTTCTTTTGCATCTGTTTTTATATCTCCTGAAATTGATGATTCTATTGAAATTGAACTAAATAATTCTGATGTAAGAATAGATACATACAGAGCTTCTGGTGCAGGAGGTCAGCATGTTAATAAAACTGATTCTGCTGTTAGGCTTACCCATGAACCAACTGGTATTGTTGCTCAGTGTCAAAGCGGTAGGTCTCAACATAAAAACAAAGAAAATGCGTTTAAACAACTAAAATCTAAGCTTTACGAGTTAGAATTACAGAAGCAAAAGGAAGAACAGCAAGTATTGGAAGATAGTAAGTCTGATATTGGATGGGGAAGTCAGATTAGGTCATATGTATTAGACCAATCTAGGATAAAGGATTTAAGAACAAACCTTGAATCAGGAAATACATCTGCAGTACTTAATGGCGACCTTGATGATTTTATGAAAACTAGCCTTAAGGAAGGGGTATAAATGTCAGAAGAAAATATTGGCGGTGAAGAAGGTCTTTTAGAAGAGAGAAGAAAAAAACTAGATGAGCTTAGAGAGCGAGGAATAGCTTATACCAATTCTTTTAAACCTGAAAACACAGCTCAAGAAATTATCAATAATTATGGTGATTTATCAAAAGATGAATTGGCTGATAAAAACATCAAAGGTTTAATTATAGCTGGAAGAATTATTCTCAAAAGAGTTATGGGCAATGCTAGCTTTGCAACTTTAAGAGATGCAAGTGGCGATATACAAATTTATGTTACCAAAAACAATGTTGATCAAAGTGTATACGATGATTTTAAGACATGGGATCTTGGAGATATTGTAGGAGTCTCAGGATCACTTTTTAGAACAAAGACTGAGGAACTAACAATTGATGCATTAGATCTAGAAATGATTACAAAATCCCTTCGTCCTATGCCTGAAAAATTTAAAGGCTTAACTGACATTGAGGCTAGGTATAGACAAAGATATCTAGATTTAATGACAAATAATCAAACAAAAGAAATTTTTATCAAAAGAACCAGAATCATTGATTCAGTTAGAGCAAAAATGAATGACAAGGGATATTTAGAGGTAGAAACACCAATGATGCATCCTTTAGCAGGCGGAGCAGTAGCTAGACCATTTGTAACAAAACATAACGCTTTAAGTAGAGACTTGTATTTAAGAATTGCCCCAGAGTTGTATTTAAAAAGACTATTGGTTGGTGGTTTTGATAAAGTTTACGAAATTAATAGAAGTTTTAGAAATGAAGGCCTGTCTACAAAACATAATCCTGAATTTACAATGTTTGAATGGTATGAAGCTTATGCAACCATGCAAGGACAAATGGACCTTACTAAAGATATTATTTTAAACGCTGGTAAGGCTGCAGATTGTGGAAATAAAATTACTTGGGGAGATGCGCAAATTGACCTAAATAAGTTTAATCAAGCAACTCTTTCAGATTTAGTTCTTAAAGCTAATAAACAATTAAAAACTAAAGATCTTCAAGATAAAAAAGTTTTAGAGAAATACTTAAAATCTTTGAATGTTAAAATTGAAAAAAATTGGGGCATTGGAAGAATGCTCTTAGAAGTTTTTGAAAATACTGTTGAAGAGAATCTTATAGATCCTACTTTTGTAACTGAATATCCAGTTGAAGTTTCGCCGCTATCAAGAAGAAACTCAGAGAATCCTGATTTTGCTGATAGATTTGAGCTATTTATTGGCGGAAAAGAGTTTGCAAATGGTTTCTGTGAATTAAACGATCCTGATGATCAAGCCTTAAGATTTGAAGATCAGGTGGCAGCAAAAGATTCTGGTGATAAAGAGGCTATGGATTTTGATAAAGATTATATTACTGCTTTAGAACACGGAATGCCGCCTGCAGTTGGTGTTGGATTAGGTATAGATAGACTCGTTATGCTTTTAACTGATCAAACATCTATAAGAGATGTTTTATTATTTCCACAACTTAAAACGTAATTACCATCTAAATTTATTAAAATTTTCAGGATTTGCCCATCCTTTTGGATTATTCCATTCTCTTTTATTGTTATAGGTCTTTAAGTTATATGTATAAAAACTAATACCTACTTTTGAATATTCAAATTCTTTTTGAAAGCCCAGCTTCAGAAGATCATTTTCATTTAATTTATTATTATTTGAAAATATATATATGATTTTTTGACTTAAAAGATTCTTTACTTTTCCAATATCAGAAATGCTTGAATCAACATCATCCATAAAGACATAAAGATCAGCTTGAATATTAATATCTTCACCAACTCTTGGCTGAATAAATACTTCTTTTAAACTTCTATCCTTTAAGAATAAAACCAATGAAGATAAATCTTTAGAGCTAATAATTGAAATATTATTACAATCTTCTGTATCAAGAACATCAGATAAAAATTTTTTAGTTAGTTTTTCTGTGACATTGCTCACAAAAGGTCTTTTACAGCCTCTCTTTCAGATTCAAGTTCAGCAATAGATATATCAAATTTTTCTTTAGCAAAATTAGACAGACTAATATCTCTTATAATTTCAACACTTCCATCTTCCATTGTCATTAAAGGGTATCCGCAAATAAGACCTTCAGGAACTCCGTAAGCTCCATCACTTGCAACTGCAGCACTAAAACAATCTCCATCACCTGTAGGATTTTCACATGCAATAATGGTATCCAAGGCAGCCTTAGCAGCAGATGTAGCTGATGAGGCTCCTCTAGCATCAATAACAGCTTTTCCTCTTTGTTGAACAGTAGGTAGGAAGGTTTTATCAACCCATTCCATATCGTTTACAAGCGAACCTACTGAAGAGTTATTTACAATTGCATTTTCAATATCAGGGTACATGGTTGGACTATGATTCCCCCATATAATCATTTTTTTAACTTCTTCAATTGAACATTGAACTTTTTTAGATATAACTGACTTTGCTCTATTACAATCAAGCATTGTCATGGCCATCCATAACTGAGAGTTAACTCCAGAAGCATTTTGACCTATCAAAGCATTAGTGTTGGCGGGGTTTCCTACTACTAGTATTTTTGCATCTTTTTTACCATATTTACCTATTGCTTCACCTTGATTTACAAATATGCCACCATTAATTCTTAGTAAATCAGATCGTTCTTCTATTTTTTTTCCTTCATAAACAATACCTCTTGGAATACTTCCAACCAAGAGAAACCAGTCGGCATCTTTAGCAGCGTCGGCAAAATTATCTGTATATTCTACAGAGCCCATATTCGGGAAAGATGAGTCTTCAAGCTCCATTAAAACCCCCTCAAGCTTACTAACCACTTGAGGTATTTCAACCATTACCAGATCAACAATTTTATTGCCAAAAGTTTTACCATCAAGCAATCTTGGTATTAATGAATATGTAATTTGACCAGCTGCACCTGTAACAACAACTTTAACTCTTGAACTCATTTTTTTCCTTTATATACGAATGCATTAAGAGTTAATTATAGTCCTAAATCTCACATTTAATCTTTGCTGAACCCATTTTTTTTAATGTTTTTTTACTTCATGAAATTTAAATAAATTTTGGTATGTAATTTCTACCTTATGCATTAATATAAAAAGAATAAAAGGGAGCAAGAATATATTTCATGACCAAAGATTTTGATAATCCAGTAAATAGAGAAGATACATGGAGCACCAGATGGGACTTATATGCAGATAAAGATATTATTCCTTTATGGGTTGCCGACATGGATTTCAAATCGCCCAAAATTGTTCAAGATGCTTTTCAGCAAAGAATTAATCATGGTATTTATGGTTATACAGAAATACCAGATGAGCTAAACAACGAAATAGTTAGTCTTTACAAAAAAAGGAATTGGGCAATTGAAAAAGATTGGATAGTTTGGCTTCCAGGTCTAGAAACAGCTATTCATCAGATATATAAACTAATTATGGATACACAATCAGTTATTATCCCAAAACCAATATATCCACCATTCTTAAATGCTGCAAAGCATAGTAGTAAAAAAATAATCTTTCATGATTTAAAAGAGGTTGATGGAAGATTAGTCTATGACATAGAAAAACTTTCTATTGAAGCTGAAGATAATTCTTGGTTAATGTTTGTTAACCCTCATAACCCAGGCGGTACTATTTTTTCTAAAGAAGAATTAACTGATTTAGCTGAGCTAGTAATTGAAAAAAATATACATATTTTTTCAGATGAAATTCACTCAGATTTTATCCTAGAGTCCGATGATAATCATGTGAATATAGCTACATTAGAAGGCATGAAAGAAAGAGTCATAACGTTAGATTCTCTGTCTAAAACTTTTAATATTGCTGGCTTAAATTGCGCCTATGCAATAATTCCAAATAGTTCGCTTAGAAGACAATTTCAGAATCTATTTAGAGGACAGATACCTCCACCTAACCTTTTTGGTCTTATTGCAACATTGGTTTGTTTACAGGATGGCGATTCATGGAAAGCAGATCTCATAAAGTATTTAAAAACTAATAAAGATTTCTTAATAAAGGAGTTTAAGGACAGGAAAGATGTTCATTTTATAGAGCCAAGAGGGACTTATTTGTTTTGGTTTAAGGTTTTAAATACAGATTGCGATGATTTAAAAAAACACTTTGAATCATTTGGTGTAGGCCTATCTAATGGTAAGGATTTTGGTAAGCCAGGATGGATGAGATTAAATTTTGGAACTAACTTAGAATTATTATCAAAAGCTGTTAAAAGGATGCATCAGGCATTGGATGCGCTCACATGAGCGGAGTTGTAATAATTGGATCTGGTCATGCAGGATGCAACACAGCAGTCAATCTGAGAAGATCAGGCTTCGACAAGAGTATTAAAATTTTTACATCTGAATCTGAACTTCCATATCATAGACCGCCTTTGTCTAAAAAGTTCTTTAAAAAAGAAG
>CABXPU010000027.1 GCA_902514105.1 uncultured SAR86 cluster bacterium
GCACAGCACTCTAATAGCTCTTCTGGAAAAGCTCTAGGAGCAGCGGCGCAAATAATGCCTTCATATTTAATTTTTGGATCCCAATCTTGATATCCATCTCCATGCTTAGTGACAACATTAAAAATCTTTAATGTTTTTAAATTTTCTCTAGATTTTATAACTAAAGGTTTAATTCTTTCTATTGCATGAACTTCTTCAGAAAAATATGATAGCACTGCTGATTGATAGCCACATCCAGATCCCAATTCTAAAATATTCTTAAAGATATGGCCTCTTCCGCCGGTATGGGAAATCATTAATTCTGTCATCTTAGCAACGATATAAGGTTGAGAAATTGTTTGTTGATACCCTATAGTTAAAGATCTATTTTCATATGCTCTTGACCTCAAGGCTTCATCGATAAAAATATGTCTTGGTATTTGAGACATTGCATCTAAAACTCTGAAATCTTTTATTCCCATTTCAAGAAGAATCTGTATCATCTCTTCTCTAACTCGTGTAAAAGTAAATCCAGAGCTACTCATTGACAAATATTCTTAATAAAATTGTTATCTTCATCATTTTTAGTTAAATCGTAGTCTAAAATTGATAATGATATATAGCCTGAGTTAACAGCCTCAATATCAGATAAAAAGGATTCTTTTATAGGATCACCTTGTAAATTATATCTATATGTCTTTGAGTCAGATGACGAGGATACTTCTATAGGTTTTACTGGTACTCCTCTTCGAGCAAGTCTAGTATGTTTTATTCCTTGTTCCTCATTTTCTTTTAGATCTGGAAAATTAATATTTATAACCTTATTTAAAAGCCCTGTTGGGTTTTTAAAGATCGTATTAATAATTTCTAATGATTTATTAGCAAGATATTTAGGGTCTTTAGCATCATAAGATGCTACTGAAATAGCAACTGGAGGAAATTTAAGATGTCTCCCCCCTACTGCTGCACCTATAGTGCCAGAATATAAAACATCATTTCCTAAATTCGCTCCATGATTTATACCTGAAACAACAATGTCAGGCTCAAAATCTAATACACTTCTTAACCCAAAGTATGTGCAATCAGCAGGAGTACCGTCGACAGCATAAGTATATTGATCAATCTTCTTGATTTCAGTATCTTTTAAGAAAGAGATGGCTGCGCTCATCCCGCTGCAATTATTTTCAGGAGCAATTATCCAAACCTCATGATCTTTTGATAAAGCATCATACAAAGCTCTAATGTTGGGAGCATCGTATCCATCATCGTTTGTTAACAATATTTTCATTTTTTATTAATAAGATTTACTAGAGTTTGAACTGCGATCGCTTTATTTTCACCAATAATACCAATCTTTTCAGATGTTGTGGCCTTCAAGCCTATTTGAGAAATATCTATTCTTAAAATCTTTGATAATGAATCAAGGATAGCATCTCTGGCAGGAGATATCTTTGGCGTTTCACAAATAATCGTAGCATCAATATTAAAGATTTCTAAACCAATTTTAGAAATCTCATCTAAGCAAAAATCAATAATAACTTTGCTATCTAAATTCTTATTGTTTTTATCATTATCAGAAAAAAATATACCAATATCTCCCAAAGCGCTAGCCCCAAGAATTGCGTCTGCAATTGAATGCAATAATACATCACCGTCCGAATGAGCATTAATAGAATAATCACATTCTAGTAAATGACCTCCTAAAATAATGCCATTTCCAGCTTTATAAGTATGTAAATCAAATCCAGTTCCTGTTCTTGTATTAAATTTTCTTAATAAATTAATGTCTTGGAGATAAGTAATTTTTATGTTGTCTGCTTTACCTTGAATTTTTGATATGGAATAACCCATTTTTTCCATAACAAAAGATTCATCTGGGATATTGATATTACTCTCAATACATTTTTCAAGAGCATCGTAAAGCAGTGCGCTCCTAGAGATTTGAGGAGTCTGAACTGCATAATAATTATTCTTATCTACTGTATTCTCTTGTTTGTTAGAAATTTCTTTTATAGATTCAGTTATAGGGAAAAAGAAAAAGGAGCAATCAGAGTTATTGTCTAAAATATGAGAACATAATAATTCGATCTCTTTAGTGCTAATATTTGGTCTTGCCACATCATGAGTAATTACATATTCATAATCTTTTATATCTATAGTCTTTAAAGCATTAAAAACTGATTCAGCTCTTGTGTTACCGCCTTCTACAACTTGAATCTTTGGGTTGTTATAAAAATCTTGGTCTTGGATTAGATCATCATTTCTATTAATTGGAATAATGATCTTTGATATTAAATCTGATGCAATAAAAGTTGAAACTGTTTTCTCAATTATTGTAGATTGATCTATCTCAAAATATTGCTTTGGTTTATTGGATAAAAATCTTTCACCAATTCCAGCTGCGGGGATAATAGCAATTACATTTTTATTCATCTTCTTCTTTCACATCTTTTTTATCAAATTTTATAAATTCTTCATCGGGCATTGAAAGATTTAAATTCTCTCTGGCATAGTTTTCAATGTGCTCATCACTATCTTGAGCATTAATAATCTCAAATTTTAACTCTTCATTGGTATCTCTTATAGCTTTATTTCTTTGTTGTAAATTATTATTTTGATTTTTTAGGCTATCTCTCTCTTTGTAACCATTTGAGCTAATAAATAAGTTATATGAGAGAACTAGGATTATTGTTAATAAAAAAATAAATATATAAACAGAAACTCTATTCATTATCCGATTTTAATATCGGGGCAGCTATTTTCTATCCATAAAAGACGATTATATTTTGCAACTCTATCAGACCTGCAGGGTGCACCTGTTTTTATTTGGCCTGATCCAAGACCAACAGCTAAATCAGACAATGTTGTATCCTCTGTTTCGCCAGACCTATGAGAAATAATTGATTTATAGTTATTCTCATCAGCAACTTTTATTGTTTGATAAGTTTCTGTCAATGTGCCAATCTGATTAAACTTAATTAATATTGAATTTGCTAAGCCTTTTGAAATTCCTTCTTTTAATATTTTTTTATTTGTAACAAATAAATCATCGCCGACCAACTGACAATCTTTTCCTATTTGTTTAGTTAAATTATTCCAACCAGAATAATCCATTTCATCCATACCATCCTCTATAGAGATAATAGGATATTTTTGTATTAACTCACTAAGGTAATTAGTAAATTCAATATTATCTAAGATTCTATTTTCGCCCCTTAAATTGTATTTACCATCTTTATAAAATTCACTAGCTGCGCAATCTAAAGCAAGTGAAATATCTTCGCCTGGCTTAAGATTACATGCTTCTATAGCCGTTAATATAAATTGTATAGCTTCTTCATTAGATTTAAGGTTTGGAGCAAACCCGCCCTCATCACCTACACTCGTTGATAAACCTTTATCTTTTAAAATTTGTTTTAATTTCCAATAAATTTCTGAAGACCACTGCAAAGCCTGCTTAATACTTGATGACCCTTTAGGAATAATCATAAACTCTTGAATATCAACATTATTATCAGCATGCTCACCACCATTTAATATATTTAACATAGGCATAGGTAATGACTGATCTATATTTAGGCCTGTAATTTCATTAAAAGATTTATTGAAATAGTCATGTAAATTCATCTCTTGATAATTTGCAGCTAAATGTGCTGAAGCTAGAGAGACAGAAAGAATAGCATTTGCTCCTAAATTAGATTTATCTGATGTTGCATCTATCTCTATCATTTTATGATCAATATCTGATTGATTGTTTATATCAAAACCTTTTAAGGCTTGGGCAATTACTGTATTTACATTTGAGACTGCATTTTCAACACTTTTCCCGCTATATTCAGTCCCTCCGTCTCTTAATTCAAGCGCTTCTTTACTACCAGTAGATGCTCCACTGGGAACCATTGCTGAAGATGATATACCATTCTCCAAAGAAATCTTTGTTGCAACGGTAGGCACGCCTCTAGAGTCAAGCGCCTGAATAGCTCTAATTGAATTAATTTTAGACATGATTAATTTATCCTTAGGTCTTCCTGATCTTTAATAAAACTGTCTAATTCTTTTATTTTTACTAAGAAAGGTTCTAATAAATCTAATGGAAGAGCGCAAGGTCCATCACATTTTGCTTTATCTGGATCAGGATGTGCCTCTAGAAATAAACCCGCAATGTTCTGAGAAATTCCTGCATAAGCTAAATCTTTTAAATACTCTCTCCTTCCTCCTGCTGCATTTCCAAGACCGCCAGGTAATTGAAGTGAATGAGTAACATCAAATATTACTGGAAAACTTAAATCTTTAAGAATCTGAAAATTTAAAGTATCAACTATAAGATTGTTATAACCAAAACTAGTACCTCTTTCGCAAAGGGTAATATTATTATTGCCTGCTTCGGAGCATTTTTTAATTATATTTTTCATTTCATGAGCAGCAAGAAATTGGGGTTTTTTAAATTGGATTATTGACTTAGTTTTTGCAGCTGCAACAACCAAATCAGTTTGTCGAGCAAGGAAAGCTGGAACTTGAATAATTTCACACACCTCACTTACAGATTTAGCTTGGATTGGCTCATGTATATCAGTAATTACTGGGCAATCAAAAGTTGAAGAAACTTTTTGAAGTAATTTGAGACCTTCTTCCATTCCTGGCCCTCTGAATGAATCAATTGAACTTCTGTTTGCTTTATCAAACGAGCCCTTAAAGACCCAGTTGATATTATGTTTATCAGTTATGATTTTAAACTTTTCAGCTACTTGCATTACAAGCTCTTCTGACTCAAGAACATTTACACCGCCCATCAAAGTTAAAGGTTGATTATTACCAATTCTAAAATTTCTTAGGTTAATTTCTTTCATTTGGATATTTTAAGGGCATTTCTTATAAAACTGTTAAAAATTGGATGGCCATCTCTTGGATTTGATGTAAATTCAGGATGAAATTGACAAGCTAAAAACCACTTATGTTTAGGAATCTCAATCATTTCTACTAATTTTCCATCTATAGAAGTGCCTACTACTTTTAAACCAGATTTGATCATTTGATCTTTAAAAAAAGGATTTACTTCATATCTATGTCTGTGCCTTTCAGTAATTTCTTCTTTTTTATACATCTTATAGGCATTAGATGACTTAGTTAATTTGCAAACCTGACCTCCTAATCTCATGGTTCCGCCAAGATCTGAAGCAGAAGATCTTTTTTCAGTTTTTCCGGAAATATCATTCCATTCTGTAATTAGAGCAATAACTGGATGAGGAGTTTTTAAATTAAATTCAGTGCTATTGGCATCCTTTAATTTCAATACATTTCTTGCAAATTCTATTATAGCAATCTGCATTCCTAAACAAATTCCTAAATAAGGGACTTGATTTAATCTTGCATAATTACAAGCATGGATCATCCCTTCAACACCTCTTTCTCCAAAACCTCCAGGAATAAGAACGGCGTCACTAAATCCTAAAACTTTTTTTGCATTCTTGGCAGTTATATTCTCAGCTTCAACAAAAACTATATTTACTTTAGCTTTATTTTTAATTCCTGCATGCTCGAGAGCTTCATTTAATGATTTGTATGAATCTTTTAATTCGGTATATTTTCCAACAAAAGCTACATTTATCTCTTTAGATGGATTTATTTTTGCTGCAACAACTCTTTTCCAATCATTAAGCTTGGGCTTGTTAGATTTTATATTTAGTTTAGACAAAATAATCTCATCTACTTTTTGTTTATTTAAAAGTATTGGTATTGAGTAAACTGTTGAAACATCATGCATTGAAATAACACTAGAAGGATTAACTGAACAAAATAAAGCAATTTTCTTTCTTTCATCTTTTGGTAATTCTTGCTCTGATCTGCAAATTAAACAATCAGGAGCTATACCCAAAGATCTTAATTCTTTAACTGAATGCTGAGTTGGTTTGGTCTTTAATTCACCAGAAACTTTAATATAGGGAACTAGGGTTAGATGAACAAAAGCAGTATAACTTGATGGGAGATCTAAAGACATTTGTCTAATTGCTTCAACAAATGGTTGACTTTCTATATCCCCAACAGTTCCTCCTATTTCAACAATGCCTACATCATAACCTTTTGCGCCAGCTTTGATTCTTCTTTTAATCTCATCAGTAATATGAGGTATTACTTGAACTGTTCTACCTAGATAACTTCCTTTTCTTTCATTTCTGATAACACTTTCATAAACTCTACCTGCAGTAAAATTATTTTTTGCAGATGCTTGGAATCTAACAAAACGCTCATAGTGACCTAAATCTAAATCGGTTTCTGTTCCATCATTTGTAACAAAAACTTCCCCATGCTGAAAAGGACTCATAGTTCCTGGATCAACGTTAATATATGGATCGAGTTTAATTAATGAAACCTTTAGGCCTCTAGATTCTAGAATTGCTCCTAGGGATGCTGCAGCTATTCCTTTTCCTAAAGAAGAAACAACTCCGCCTGTTATAAAAATGTATTTAGTTTTTGCCATCAAATTATTTCTTTATGATGGGATAACAGAATATCAGATAATAGCTAATTGATAAATGAAATTAAGCAGAATCTTCAAATAAAGGTCTAGATAGATCTGCCCAATCTATATCATAATCACTCTGAGCATCTTCATATTGAAGGAGATCAAGCTTTTCAAACTTACCTCTTACAGAATCAGTCAAAAGCCCAATCCTTGATAAATTAGGGATTACTCTCTGAAAAAGTAATTTCTGAAACATCTTGGTAATATCTGAATCTTGCTGAAATAGTCTTGCCTCTTCAATATCCCAACCAAAATGCTCAAAAACATCTAGTGATAGTAATCTTTCTCTACTTAACAGGCATGCATCGTAGGCAAATTGTGCTCTTTCTTCAATCTCATCTTCGGATAAAGTAGTTACAAATTCTTCTAAATAATTAACTCCAAAAGTTACATGTCTAGCTTCGTCTCTTATTATTAACCCAAGCATATCTTTTAATACTGGATCTGTAGTTAAATCTCTTGAGCTTTGAAATGCAGCTAAAGCTAAACCCTCAATAATAATTTGCATCCCAATAAATTTAAGATCCCATCTTTTATCGGTAAGAATTTTATCCAGAATTGATTTAAGAGCATTCCCTATTGGATACATTAATTTCATTCTAGTTTGAATATATTTATTAAATGCCTCAACATGCCTTGCTTCATCAAAAGTCTGAGAAGCTGCGTACAATTTCGCATTATATGTAGGAGCGCAACTAGTTAATTGTGATGCAACTAAAACGGCTCCTTGCTCTCCATGCAAGAATTGACTCATACTCCAAGCTTGTCTGTGTTTTAGAAAATCAACTTTTTGTTCAGTAGTCATTTTTTGATATGGAGGATAATCATCCCAAAAAATTGGAAAAGGTTCTTTTAATTCTTCATATGGTCTATTCCAGTCGATATCCATTTCAACATTCCAATTTAATTCTTTGCCTAGCTCATATAGTCTTTTAATCCTATTATCTTGAATCCTATAATCCCAATTGTATGTTCCAATTAATGGAGTATTAAATACCTCAGCTATATCTTCAGCATGCTTTTCGGTCATATACTCAGGAAAATCATCCTCATAGGTGATTTTTCTTAAATTTTCTTCTATATAATTAATTTTCATTTTTAATGTTTATTTAAAAGACACTTTTACTCGATCTGTAATTCTAGTCATTAGCTCATATGATATCAAATTATTATTTGCAATATGATTCTTTATAGAATCTTTAGAACTCCATAAAGTACACCAGTCTCCTATTTTGCAATTAGAGATATCGCTAATATCTATTGAGATAAGATCCATACTAACTTGTCCAAAAATATTAACTTCTTTGTTATTTATAGAAACTTTTGTTTTATCAAAAGTTGATTGAGGAAATCCATCAGCATAGCCCGCATAAACTATTGCTATCTTCATATCTTTTGAAGCTATAACCCTTCCGTTATACCCTACTCTATCCCCTTTTTTTATATCTTTAATTTCAATAATTTTTGATCTAAATGTCATTGCAGATTGCAATTCATTATCAGCACTATATCCACCATAAATACCAATACCTGATCTAACCCAATCAAAGCCTTGGTTGGGATAATTAATAATACACCCTGTATTTCCAATACTTTTATGATGATTGGTTTGGACATTTTTAGATACTTCGTCAAAAGCATTAAATTGCTTCTTATTTAGATCATCTAATGGGTTATCGGAGCAGGCTAAATGAGACATTAAGGTAAATTGTCTTTTAGTTAAATTCTTTTTATAAACAGATAAAAAGCTCTTCGGAGAAAATCCAAGCCTATTCATTCCAGTATTAATCTTTATCCAAATATTTATATTGGGATTATCTAGTATAAATAGTTGATCATCGTTATGAACCACAAGATCAAGATCATTTTTATTAGCTAAATCAAAATCTTGATTATTGTAAACGCCTTGCATCAATAAAATCTTCTTTGAAGAATTCTCTCTTATCTCTAAAGCTTCATGCATCCTAACAAGACCATATCCGTCTACAATATCATCAATACCCAAAGTGACTTCTTTTAAGCCATGGCCATATGCATTGGCTTTTAAAATGGCCATAAATTTTGTTTCTGGGTTAAGTAAAGATTTTAGATAAAGGATATTTTTTCTAATAACGCCTATATCAACTATCAGTTCTGCTGAAGGTTCTCTCATTAAAATGAATCGTAAAATCCATCATTTGAGAAATTTTCGAATCTTGTAAACTCTTTTAAGAAAGTTAGATAACACGTGCCTATAGGTCCATTCCTTTGTTTTCCAATAATAACTTCGGCTTTGTTTCCTTGGTCCGAATCTTCGTTATAAACTTCGTCTCTATATAAGAACAATATTACGTCGGCATCTTGCTCAATTGCTCCAGAGTCCCTTAAATCAGACATAATAGGTCTCCGATTTGGTCTTGAATCAACTCCTCTATTAAGCTGTGATAAAGCTATTACTGGAACATCTAGATCTCTGGCAAGAGATTTTAAAGACCGAGAGATTTCTGAGATCTGATTCACTCTATTTTCGGTAGATCCGGGAACTTGCATAAGCTGAAGGTAATCAACAACTATTAATGACAAGCCATTTTTTTCAGAACGATGAAGTCTTCTAGATTTAGCTAAAAGCTCCATAGGCGAAAGCAAAGAGCTGTCATCGATATATAAAGGTTTATTTTTTAATTTTTCACCTTCTTCAAAAATTTGTTTTAATTCATTGTCTGCTAACATTCCAGATCTAACTTTTTGTTGATCTATTTTGCACATACCTGATAAGAGTCTTGTAGTCAGTGATGCACCAGGCATTTCTAAACTAAATATTAATACTGCGCCTTCGTTATCATCATTTAATAAAACGTTTTCAGCTAAATTCATAGCAAAGGCTGTTTTTCCCATACTTGGTCTTCCTGCGACAACCACTAAATCTCCTTTTTGAACCCCTTGCAATTTAGTGTCTAAATCTTTAAAACCGGTTGAATTGCCTATTAGGTTACCCTTTCCCATTTTTGAACGCTCATGAAGCCTATTCATGGTTTCAGGAATAAGTTCGCTCATTGATTGTAATCTGGTATCAGAGCTGCTTGCTTGCTCATTTAAAGCAAAAATCTTTCTTTCAGCT
>CABXPU010000028.1 GCA_902514105.1 uncultured SAR86 cluster bacterium
CATTGTTCTTTTTGATGATTGCCATTATCCATCCCCTAAACTTGGGCCTCAACCTCTACCAATAAAAGGTGTTCATAACTCTGGATGGAAACAAAGTCCAGGACATGAAATAGTGAAAGAAATAGAATCTTCAAAAAATTCAAAGCATTTAAATAGATTGAAAACTTTTACTCAAGAACTTCTCGATAGATATCAGGCAGACAAAAGAATTTTAATGTGGGATCTATATAACGAGCCAGGTCAATTCGGAATAGGCGAGACCTCATATACATTTCTTGAATATGTTTGGTCTTGGGCTCATGAGGTGAGACCATCTCAACCATTAACCTCATGCCTGGATGGCTCTATAGGAGATGAAATCATTGCCTTGAATACAAGCAAATCAGACATCGTTACTTTTCATACTTATGAGGCCGATAAACTGTTACCAACTATAAAAAGATTAGAGACGCTTGGAAGGCCAATAATGTGCACTGAATACATGGCAAGAGAATATGGCACTACATTTGAATATTGCCTTCCTATTTTTAAAAAACATAATGTTGCTTGTTATAACTGGGGTTTGGTAGCTGGACGAAGTCAAACTAACTTTAATTGGGAAACAATATTGTCTTTGCATGAGAAGAAAGAAAAGGATGGTCTTCTTGCCAAAGGTGACAGTTTAGTGGAGCCAGAGCTATGGTTTCATGATATTTTTCGTAAAGACGGATCTCCTTTTGATCCAGAAGAAGTTTCTTTTATAAAAAAAGTTTTGAAGAGGAGTTAAGTATTTATATTGATACTTAAAACTTTTAAATATAGAAAGTTATAACATGTTAAGTTAT
Organism: uncultured SAR86 cluster bacterium; assembly: GCA_902514105.1. Lineage (GTDB taxonomy): Bacteria > Pseudomonadota > Gammaproteobacteria > Magnimaribacterales > D2472 > MED-G78. The sequence continues at coordinate 825 of CABXPU010000028.1, forward strand.
TCATAATAATGGAACATAGAAAATTTAAACCCTTTGGAAGTATAAGTGCGCTTAGTTTAGGTGGAGGCGGAATAGGGAATGTTTGGGGTGAAACAAGCAGATCTGAAAGAGTCTCTACTGTTAGCTTAGCAATTGAATCAGGAATTAATCACTTTGATATGGCGCCAATGTATGGCAAAGGAGAAGCAGAAAGAGTTATTGGAGAAGCTTTTAACAGGCGAGATCATTCAGCAATAAACCTAACAACCAAATGTAGACTTGGAACAATTACAGATTCAGAAGTTTACACCAGACTAAATAATTCTCTTTGTAGAAGTTTAGAGACAATGGGAGTAGATAAAGTGAATTTATTTCTTCTTCATTCCCAGCTTATAGAGGACGACTATCAGCTACCTTTTTTAAATGAACATAGAGCTACAAATGCCACCACTCTTTCGTGTTATTACAATGCGGTAATTCCAGCTTTTGAAATGTTAAAAAAAGAAGGCAAGATTGATCACTGGGGAATCGGCTTAGGGCAAGAAGAAGCTCTTATAAAAGCTATAAATCATGAGCATCCACCTGAGGCCATACAATGTGCTGTAAATATTTTAAATTCAATTGGTGCTATTGGATATGTTAGTGAAAAATCAGATCCCAGTAGGGTTTTACTAGAATGTCAAAAACAGGACATACCAATTTTAGCTATTAGAGCTGTTCAAGCAGGCGCGCTGACTTCTAGCATGGACAGAGAGCCGCATCCTTCAGGACTGGATAAGGCAGATTTTATGGATTTTGAGAGAGCCTTACCTTTTAGAAATCTTGCCAATGAGTGGGGTGAATCTCCTGCATCTTTAGCTCACAGATTTGCTCTGAGTGTCAAAAAGGTTAGTTCCGTAGTTTTAGGAGTTAAAAATAGGCAAGAATTACAAGAATGTATTGATGGAGAAAGCAGAGGCAAACTTAGCTCTCATGAAATGGAAACTTTACTAAATCTTTTTTAGACTAAAGTATACATGAGGAATTTATCCAAAAAGCTGAGAATAAGCCATACAAGCAATGATTAGCCACCCAGCTGCAAAGATAACAAACCTTAACAATACTAAGTTAAAAGTTAGTTGGACAAGTGAATGGATAATTCTTAAAATCACAAATGCCCAAGCTAATTGAATCATAAAAGGATCAACATTATTGATTAAGGCAATGCATATAGTAATTACGTAAAATGCCACCGGCTGTTCAAAAAGGTGATTGTAGTTATCTGAAGTTCTCTCAACCCAATCTGGCAGAGATCCTCTTAAGTCTTTTGTATGTGCTGCATCCTGTGGATTTTTAGTAAATCTAACTCTGCCATATGCCATTAGCAAGAAAATTGTAAAAGTCCAAAGTATTAAAACAAATACTGGTGTTAAAAGTGCTATTTGATTCATATATTCCCCCTTTATTTAAGATTATTATTAAGCTTTAATTTTTTTCTTACCTCATCTGGCCCTAAAATTTTTGATCCCATGCTTTCAACTATTTTAACAGCTTGCTCTACTAGCTCTGCATTCGTAGCAAGTACTCCTTTTTCAAGATAGATGTTATCTTCAAGCCCAACTCTAACATTACCACCACCAAGAACGGCAGCAGCAACATAAGGCATTTGGTTTTTCCCAATCGAAAATGTTGAAAATACCCAATCCTTTGGAATGTTATTGATCATTCCCATGAGTGTATTGAGATCATCTGGAGCTCCCCATGGTATACCCATACAAAGCTGAATAAGTACGGGAGGTTTAATAATACCTTCTTCAACAAGTCTTTTTGCAAACCAGAGATGGCCAGTGTCAAAAGCCTCAATTTCTATTCTCACATCAAGCGATGATGCAATTTCTGCCATACTTCGAAGTGTAGAAGGAGTATTTGCCATTACATAATTTGTATCCCCAAAATTCATAGAGCCACAATCAAGTGTACATATTTCTGGTAAACATTCTTTGATATGCTGCATACGATCAGACGCGCTAGCTACATCAGTCTCATCTGTGAGGGGAAGTGGTGATTCAGGTGACCCAAAAAAAACGTCACCGCCCATTCCTGCCGTTAAGTTAATAATGACATCGGTTTCTGATTCTCTGATTCTGTCTGTGACCTCTTTGTATAAATCAAGACGTCTGGAAGGTTCGCCACTTTCTGGATCTCTTACATGACAGTGAACAATTGCTGCTCCGGCTTTTGCTGCTTCTATTGCACTGTTAGCAATTTCTTCTGGGCTTCGAGGTACGTGTTGTGATTTGCTATGAGCATTTCCTGAACCTGTAACAGCACAGGTAATAAAAACTTCGTTACTCTTTTTTAATGGCATATTAATAATTTTATTTAAATTAAGTATAGACTACTTTAAATTAAAAATAATTTTGGAGAAATTCTAATGATAGAAAATTTTTTACAATATGGTCAGTGGGTAATTTTGGTATTAAGTATTATGAGTTTATACCTAGTAAGCTCTGTTAAGCATGAAACAAGATTGAATGGGTATGTTTTGACTGGTGTAAGTAGATTCAGCGGGGCTTTAGTATTTGTTTTTGTTGATTTGTATGCATTTGTAATTGCTAATCTAATTCAAACTTATATTGCTTTTAACGGCTACTATAAAAATAAAAAAGCAGGTGAAGATAAGGTAAAATAGTTAATATAGGGGGCAAGATGGGAATACAGCACTTAAATTCAAATGCCAGCGCAGAAGAAATCTTAGAAATATTAGATGCCGATGCTGGAGTAATTATTGATAATGTTTTATCAAGCGATCAAATTGATAGAATAAATTCCGATTTAGAGCCCTATCTTAAGAATACCAACGAAGGTCAAGATGAATTCACTGGTTTTAATACCAGAAGAGTAGGTGCATTAATAGCTAGATCTCCTGAATGCAGAGAGTTAGCTATGGACCCATTAGTAAATAATGTTTCTAAGAAATTTCTTGAGCCACATAGTGATGGCTATCAACTCCATTTTACCTCAGCAATTAACATAGGCCCTGGCGAAACTGAGCAAATAATCCATAGGGATAGAGGAGTTTGGGGCGGCTATATACCCAGAAAGATTGAGACACAGTTAAGTACTATTTGGGCAATTACAGATTTCACTAAAGAAAATGGCGCTACTCAGGTGGTTCCAGGATCACACAAATGGGATAGAGATAGAATCCCTAGTGAAGATGAAATTTGTTACGCTGAAATGTCTGCTGGATCAGTTCTAATTTATACCGGTTCAGTAATGCATGGTGGGGGAGCCAATACATCCAAGATGGATCGTTTAGGAGTTCTTATTCATTATGCTCCAACCTGGCTAAGGCAAGAAGAAAACCAATATTTATCATGTCCGCCTAATATAGCAAAAGACTTATCTCCAGAATTAAGATCTTTAATAGGCTATTCAAAAGGCGGCTATGTTTTAGGATTTTTTACTGATCCTGAAAAAAAAGATGGAGAATTGGAGGGGGTTTCACCGGAAAGAATGTTTAGTAAAACTCATGATGAATACAGCATTATTAAAAGTGCTGAAAAATTAGTAACTAATTCAAGTAAAAAGAGATAATGAAAAAATCTTATGAAACTCTTCCTAGCTGGACTTATACAAGTGAAGCTTTCTTTGAGTTAGAGAAAAAAAATCTTTTTTTAAATAATTGGCAATTAGTTTGCCATATTTCAAATATTCCAAACCCAGGCGATTATTTCACTTTCAATATTTTTAATGAACGCATTGTTGCTATTCGGAATGAAGATTCAAAGATTAATGTATTTCATAATGTATGCTCTCATAGAGCTACAAAACTACTAGATGGTTCAAGCGGAAATTGTGGCAAAAGAATTAGTTGTCCTTATCATGCTTGGAGCTATGATTTATCAGGAAATCTAAAAACTGTTCCACATCTTGAGCAATTCAAAGACCTTGATTTAGAAAAAAATAGCCTTAAACCGATTGAAATGGAAATCTTCCAAGGTTTTATTTTTGCAAAAATAATTCCTAATAGCGTTCCATCTGTTGCTGAACAATTTAAACCATACATAGATGAGATTAAGCCGTATAAATTTGAAGAATTAGAACCTTTGGGCAGAGTCACAATGCGCCCTAGAAACGTTAATTGGAAACAAGTTGCAGATAATTATGTAGATGCAATGCACATTCCAGTAGCTCATCCTGGCTTATCAGGACTAGTGGGCAATAGTTATGGTGTAGAGGTAAGTAATAATGACGGTTTTATCCATAAGATGTGGGGAGATCTAAATAAGACAAGAAAAAATGTTATTTCCAACGATTTGTATAAAAAGTTTTTACCAAAATTAGAGCATTTAAGTGAAGATAAGCAAATGTATTGGGTTTATTTTCGATTATGGCCTAATTTAGCTTTTGACATTTACCCTGATCAAATGGATTTTATGCAATTTATTCCAATAAATGCTTCAACAACAATGATCCGAGAAATACCTTTTGCTTTAAAAGATGATAGAAGAGAAATGAAAGCAGCAAGATATTTAAATTGGAGAATCAATAGGCAAGTTAATGCAGAAGATACAGAGCTAATTAATTGGGTACAAGAGGGGATGGAAACATCAGGATTTGAGTCTGGAGCCTTAGCAGATAGCGAGGTTTGTTTAATAGACAGTGCCGAGAAAATAAGAAAAGCAATCCCTGTGGCTACTCTCCATCAGGAACCTGATTCAAAAGATATTCTTCAAATCAATAAAGATCTCCTCGAAGAAGCAAATAAAAAGGCTAAAGTTAAAAAAATATTTTAACCATCAAGCATTCATGGAAAACTTATTTTCATATGGAACACTTCAACAAGATAATGTGCAATTAAAAAACTTTGGACGTCTGCTCGAGGGAAAAAAAGATACTATTTCAGGCTTTATTCTTAAAGATATTGAAATTAAAGATGAATTTGTTCTCAAAACAAGTAAAAAAAGATTTCATCCTATTATTTCTTTTACCGGTAATAAAGAAGACCGAGTTTCAGGTACAGTATTCAGCATTTCTTCTAAAGAATTAGAAGAAGCAGATAGTTATGAGGTAGATGACTATACAAGAATAGAGGTAACGTTAGATTCTGGAATAAAAAGCTGGGCATATGCCCATCAAGAATAGGCTCTTAAGTTTTATTCATCTAGCATGGTCGCATGATTCCACCATGCAAGGTCTGAAAATGCTCTTAAATCTAGTTCATGAGTCCATGCAGACCTATGTTGTTGGGATAAATGGAAATATGTTTTTGCAATTTCACCTGGCACTAGTAGGCCATCATTATCCAGACCTTTAGTTTCTCTAAGTTTTTGAAAGAGCTCAGGCCCTAACATTTTCCCTAAAGTGTCTGGAGCATCAACAGCGCCATCAATAACTATATGCGCAACATGGATCCCTTTAGAAGCAAACTCGGCATTTAAAGATTGACACAACATTCTTCTAGCAGCCATAGCTGAAGCATGAGAATGTTGCGTTGCATTACCTCTCATAGCAGCTGTAGCAGAAGTTACTAAAAATGTTCCTTTCCCTCTCTCTGCCATAATAGGACATATAACTTTGGCTACTCTAAACAAACCAAAACTTGCAATCTTCCAAGCCCACTCAAATTCTTTATAGGTAGTTTTATCAAGAAGCTTCATTCCTGACTGAGCCCCTAGGTTGTATACAATAACTTCAATAGCACCAACCTCTTTTTCAACCGAATGTATAAGATTTTCTAGAGAATCATCATCAAGAGCATTAACAAGACAACCAGAGGCTGAGCCACCTTCCTTTTCTATATTTTTTATTAATTTATCTAAACCTTCTTGGTCTGTTCGCCTACAAAGATAAGAATGATAGCCTTCACGAGCAAATTTTGCTGCAACAGTTCCACCAATTCCTGCGCCTGCACCTATAACTAGACATACTGGTTTTTTCATAATCTTATTGAATATTTTTTACTATTATTAAATATTATACAAATACAATCTAAAAGGTAGAAGTTTGTTGTAAAATCAAATGCTCAAAGTGCCATCTTTAAAACCATGATTTGTATAAAAACTGAAATTCCCCAAGAAATATGTGAGATAGATGATGAATTAAAAGCAATTTATCACAGCAGAGACTCTATTTGTATTTGGGTCTTTAATAGCAGAGAAGATAGGAATAGATTTATGAATGAAACGATTGGAATGCTGAAAGATGAAAGAGAGCAGCACTATCAATCATTTATTAAGTGACGTTTTATGGTGAATAATTATTCAGAAAAATACATCAGAGATATTCTAAATAGTGTTAAAACTATAGCTGTTGTGGGAGCTAGCTCAAACCCTGATAGAGATAGTTATAAGGTTATGGAGTCGTTAATTGATTATGGTTATGAGGTTTTCCCAGTTAATCCTAATACAGCAGGAGAAATAATTCTCGGCAATAAATGTTTCTCATCTTTAGAAAAAATTGATGCATCGATTGATATGGTAGATGTCTTTAGGAAAACAGGAGCGGTCATGGAGATTACTCATCAAGCTATTGCAATTAATGCAAAAGTTTTATGGATGCAATTAGATATTATGCATAAGGAAGCAGCAGATGTTGCAACAAAGGCCGGTTTAAGAGTTGTGATGGATAAGTGTCCTAAAAAAGAATTAGAAAGAGGAAATTGGACTAGTGAGGAGAATTAGCATTAAATAATGTAATTATGGGAATTAATCAGGACATAGTCTTAAGCGACCATCTAGAGAATGGTATTTTTCGTCTCACTTTAAATAAATCAGAAAGCCAAAATACTCTTTCTAAAGAAATGATGGCTGTTTTAAGTGATCTGCTAGATAAAGCTTCAACCGATGATTCAGTAAGAGTAATCATCATTGCTGCTAAAGGCTCAGTTTTTTGTGCTGGGCATGACTTAAAAGAAATGACCAAAGCAAGAGAGATGAGTGATGCAGGGCAAGCATACTTTGAGAAGTTATTTGATTCATGCTCTTCATTAATGCAGGCAATAGTAAATCATCCAAAACCAATTATTGCAGAGGTGGATGGCATCGCAACGGCAGCAGGTTGCCAGTTAGTAGCTAGTTGTGACTTAGCAATATCTTCTAATACATCTGCATTTGCTACACCAGGTGTAAATATAGGATTGTTTTGCTCAACTCCAATGGTAGCTTTATCTCGGAATGTAGCTCATAAACATGCGATGGAAATGCTTTTAACCGGTGATTTAATTAATCCTAATAAAGCTAAGGAAATTGGACTCATTAATAATCATGTAGATCAAGAGAATTTAAATGAAACTGTTATGAATTTAGCTATTAAGATTTCAAAGAAATCGACTATGACAGTAAAAATAGGCAAAGAAGCATTTTATAACCAGTCTGTATTAAATTTATCTGAGGCTTATAAGTATACTTCTAAGGTAATGGTAGAAAATATGCTTAAAGATGATGCAAAAGAAGGCATAAATGCATTTATAGAAAAGCGTGATCCAGAATGGAAGGATAATTAGATCAGAAATGAAATTTAATTCTGGAGATCAAGGAAATATATTTTATAAATCTTCAAGCCCATTTGAGTTCTATGATATTTTTAATGGCAAGAATGAAAAAGACCAAGAAGTTTTTGGAACGCTAGTTTTTCCTGAAGAGAAAAAAGATACATATCCTTTAGTAATATGCATGCATGGGAGCATGGGCTGGGCAATGTCATCTCACGATCATTCAGTAAATTTTTTAGAAAATGGATTCGCAATATTCAAAGTTCAGAGTTTTGAATCTAGAAATGTTACTTCGATTGTTGAAGATCAAGTTCAGGTAACTGTTGCAACAGCTCAAACAGATTGTTTTGAAGCTTTAAAAATACTATCAAATCATCCTGACATAGAATCTAACAATATATTTATTGCCGGCTGGAGTTTTGGTGGCTCAACAGCAATTTATTCTGCTTGGGAACCGATTGCAGAAAAGCTTGCTCCTAATGGAGAGAGATTCAAAGCATTTTTAGCTTTTTATCCGGGAGCTTATATGTGGCCTGAAGAGATGCGATGGAGCAAAAACCCCATTTTAAGCCTCATCGGAACAGATGATGACTACACACCTCCAAGTTTATTACAAAAATTATCACCTGCCATTAATGAAGCAGGCGGCAATAGCTCGGTTATTTTATACAAAGACAGCCATCATAGTTTTGATAGGGTAGACCCTGTGACTTATTTGCCTGATGCCATTGCTTTAAGTGAGAAGCATACAGTTATCAAAAAAGATGGTTATCAATATTACGATGGTGATGATGGAGTAAGATATGAAATGAACACTCCAGAGGGAAGGATTAAAGTAATTCAATCAGGATTAGCGCCAATTGGGGCTCATCTTGGGTGTAATTGGAAGGCAAGGAAAGCATCAATGAAAGATAGCTTACAATTCCTTATTGACAATCTCAGCCATTAAATTTTTGAAAGTGAGAATGTATAAATATTTTTTTTAATCATCTTTATTGTCATTTCTGTTGTTGGTCTTAACCCATTTCAAGTAACCGTTGATCCAGAAAAAACTCTAATTAAAGATAATTCTATATATCTTAATGAAATCAGAAGATTGCCTGATGCTAGTTACTTAGTATCAGTGAGAAC
>CABXPU010000029.1 GCA_902514105.1 uncultured SAR86 cluster bacterium
TAAAGGTTCAATAATTGCTCAACTTAACATAGACCCTAGTTTATGGTTTTTTGATGTTCATTTTAAAGATGATCCTGTGATGCCTGGATGTCTTGGCCTAGATGCTATGTGGCAATTATTAGGATTTTTCCTTCTATGGAGCGGTCTTCCTGGAATTGGAAGAGCTCTTGGTGCTGAGAATGTTAAGTTTTTTGGTCAAGTCCTGCCAACCTCTAAATTGGTAAGATATGAATTGGATATTAAAAAGGTAGTCAATAGAGGTGCTGTTGTTGGCTTAGCAAATGGGAAAATGTTTGTTGATGACAGGCATGTATACTCTGCTCAAAATCTTAAAGTTGGTCTTTTTAAAGATACAAGTAATTTTTGAAATGAAAAAAGTTGTTGTAACAGGCTATGGCATTATCTCTTGCATCGGTAATTCTAAGAATGAAGTAATTAATTCTCTTAAACTGGGGAAATCAGGAATTTCTCAAAACAAAGAATATTCCGATATGGGTTTTAGAAGTCAAATTTCAGGATCAATTAATTTAGATCTCGAAAATCTTATAGACAGAAAACTATTAAGATTTATGAGTCATGCGGCAGCTTATGGTTATCTTGCATCGGTTGATGCTATATCTATGGCAGGTCTGGATGAGAATATTTTAAGCTCTCCTAAGACTGGGATAGTTGCAGGATCAGGAGGTGCTTCTCCTAGAAACCAGATTATTGCATCAGATATTACAAGAGATAAAAGTCCAAAAAGGATTGGGCCATATGCCGTTACTAAAACAATGGGGAGCACAGTATCTGCTATTTTAGGGACAGCATTAAAAATAAAAGGGGTCAATTATTCAATATCTTCTGCATGCTCTACTAGCGCGCACTGCATTGGACATGCAGCTGAACTTATCCAAAGCGGAAAACAAGATGTAATTATTGCTGGTGGTGCAGAAGATGAACATTGGACATCTTCTTCTATGTTTGATGCTATGGGAGCACTTTCCTCTTCAAATAATAATGAGCCTAAAAAAGCTTCGAGACCCTTTGATAATGATAGAGATGGTTTTGTTATTGCGGGAGGTGCTGGGATTGTAATTCTTGAGAGTGAAGAGCATGCCAAAAAAAGAAATGCTAATATTCTTGCAGAACTAACTGGTTATTTTGCCAACTCTGATGGTTATGACATGGTAGCCCCTTCTGGAGAAGGTGCTGAGAGATGCATGGAAGGAGCTTTAAAAATATTCGGTGGCAATATTGATTATATAAATGCTCATGGAACTAGTACGCCAGTTGGCGATATAGCTGAATTACAAGCTATTAAAAGAGTATTTAACACTAATACTCCTATAATTAGTTCTACTAAATCTATGACTGGACACTCTTTAGGTGCTACAGGAGCTCAAGAAGCAATCTATTCTATAATGATGATGCAAGAGAGCTTTATTGCACCATCAATAAATATTGATAATTTAGTTGATGAAGCTCATGACCTTAATATTAATACCAAATTTACTGAAAAAAAATTAAACTCTGTTATGAGTAATTCATTTGGTTTTGGTGGAACTAATGCTAGCTTGGTATTTAGTAAAGTTTAAATAAAGCTTCTTTGGTGTATGGATTTACATCTCCAACTCTTCCTTCTTTCATCTTAATTACCCACTCATGGTCAGCTAGTAATGCCCTGCCAACAGCAACCATATCATATTTTTCTTTAGTAATATCTTCAATTGCTTTATCAATATTTGAAGGTGAAGCTGGAGCTGTCATATCTATAAAATCAGAATCAAGCCCAACACTTCCAACACTTATAGTTGGCAAGCCGGTGATTTTCTTAGTCCAATAGGCAAGATTTTCTTTTGATCCTTCAAATTCGCTTTCCCAAAATCTTCTCATGCTAGAGTGGATGAAATCTAAACCTGCATCAGCAGGAGGCCCAATAACCTTTTCAAGATCTTCGGGTGTTGATGCTAATCTTGCTTCATAGTCTTGTTGTTTCCATTGAGAAAACCTTAAGCCAACTATAAAATCATCACTTACAGAAGATCTTATTGCTTTAACTATATCTGTTACAAGTTGGGAACGCTTTTCTATTGAGCCCCCATAAAAATCTTCTCTTTCATTTGTCCCGCTCCAAAAGAAATTATCAATTAGATAACCATGAGCTCCATGAATCTCAATCCCATTAAAACCTATCTCTTCACAACGTTTTGCGTCTATAGCATAAGCTTCAACTGTTTCTTTAATATCATCAGATGTCATTGCATGGGCAACCCTCTTACCTGGCCTTACTAGACCAGAAGCTGTATGACCAGGGACTAATGGATCTGGATCCATCCCAAGCTTCCTAAAGCCTCCACAGTGCCACAACTGCGCAATCACTGCTCCATTATGACTCTTGATTGAATCAACAACCTTTTTCCAGCCATCTCTTGCGTTTTCAGTATCTAGGCGAGGTACATTTGGGTAAGCGCTCGATGCTTTATGACTTACCTCAACCCCCTCAGTTATGATTAATCCTACCTCTGCTTTTGCCCTTCTCTCATAATAAGAAACAACTTCATTAGTTGGAATACCTCCTGGAGATTGATTCCTTGTCATAGGAGCCATAGCAATTCTATTTCGTAATGAAATATTTTTTAATTTATAAGGATCAAATAACATTAATTATTTTTATTAAATTTACTTTTTCTCCATGGGAAAAAGGACGGCATGTCGGTAGATATCTTATTTTTATATTCTGCTTCTCTTTTTTCTAAAAACGACATTACTCCTTCTGCTGCATCTTTAGATGCTCCTCTTGAATCAATAGCCTTGCTATCGATAATATGAGCATCTTCGGGGCTTGTTGCTGAAGACATGTCCCAAATCATATGTCTTGTCAGAGCAACTGAAACTGGAGCAGTGTTTGAAAAAAGTTTTTTAGCAATTTCTTTTGAAGCATTCAATAACTCATCTGGTTCAAAAAGATAATTAACCATTCCAAATTTCAAAGCATCTTCTGCGCTAAATATTTCTCCTGAAAAACATAACTCTAATGCTTTTGATATTCCAACTATTCTTGGCAGAAACCAGCTTGAGCATGCATCGGGAACTATGCCTCTTTTTGCAAAAACAAAGCCAAATCTACTTGCTGTTGAAGCCACTCTTATATCTGCAGCAAGCTGCAAAGAGGCTCCTATCCCAACAGCATCTCCATTACAAGCAATAACAATCGGCTTAAGACAGTTATACATTCTTAAAGTTAATATTCCACCTGAATCTCTTCTAAAATCCTTAGAGAATTCAGCAGATGTATCAAATTCAGAATTAAATGTATCTGCACCAGCTGATAAGTCTGCACCAGCACAAAAAGCTCTACCTTCTCCTGTAATAATTACTGCTTTTATAGAATCTTTTGAGTCAATTAAATCAAAAATATCTAGCATTTCTGCCATCATTTTTGCATTGAAAGCATTTAATTTTTCTGGACGATTTAAAGTTATAAGGCCTATAGAATCATCTTCCGTAAAATGAATAGTCTTGTATGATTCCACTATGATTTTTATCTAAAAAGGTATATCGTCTTCTGAAATGCCCGTGTCACCATGTTGAGAGGAGGGATCAGACTGATCTAAATTACTTTCATTTTGATTGGGTCGAGAATCAAGGAAATTAAACTGGTTACCAATAATTTCAGTAGTCCATCTGTCTTTACCTTCTTTGTCTTGCCATTTTCTGGTTTGAAGTTTTCCTTCTACATATATCTTAGAACCTTTATCTAAATATTTTTCAATAGTTTCCGCTGGTTTACCAAAAAATACTACTCTATGCCATTCTGTTTTATCTCTCATTTCACCTGACTCTTTGTCTTTCCATGATTCAGTGGTTGCAATAGATAGGTTTGCAACAGCAGAATTAGTTGCTGTATATCTCATTTCAGGCTTTTGGCCTAGATTACCAATCAATATAACTTTATTTACGCCATTGCTCATAATTACCTCTTATAATAATCTATAAAGTTTAACCTAATTTTATTTAATCATCACACATATTTTTAGTACTTATGGAAAGCATTTTTATTAAAGGCGCTAGAACGCATAATCTGAAAAATATTAACCTTGAAATACCGAGGGATAAAATTATTGTGATCACAGGTCTCTCTGGCTCAGGCAAATCATCCCTAGCTTTCGATACTTTATATGCAGAAGGTCAGAGAAGATATGTAGAATCTCTTTCAACTTATGCAAGACAATTTCTATCATTAATGGAAAAGCCTGATGTTGATCTAATAGAGGGTCTATCTCCAGCTATATCTATTGAACAAAAAGCAACTTCTCACAACCCCAGATCAACTGTAGGCACTGTTACTGAAATTTATGATTACCTTAGATTGTTATTTGCCAGAATCGGAACACCCAAATGTCCGGATCATAATGAAGAGTTGAAAGCCAAGAGTGTAGCTGAGATATGTGATGAGTTATATCTATTAGAAGAAAAAACAAAAATTATGATACTTGCACCCTTAATAAGAGGTAAAAAGGGTGAACATTTAGGTATTTATGAAGAACTAAGGAAAGAGGGATATGTTAGGGTAAAGGTGAATGGAATTGTATACCCAATAGATGAATTCCCAGGATTAGATAAGAATAAAAAGCATGATATTTCAGCTGTTATAGATAGGATTGCAGTCAAATCATCAGATGAAAATAGAATTAGATTGTCTGAATCTATAGAAAATGCAATTAAACTTACTAATGGCCTTGTTCAAATCGAATCAATTGATACAAAAAATATAAATCAGCTTTTCTCTTCAAATTTTTCTTGCTCTCAATGTGGTTACTCTATAGCAGAATTAGAACCAAGAATGTTCTCATTTAATAACCCATTTGGTGCATGTACTAAGTGTGATGGATTAGGAGTAATTCAATATTTTAATGAGAAAAGATTAATACCAGATGAAGATGTTTCAATTAGTGATGGTGCTATCAAGAAATGGAATAGACGCAATAGATTTTATTACCATCAATTAAAATGTCTTAGCAAGCATTATAAATTTGATCTTGATGAGCCTTGGAAAAATTATTCAGACGAAATCAAGCATATTTTATTATGGGGTTCAAAAGAAAAAATAGATTTTTCTCATAGATTCAAGAGTGGAAGCAAAATTGTTAGAAAGCATAAATTTGAAGGAATTATCCCAAATACAGAAAGAAGGTTTAAAGAAACTGATTCAGAATATATTAGAGATAGATTGGCAAAATTGATGTCTAAAAGCTCATGTGATGAATGTTTAGGTTCTCGATTAAATAAAGAATCAAGAAATGTTTATATAAACAATACTCCTATTCACGAGATTACTTCTTTGAGAATATCTGACTCTCTTAACTTTATGAAAAATATGAAACTCAAAGGAGCAAAAGCTAAAATTGCAGAAAAAGTCTTAAAAGAAGTTGTTGAAAGACTTTCTTTTCTTTCTGATGTTGGGCTGAATTATCTTACTCTAGAGAGAAGTGCTGAAACTTTATCAGGAGGAGAGGCTCAAAGAATAAGACTTGCAAGTCAGATCGGGTCAGGCCTAGTGGGGGTAACTTATGTATTGGATGAGCCTTCTATTGGTCTCCATCAAAGGGATAATGCTAAATTAATAAAAACACTAAATCATCTTAAAAATCTTGGAAATACAGTAATTGTTGTAGAGCATGATGAAGAAGCTATTAGGAGCGCTGATCACATAATTGATATTGGTCCTGGCGCTGGTAAACATGGGGGAGAGATATGTGCCTCTGGTACTTTAAAGGATATCTTAAAGAATAAGGATTCTATTACAGCGCAATATCTATCGGGTAAAAAGAAAATAAATATCCCAAAAAAAAGAAGTAAACCGGACTCTAATTTTCTTTCAATTATTAATGCTGCTGAGAATAACTTGAAAAATATTACAGCAAGAATACCAATAGGACTTTTTACTTGTATCACGGGCGTTTCTGGCTCAGGAAAGTCGTCGCTTATAAATCAAACTCTGCTCCCTGTTAGTTCTTTTATTCTAAATAAAGCTAAGTTATCCAAAGAAATTAAGTGTGAAAAAATAGAAGGTTTGGATTATTTAGATAAAGTAATCAGCATAGATCAATCTCCTATTGGAAGAACGCCGAGATCAAATCCAGCAACCTATACAGGATTATTTAGTTATATCAGAGAATTATTTGCTCAATCTGTTGAAGCCAAATCAAGAGGTTATAAACCTGGACGATTTAGTTTTAATGTAAAAGGAGGTAGATGCGAAGCTTGCCAAGGCGGCGGAGTCACAAAAGTAGAAATGCATTTTCTTGCAGATATATATGTTCTTTGTGATGTATGTGATGGTCATAGATATAACGAACAAACATTAGATATTAAATTTAAGAATAAAAACATTAGCGAAGTTTTAAGTATGACTGTAGAAGAAGGTCTTGAATTTTTTGAAGCAATTCCAGCTATAAAAAATAAATTATCAACATTATCTGATGTTGGTTTAGGTTATATAACACTTGGGCAATCTGCGATCACTCTTTCAGGTGGAGAAGCCCAAAGAATAAAATTAGCAAAAGAGTTATCTAAAAGAAGTACGGGTAAAACGCTCTTTGTTTTAGATGAACCAACAACAGGATTACATTTTGCAGATATAGAATTATTGTTAAATGTACTAGAAAGATTAAAATCTCAAGGCAACACAATTGCTGTAATTGAGCACAACTTAGATGTTATAAAAACAGCTGATTGGGTCATAGATCTTGGTCCAGAAGGCGGTAGTGAAGGTGGAGAGATAATAGCTGAAGGATCTCCTGAGGATGTATCCAAGATAAAAGAATCTTATACTGGGTTATATTTAAAGGATATTCTTAATAGATGATCTAAGCAGCACTATCTTCTTTTGGTTCAGGTTCAAGGACTTCTTCTTCAAAATCACCCTCTTTCCTGTCTACAAGCTCAATATAAGCCATGTCAGCTTTATCACCAGGCCTGAAACCTGCCTTAATTATTCTTGTATAGCCACCCTCTCTATCTTTTGCATTAACTGCAACTGAAGTAAAAAGTTTTGCAACAGCTTCATCTGATCTTAGTCTGTTAAATGCCAGTCTTCTATTAGCAACAGTATCAACTTTAGCTAAAGTTATTAATGGCTCTATCGTCATTCTCAATTCTTTTGCTTTTGCTAAAGTAGTTCGCATTATTTCTCTTTCTATTAATGCTATAGAAAGATTCTTAAGCAAAGCTTTTCTGTGCGAAGAATTCCTGTTTAATTTTCTACCTGCTTTCTTATGTCTCATATCTTTTTAACCTAATGGAGGCCAATTCTCTACAACCATTCCTAGTGATAAACCTTTAGATGCAAGTACATCTTTGATCTCATTTAAAGATTTCTTTCCAAGATTGGGAGTTTTTAATAGATCAAACTCTGACCTATGTATTAAATCTCCAATCAAGAAAATACTTTCAGCTTTTAAGCAATTCGTAGACCTAACAGTTAATTCAAGCTCTTCAATTGATCTCATTAAGATTGGATCAAAGTCATTCTGGTCTTTCTTGGCTTCTTGTTCGGCTATAGCATCTAAATCAACAAATGATGCTAATTGCTGTTGCAGGATAGTTGCGCAATGTTCAATCGCCATCTTAGGATCAATAGTCCCATCTGTTTCTAATTCAATAATTAATTTATCAAGATCTGTTCTTTTTTCAAATCTAGCATTGTCTATAGAGTAAGCTACTCTCCTAACAGGGCTAAATGATGCATCTACTTTTAAAGCGCCAATTGAAGAATCTTCTTCATCTCTCATATCAGCAGGCTCGTAACCTCTTCCTGTTTGAACAGTCACTGACATTTTTAATGATACTTTATCTACGATAGTAGCTATATGATGCTCTTCATTAGCAAGTGCTACGTTTCCAGGAACCTCAAAAGATGATGCGGTTACTTCGCAAGGCCCAGCTATATCTAATATTAATGTAGCTGAAGTGCCTTCAATCATTTCAACTGGCATATCTTTTAAATTTAAAAGAATATCAATTACATCTTCTCTAACGCCTTCGATAGTACTATATTCATGAGCAACGCCCTCTATAGTGGCATCTGTAACTGCGGCTCCTGGCATGGATGATAATAAAATCCTTCTAAGGGCGTTGCCCAAAGTATGTCCAAAGCCTCTTTCTAAAGGTTCTAATGTTACTTTAGATATATTTGATCCCATATCATCTACTTGAATATCTGTTGGGACTAGTAAGTCTATTACTGATGTTTGCATAATTTCACCGTTTCTTTATTAAAAAATATTATTATTTAGAGTAAAGCTCTACTATTAAATTTTCGTTAATTTCTGTACTTAGTTCAGTTCTGTCAGGAACATTTGTAAATACACCCTTTAAAT
>CABXPU010000030.1 GCA_902514105.1 uncultured SAR86 cluster bacterium
GATATAAATATCTTATATTTAAGAAATATATTTGATGTTAACCAGATTCATAAAAAATTAGAGCAATCTAAAAAACCCTTATTAATTGGCGGAGGTTACATAGGGCTTGAATTAGCAGCAAGCATGCAAGAGATGGGATTATCTGTATCTATTATTGAGCTTGAGGATAGACTACTAAAAAGAGTTACCTCACCTGTTATGTCAGATTTCTATAAAAAATTACATGAGGACAGGGGAGTTAAAATTTTTTGCAATACAAGCATTAAAACAATAACCCAAAAAGATAAAAACAATTATGAAGTTTTATCCAATGATGGAACTACAATTCTTACAGACTTAATTATTGCTGGTATTGGGGCTGTTCCAAATGAGGATTTAGCAAAAGAAGCAGGCATAAAATGCAATAACGGGATTATTGTTGATCAGTTTTGTAGAACGAATATCCCTTATGTTTTTGCAGCTGGGGATTGTACAAATTCTTTCAATGAATTGCTTGGATATTCATTAAGGATTGAAAGTGTTCCAGGAGCAAATGCGCACGCTAAAGTTGTTGCATCTTCAATTATAGGCAGCGATCTAACCAATAGAGAATTGCCTTGGTTCTGGTCTGATCAGTATGAATTTAAATTACAGATGGCCGGATTATCTTCTGGGTATGATGATTTGTATATTCAAGGAGAGATAGAAGAAAACTCTTTTATAGTTTGTTATGGGAAAGAGGGTAGTTTGATAGCTGTAGATTCTGTTAATATGCCTAAGAATTTTAATAATTATAAGAAAGCTTTATCAAATAGTATGAGAATATCTATGGACTTAGTTAAGGATCCTAATTTTGATTCTTCTTCTATTTTCTCAGGATCATACTAATTTATTTGGAGAATAAATATGAGCATAAGATTTGATGGGAAAGTAGCAATTATTACTGGTGCAGGCGGAGGTCTTGGTAAAGAGCATGCATTAGAATTTGCTAGAAGAGGCGCCAAGGTTGTTGTAAATGATTTAGGTGGGAATGTTGATGGAAGTGGCGCCAGTGATGCAGCTAATGAAGTCGTAGAGCTTATTAAATCAGAAGGTGGTGAAGCTATAGCAAATGGTGCAAGTGTTACTGATCGACCCGCTGTTCAAGCTATGGTTGATGAAGCTCATGAGAAATGGGGAAGTGTAGATATTTTGGTTAATAATGCAGGAATTCTAAGAGATAAGACTTTCCATAATGTAACCATTGATGATTTTAATCTAGTTATGGATGTTCACTTTCAGGGTACTTTAAATTGCACTCATGCTGTTTATCCTCTGATGCGCGAACAAGGTTATGGAAGGATAGTTTCAACAAGCTCCTCAAGTGGAGTTTATGGTAATTTTGGTCAGAGTAATTACGGTGCTGCAAAAATGGCAATTGTTGGCCTAGCTAATACTTTAAAACTAGAAGGTCAAAAATATAATGTCTTTTCTAATGTCATTACCCCTGTAGCATATACAAGAATGACCCATGGCCTTATGCCTGAAGATTTTGGTAAAAATTTACAGCCTGAATATGTAACCCCAGCAGTTATTTATTTAGCAAGTGAAGATGCTCCGAATGGAGTGATTATGGCGGCAGGTGCAGGTGTTTATTCTAGAATATTTGTTCATGAAACTATGGGTATTAACTTAGGAACAGGCGAAGACATGACACCAGAAAATATCTCTGCTAGTTGGGATAAAATATCTGATATGGAAGATGCAAGAGCCTTACAGAATGGTGGAGAACAGACTATCAAGTTTTTTGAACTAATAAATAAATAATTTGCTTCACTATAATCAAAGGCATTTTTCACAGTTATTAAAAGCCTATGATAATGATTTTAATTACTTAAGTTCATCATTTGGCTCTCAAAAAGACCCCAACACCTTTAGAAAACATTTGCTATCTCTTGATGAAGAATTAAGAATCGACCAAGAAATCAGTAATAGCTTACAAAAAAAATTTGATCATAAACCTAAAGGAATCAGCATTGATGATCTAAAAAAATATTGTCGCTCAAGCGAGGAGACTGTTAGAAAATTAATTTGTATTATGGCTTGGGGCGGCATGAAAGAGCATCAATTTATGATGTGCATGACAGGTTCTGC
The DNA here is from genome assembly GCA_902514105.1 of uncultured SAR86 cluster bacterium. Taxonomy (GTDB): domain Bacteria; phylum Pseudomonadota; class Gammaproteobacteria; order Magnimaribacterales; family D2472; genus MED-G78. The sequence goes on from CABXPU010000030.1 coordinate 2,113, forward strand.
ATTATCTAAATGTAAAACAGAAAAAAGGTATAAATCAAACAAAGAAGCATCCAAGATTCATAAATATCATGATATTAAAAGAATTTGCGAAACGATGGATCATATATATAACACTAAATTAGATCAATCTAATGTATATGAAGCATTTTCAAATTTAAAACTCTTTCAGTGCGGCCCAGCCTATTTTACAAAACTAATGTTTTTTATGTCTTATGAAATCAATTCTTGTTACATAATGGATCAATGGACTGCAAGATCTATAAATCTATTAGTTGATAAAGAATTAATTAAAATGCGTAAATCTCAAAACCCATCTCCAGCAAAAGAAAATGATAGAGAAGTATATAAATCTTTTTGCAACACTATAGAAGATTTAAGTGAAAAGATATCACATAAAAAAGGTCTTAAAATAAGCCCTCATCAATTGGAGCAATTAATTTTTTCAAGAGGTGGAAAAGGAAATAAACTACAATGGAGAAAGTATGTTGAAGATTTTGGATGATAGCGCAAGAGGCTATTTATGTTTAGATTGTGATAATTCTAAAATTTTTGATGCTGAATCGGATCTTTATAGACTATATAAGCCAGTAAAATCTGGTTCAGCTGAATATGATTTTAATAATGAAATTGCTTGCCCTTATAGCATGAAGTGTTATGAGTGTAGTTCAGAAAATATTGGAATTGAAGTTAGTTCAGATGAAATTATTAAAGACCATAAACTTACTGTGGGTCATGGAATGTGGTTAGTAGGAGAAAGATGGTTGCTGGATGTAAGTGATAGCGATGATTTAAAAGATCTTATAGAAATTATTTTTGAATCAGAAGGAGAAGAAAAGTCAGATGACATGCATGATGCTTATGAAGATGATGGATTTGATGCATGGGACTGGGAAAATGAAACATTTTCAGAGGCTGAATATGCGCTTGTTCTTGTAAACATTGTCTCAACTGGAATAATCAGGCAAGACGAATATGGTTTGGGAGACGAAGATTCTTCATATGACAATGCTCAATATATTGGAATTTATTGAATTAATGTTGAATTTAAATCTAATTTAGAGATCTATTCCCAGTTTAATGCACCACCAACCTGGTATTCAGTAACTCTTGTTTCAAAGAAATTCTTCTCTTTTCTTAAATCAATAATTTCTGACATCCAAGGGAAGGGGTTACCAACACCTTTAAACTCTTCTTCTAATCCTATTTGAGTCAATCTTCTATTTGCAATAAATTTTAAATATTCTTCCATCATTGCAGCATTCATTCCCAATACACCTCTTGGCATAGTATCTCTTGCATATAATATTTCTAACTCAGTTCCTTCTAGGATCATTTGAGCAGCTTCTGCTTTCATTTCTTCATCCCAAAGGTGTGGATTTTCTATTTTAATTTGATTAATCACATCAATACCAAAATTAACATGCATGGACTCATCCCTAAGAATGTATTGGAATTGTTCTGAAGTTCCAGTCATTTTATTTCTTCGACCCATTGATAAGATTTGTGAGAAACCGCAATAGAAGAAAATACCTTCTAGCACACAATAAAAAGCTATTAAGTTTTTAAGAAGCTGTTTATCAGTTTCATCAGTACCAGTTTTAAAGTCTGGATCAGATATATCTTGTGTATATTTAAGACCCCATGATGCTTTTCTAGCTACTGAAGGGATTTCCCTGTACATGTTGAAGATTTCTCCTTCATCCATTCCCAAGGATTCAATGCAATATTGATACGCATGTGTATGGATAGCTTCTTCAAGACTTTGTCTAAGAATATACTGCCTGCATTCTGGATTAGTTATCAATCTATAAATAGCTAGAACTAGGTTATTAGCAACAAGAGAATCAGCTGTTGAAAAGAAACCAAGATTTCTTTTAACGATAGTTCTTTCATCCTCAGTCAACCCATCTTCTGATTTCCATAAGACAATATCATTGGTCATGTTTATTTCTTGTGGCATCCAATGATTCGCACTTCCATCAAGGTATTTTTGCCAAGCCCAGTCATATTTAAACGGCACAAGCTGATTTAAATCAGCTTTACAATTAATCATCATTTTCTGATCAACCTCTACTCTTCCTCCCATACCATCAAGCTCTTCTATACCAGCCTTTTCATCAAGATTTTTTAATGCCTCTCGCGCTTTCTCAGCCCTTGTGCCTTCTTCAATGGTTTTACTTGAGTAGTTCTCAGGTCCATCACCTTCTTGAGCTTGCGAAGCCTCTGGTGTGACTTCTTGCGTTGGAGGTGGCGACGGTTCTTTATTTACATTTGCACTTGGTGGCGCTTTTGATTCTTCTTGATTATATTCATCCCAATTTAACATTTTTATATTCCTTTATTTATTGACATGCCTCGCAATCCGGATCATCCAAAGAGCATGCATCAGGCACTGGAGCAGGAGCTCCAAGTTCGTGCTCTGCAGCACTTGTTGTTTCTGAGCTTACAGCATTAAGGTTTCCTTGCTGTACCGTTGATTTTTCAGTTGATGTGGCAGCTATAGATCTTAGATAGTAGGTAGTTTTTAAACCAGAATACCAAGCCATTCTGTAGGTAATATCTAATTTTTTCCCATCAGCATTGCCTATATATAAATTTAGTGATTGCGCTTGGTCTATCCATTTTTGTCTTCTGCTAGCAGATTCAACTATATACCTAGGCTCTATCTCAAAGGCTGTTGAGAAGAGTTTTTTAATATCATCTGGTATCCTAGAAATCTGTGCGAGACTACCTTCATAATACTTAAGATCATTAATCATTACGTCATCCCATAAATCCAATTCTTTTAATTTAGAAACTAGATGAGGATTAACAATTGTAAATTCGCCAGAAAGGTTAGATTTAACATATAAATTCTGATAAGTAGGCTCTATAGATTGCGTTACACCAGTAATATTAGAAATGGTTGCTGTTGGAGCAATAGCCATAACGTTTGAATTTCTCATGCCGTCTGAGATAACTTTCTTTCTTAGAGTATCCCAATCAAGAGTTTCTGATTTATCAACTTTTAAATACTCACTTCCTCTATTTTTCTCTAGTATTTCAATTGAATCCTTTGGTAATATTCCCTGACTCCAAAGAGATCCATCATAAGTCTCATAAGAGCCTCTTTCTTTTGCAAGCTCAGTTGATGCATGGATAGCATAATAGCTTATTAGCTCCATACTTCTATCTGCAAAATCAACAGCGTCGTCACTACAATATGCAATATTTTGCATGTATAGAGCATCTTGGAATCCCATCATTCCTAAACCTATAGGCCTATGCTTAAAGTTTGAATTCTTTGCAGTATCAACTGAGTAATAATTTATATTTATTACGTTGTCCAACATTCTGATTGCTGTTGATACCGTTTGTTTTACTTTTTCCTCATCAAGAGCCCCATCTTTCATATGCTTTGCAAGGTTAACGGAACCAAGATTGCATACAGCTATTTCGTCTGCACTGGTATTTAAAGTTATTTCAGTGCATAAATTTGAAGAATGAATTACGCCCACATGTTGTTGCGGCGATCTTAAGTTACATGAATCTTTAAAAGTAACCCAAGGATGACCAGTTTCAAACAACATTGTTAACATTTTTCTCCAAAGCTCTTTAGCAGGGATTGATTTCGCTTGATCCATTTCTCCTGCTCCTGCTTTTCTTTCATATTCTTCATATCTATCTTCAAACTCTTTTCCAATTAGATCATGAAGATCTGGTGTCTCTCCTGGAGAGAATAATGTCCAATTTTTGTCTTGCTCAACTCTTTTCATAAATAAGTCAGGCACCCAATTAGCAGTATTCATGTCATGAGTTCTTCTTCTTTCATCACCTGTGTTTTTTCTTAATTCTAAGAATTCTTCAATATCTAAATGCCAGGTTTCAAGATAGGCGCACATTGCTCCTTTCCTTTTTCCGCCCTGATTAACAGCTACTGCTGTATCGTTAGCAACTTTTAAAAATGGAACAACCCCTTGGCTTTTACCATTAGTCCCTTTTATATAAGAATTCATTGCCCTTACAGACGTCCAGTCGTTTCCAAGTCCACCAGCCCATTTGGATAGGAGGGCATTATCTTTCATGGCTCCAAAAATTCCATCAAGATCATCTGGTATTGTTGTTAAATAACATGATGATAATTGAGGCCTTCTTGTGCCTGAATTAAACAATGTTGGAGTAGAGCTCATATAATCAAAGCTAGATAAAAGTTTATAGAATTCAATAGCTCTTTCTTCTCTATTTTCTTCTTCAATCGCTAATCCCATTGCTACCCTCATAAAGAAAACTTGAGGTAATTCATATCTAACATCATCGCTATGAATAAAATATCGGTCATATAGTGTTTGAAGACCTAGATATGTGAATTGGTTATCTCTTGTATGGTCAATAGCTTTACCCAGCATCTTTAAATCATAATTTTTTAGCTCTGGATCTAAAATATCTAACTCAATCCCTTTATCTATGTATGCATTGAGAGCTTTTGGATAATATTTTTTCATTTCTTGGTATGTGGACTCTTCAGCGATTCCAAGGAATCCAAGAGCTTCACTTCTAATTTGATCCATAAGTATTCTTGCGGTTACATAAGAATAATTTGGTTCTTTTTCTACTTTTGTTCTGGCAGACATAACCAAACTTGTCCTCATATCTGCAATTGAGACTCCGTCATATAGGTTTTTTAAAGCTTCTTCTAGCACTTCATTCATAGAAACTTGATCTAAACCTTCACATGCATCATTTATTAATGCAGCAACTCTATCTATATCTAATGGAACCAAGGAGCCATCTGTTTTTGTTATATTTATTTCTGGTTTATTGGGTATATCTACTACCGGTGCTTCTTTTTTTCTTTCCTGAGTTCTTTCTTCTCTGTATAAGATATAACTTCTTGCAACTTTGTATTCCTCACTTCTCATTAATTGAAGCTCTACTTGATCTTGTATCTCTTCTATATGAATAGTTCCACCAGTGGGCATTCTTCTGTCGAATACACTCATTATGTCATCTGCGATTCTGTTTACTTTTTCATGAATCCTGTCGCTTGCCGCAGCATTTCCTGATTCAATTGCTAAAAATGCTTTGGTGATAGCAACTTTTATCTTATCTATTTCAAAGCTTACAATTTTTGCATTACGTTTAATTACTCTAAT
>CABXPU010000031.1 GCA_902514105.1 uncultured SAR86 cluster bacterium
TACAAATTCTGATCGCTTAAGGGTTCCAGGAAAACCTGACTCATTAAGTAAAACAAATATTTGATCTCCTAATTGACTATTACCGCTTTGATCTGCAACTTTAATTAATACATCTAAATCAGTTCCAAAATTAACAACTTGTGAATCTTCATAATTGTTAGCAATTAATATAGAGCGGATTTCTTCTAGCTCAACAGGCTCTTCATAAGAGATCTCTACCAAAGTGCCGCCACTAAAATCTAAACCTAAGGTTAAGCCTCTAAAACCAAGCGTAAGAATAGAAGCAAGAAATATAATAATAGATAGGATTCCGGCTATCTTGCGGTATTTCATAAAAGGAATTTTCATATTCATTATACTTTTAACTCCTTAATATTTTTTCCACCATAAACTAGATTAACAATAGATCTAGTTACCATAATCGCAGTAAACATTGATGTAACTATTCCAATTGAAAGGGTTACCGCAAACCCTTTAACAGGACCCGTGCCGATTGTATAAAGTACTAGCGCTGCTATTAGAGTAGTAACATTTGCATCAAAAATAGTTACAAAGGCTCTTGAAAATCCATCGTTGATAGCGCTTTGAGGCTCTTTAAGCTTAAGCTCTTCACGGATTCTTGAGAAAATAAGAACATTGGCATCAACTGCCATACCAACAGTTAAAACAATGCCTGCTATTCCAGGAAGTGATAACGCAGCTCCAAGAATAGACATAATTGCAGTAATAAGAATTAAATTACTAAAGAGTGCAACATTAGCAGCAATTCCAAACATCCTGTAATAAAAAGCCATGAATAAAACGACTAACATAAAACCAATAACAACAGATCTAAATCCTGTTTCAATATTTTCTTTTCCAAGGCTTGGTCCTACTGTTCTCTCTTCAACAAACTTCATAGGCGCAGCTAAAGCTCCTGCTCTTAGAAGTAAAGCTAGCTCACTTGCCTCCTGAGGTGAGCCAACGCCTGTAATTCTAAAAGATGTTCCTAAGTTAGCCTGGATAGTTGCAAGGCTAATAATTTTCTTTTCAATATATGTGGTTTGGATGATGATTTCTTTCCCTTCTTCATCCTTATCAATTTCTGATTTACTTTTTTGCTCTACAAAAAGAACAGCCAAACCTCGACCGATATTAGGCCCTGTTGCTCTTTGCATTGAGCGCCCGCCTTGCATATCTAGAGTAATATTTACTTGAGATCTTCCATTTTCATCAAAACCCGTGCTTGCATTAGTTACCCTATCACCAGTTACAACTATATTTTTTTCTAAAAATGCAGTTCTATATGAATCTTTGAATTCAAACTCTTCTTTTCTTAATCGAGAAGCATTAGGCTTAGCTTCTAGTCTAAACTCAAGATTTGCAGTTTTTCCAATAATCTTTTTAGCGGCAGTTGGATCTTGAACTCCAGGTAATTCAACAACAATTCTGCTGCTGCCTTGTCTTTGAACTATTGGCTCAGATACACCTAACTCATTAACTCTGTTTCTAAGAGTTGTAAGGTTTTGACCTACAGCATAATCACGAATTTCTTTTATAGCTGATTCTGTGTATGCAACATTTATAGTGTTTCTATCTGAATTTGCAGTGATTAAATATAAAGGCCCGTTAATACCAGCAATATTATCTTTCGATAAAATTCTACTTGCTGAATTAAAACCTTCATCATCTTTAAACTCAAAAAACATTGTCATGCCTTTGCTGGATGAATCAGTTAGAAATATCTTTTTCTCTCTAAAAGTTTTTCTATATGAATTTAATTGAGCTTCTAGCCTGCTATTAAGAGCGCTTTCAATATCAACCTCCAACAAGAAATGAACTCCACCAGATAAATCTAGGCCTAATTTTAAAGGCCTTCCACCAATATCTTTAAGCCATTGCGGAGTTGTTGGCTCTAGATTTAAAGCAACAATAACTTTATCTAATAAAGCTCTTTGTAATACTGTTTTTGCACTTAACTGATCTTCAATAGAGTAGAACTTAGCTACAATATTGTTATCTCTTAAAAAGATTTCATCAAAAGCTATTGATCCTGTTTCTAGATTCTCTGTAACAGATTCTAATAAAGCTTGATCTGCTGACTGGCCTGAATCAGTGTATGCAACTTGAATAGCTGGTTGAGCGGGATATAAGTTTGGCAAAGCATAAATTACCCCTAATGCAAGCACTAATAAGATTAATGTGTACTTGAATGGAGAAAATTTATTCACAAACTACCTAACTATTAATTGAGGCAATAGTGCCCTTAGGAAGGGTATTAGAAATAGCATTCTTTTGAAGTTTAAACGTTATATTTTCGCTCACCTCTATTGCTACGTAATCACCCTTTATTTCTTTTACTTTTCCAAGGATTCCGCTTGCAGCAATAACCTCATCACCTTTCTCTAAATCATTAATCATAGCTTGAAGTTCTTTTGCTCTTTTTTGTTGCGGCCTTATAGACATAAAGTACAAAAGCAACATAAAAGTAAACAAAAAAATTAAAGGTGTAAATGCTGAACCAGTAGTTTCCATATTAATTCCTCTTATATAGGCCCATCGGGCATATCTAAATTTTGCTTATTATAAAAGTCTTTTACAAAGTTCGCGAATCTATCGTTAGAAATAGCATCTCTTATATCCTTCATTAAGGTCTGATAATAGAAAATATTGTGAAAACTTGAGAGCATAGAACCAAGCATTTCATTTGTTCTTGATAGATGATTTAAATAAGCTCTAGAATAATTTTTACAAACTTTACACTCACACAATGGGTCAACAGGTGAATCATCATGTCTATTTGGTGCATTGCGGATATTCAAAACGCCAAATGAGGTGAAGAGTTGTCCATTTCTAGCATTACGAGTCGGAAGAACACAATCAAACATATCAATACCATAACGAACAGCTTCGACTATATCTTCAGGTTTACCAACCCCCATAAGATATCTAGGCTTATCAGCAGGCATTTTGTCTGCCAAGAATTCTAGAATACTAGTTTTTTCTTCTTTCGATTCTCCAACACTCAGTCCGCCAATCGCAATTCCATCAAAATCAATATCAATTAATTGATTTAGTGATTCCTCTCTAAGATCGGTATACATTCCGCCTTGAACTATCCCAAATAATGCAGCTTTTGAAGAATGTGCATCTTTACAGCGCTTAGCCCAACGCATTGAAAGCTCCATAGACTCTTTAGCATCTTGATGAGCAGAAGGATAATCAGTGCATTCATCAAAAACCATAATAATGTCTGAACCCAAATTTTCTTGAATCTTGATTGAGTCTTCTGGTTTCATAAAAATCTTGTCGCCATCATATGGTGATTGAAAAGAAACGCCCTCTTCAGTAATTTTTACTAAATCTCCCAGGCTCCATACTTGGAATCCACCTGAATCAGTCAAAATAGGTTTTTTCCAATTTGAAAATTTATGTAAACCTCCCAAATCTTTAATAACTTTATCTCCTGGCCTTAGCATGAGGTGGTAGGTATTGCCTAAAATGATTTCTGAACCTGTATCATTTAAATCATCAACTGTTAAACTTTTCACTGTTCCATTGGTTCCAACAGGCATGAATGCGGGTGTATTAATATTACCTTTCGATAATTCTAATTCTCCCCTTCTGGCAAATTTAGCTTGATTATGTACTTTAAATTTCATTTTTTTTCAGAAGCATAGCATCCCCATATGATAAGAATCTATATTTTTCATTAACTGCTGTTTTATATATTGTTTTCATATTATCAAAACCAATAAAAGCGGATACCAGCATAAGCAAAGATGATTGAGGAAGATGAAAATTAGTTATAAGCATATCAACTGCTTTAAATTTATAGCCTGGATATATAAATAACTTAGTATAGCCCTCATAACCTTTGTTACTAGTATCCATAAAAGCTGTTTCAAGTGCTCTGGTTGCAGTGGTACCAACTGCAAATACTTTTTTACCCCTTTCTTTAGTTCTATTAACCATATCTACAACTTGGGTTGAAACGGTTAAATATTCGCTATGGATATCATGATCTTTTATATTTTCTACTTTTACAGGCTGAAAAGTTCCAGCCCCTACACTTAAATTAACTCTTGCAATGTTGACGCCTTTTTTCTTTATGGAATCTAAAAGTTTGTTATCAAAATGCAGCCCAGCCGTTGGTGCCGCTACTGAATCTTGAAGATTTTTATCTTGATACACAGTTCCATATCTTTCTTTATCTAGATCCTCATCCTTGCGCTTAATATAAGGAGGAAGTGGTATATGACCAATGTTATTAAAAATATTTAAAGGCTCTTCGTTAAATTTTAGTATAAAAAACATTCCCTCTCTTCCAGTGCACTCAGCTTCATATGCACCTAATTTAATTAGTGTGCCTACTTTTGGGCTTCTGCCTGATTTAATTTGAACTAATGCTTTATTATCTTCCATGACTCTCTCTAGCATGACTTCAACAGCACCGCCAGATTCCTTATTTCCAAAAATCCTTGCAGGGATAACAGAGGTATTATTTATAACCAAAAGATCTCCCTCTTCAAAAGAATCAAGAATATCTTTAAACAATTTATGTTCAATGGCATCTTGAAAAACCAAAAGTCTACTTGCGCTTCTATCATCTAAAGGATAATTAGCAATAAGGTCTTTGGGTAATAGGTAATTAAAATCAGAGGTTTTCATGAGAGGCTGATTTTAAAATAGATAATACTTAGCTACAATGCCCGACTAGCCCCATTGGCGGAATTGGTAGACGCGCGCGATTCAAAATCGCGTTCCTTCGGGAGTATCTGTTCGACTCAGATATGGGGCACCATTTATTTAAAATGAGCAGTTTGTGTTTAAAATGGTAAATAAATAATTATTAGTTGAGCTATTACTGCTCCACGAATCTGATGTGGATATTAAATCTAAACACCCCTTTTTATCTAAGTTAATTGGCAACCCTTTCATCAACCCTCCAGCTGTACTCCATCCTAAATTTGATAGCGGTCTAGCTGGCAGAATTGATTCATTTGAAATAAAATTTCCTTGCCCATCATTGATTGCGATATGAGCGCCTCCAACAGAGCTTTCAAAATCTCTAGTCGAATGAAAAATATCTAAATCTCCATCATTATCAATATCTCTTAGATAAATATTTCCTTCTCCATGGTGATTCTCTGCCCTTGCTTGTTCAAGAAATCTAGAAGAGGTTTCATCAATTAAGAATCCTGTTTGATCATTTATTAAAATCTGAATATAAGCACCTTGATAATATGGTTCATCTCTAGTTATTGCTACCACAACATCTTTAAAACCATCTCCGTTGATATCTCCAGCAGCGGCATGATTATATTTATTATGATTTATTTCGAATGGCCCTTTTGGTAAATCAAGCTTCGTCCATGAAGAAATATCACTTGAATTATTGCTTAATAAAATCGTTCCCTCTTCTGGCTGAGTGTCAAATAGAGATCTATTATCAAAATTCCAAAAAAGTAGGTCAGCATAGCTATCATTATTTAAATCTTCAACCAAACTACTCATAGGACTCATGTGAGATTGATACCATTCAATATTAATATATTCGTGAATCGAGAATTGTCCAAGACCATCATTAACTAAAAGCATGTTGCAAGCAAAAATATCATAATCTCCATCTGCATCAAAGTCTCCACCACTTGCTTCATGCGCAAAACCACATTTTTGACCCTCCCCATTATTTTTGTCTTCAATGTTTATACTTTTATCTTCAAAACGACCTTCACTATTACTTAATAATAATAAGTGAGGAAAAGGTTTTATATAATTTTCTGAATAATCCTCTGATCTTACTTGTATGCCCATAGAGCCTGCAAAAATATCATCTATACCATCAAAATTAAAATCTTTAATAACAGGTCTATAGGCAAATGGATGAGTAGGATAAGAGCCAGTAGCGTATATGGACATATCTTCATAAAGATGTCCATTACCATCATTAAGATAAATATGAATTGGTGCATGAATTTTTTGATCTTCCTCAATTGTATGAGGAAATATTGCCCAAATTATAACGAGATCTTCATAACCATCGCCATTAAAATCACCAGTTGCCATATTATGAGCATCTTGCCCAAAAAGCTCATCAACATAAGTTATGCAATCACTAGGAGTTGGGTAACAAATAATTGCTGAATACCTGTCAGCAATTTCAATACCGCCAAAACCTAAATCAGCAGCATGATAATAGTCAGTCTTTAAGTTATTTATATTGCTTGGAAGAGCTTCGAACTTAACAGGTATTTTCTTTACATGCATTTCAATATTTTTTTGACCAGCTGGGCAAGAGTTATTGCCTATAGAATTAATACTAAGTATGAAAGTTTCTTGATCATAAAAAGTTATTGGAGCATGAAAATTAAATATATTATTTGAATTTTCTTTCCAAAAAATGTGATCACTCGCTAAATCAAAAGTGCAATTTGGATAATTTGCTAAAACTACTAATTCAATAGTGTCATATGAAAAAATATCTGACGGGAGTTGAGAAATTGTGATACTTAAAGGTTCTGGATTATCATCATTGCTTAATGGGCTCCCAGCTCCACCTCCACAAGATGCAATAAAAAGACATAAAAAAAGTGGAAATAGATAAAATTTTCTAATGATATTCAATTTTAATAATTATAAATATACTTATAATTTTATATTAGAAACCATAAGATAGTGTCTATTTTTTATACATTTTTTATTTTATCTTCAAGTTCAGCAACTCTCTTCTCAAGCTTCTCAAGTTCAATTTTTTTTACAAATCCAGCTTCATTCATAAATTTTTCAAGTGCTGGCTTTAACATCTTTTCCATGTTCTTAGCGTCTTTCATCATTGCAAATGGATTCATTAAATTATCTCCTTATTTAAATTAATTAATCAAAGCACTCTTTATGAGATTCCAATTTGCTTTTTTATCTTTTCTGGAATCAAAAATTGAAATCTTATTGCCATCATCATCTAAACCAACAAGGGTTATAAAACGATCTTGGCCACTATCAGTCCATTGTATATCACATTCTTTGCCGTCATATTCAATTGCAGCTACTATACGTACATTATCTATGTTGTGTGCTGAATCAAAAATCATTTCGTCGTAGATAAGTGTTAATTTTTTTTCATCAAATTCAGTTTTTGAAGCCATAAAAATAATAAAATCTGTTTCGCTAAATATTTTTCCCTCTGTAACGTATGCATGTTGA
>CABXPU010000032.1 GCA_902514105.1 uncultured SAR86 cluster bacterium
AGCACTAAAAGTAGCAGATGAAGTAAAGCTTGGACTATTGTCATTAAGATTATTTAAATTAATTGTGAAATTTTCAGTAACACTATTAAAACCATCGGTAAAAGTTACGGTACCTGTATAGCTTGGAGAAGCTTCATAATCAGCACCATCGGTAAAAGTTAGAACTCCTGAGCTATCTAATGATGCATTAACTCCTGGTGAAAAGCTTAAAGCACTCCAGGTAATAATATCACCATCAGCATCCGTTGCTGAGAGTGTTGCAATGGTTGTTTGACCTTCATCAACCGTAAATACAGTTTCATCAAGAGAAGGAGCATTATTACCTTGATTGAAGCTACAATAGGTGCGTAAATCTATATCATCAAACAGCGTATTAATGTTTGGATATTTCTTCGCATCAGAAGTAATACTGGCATTCTTGTAGGCGGTTTTATTTCCAGCGCTATCATATAAGTACAGATAGTCAGGTTTTAAAATAAACTGATTTGTATCTGTAGTATCGTTGATTGTTATTGTTTCTGAACTATCTGATAAATTAAAAGTTTTTGTAGTTCCACTAACTGATTCAGTCCCACTGCTATGTCTTAATGAATCAATTGCATTACCAGCTGCATCATAACTCTCATAACGAAGGTATACACTAGCTTCATTGCCATAATCTTCATTTGCTAAATTCGAGGCTAATGACTCATCAATTATACTTAAGACAGTTTTAGTATTATTCAAGGCAACATAACCTGAAGTATTATTTGGATAAGGGTTGTCAGGTGTAAAGGTGCATGTTGGGGGGTCATCTTTAATTTGAGATGAAATGGTTCCAATTTTTGGTCCATCAATATCACTAGTTCCCGACCCATTTGTGTAAGCTATTCGGTCTTGCGTAACTATTCCCATGGCAACTAATTCAGCCCAGTATATATATGTGTAGAAACTTCTATTATCTCGGCCTCTATCACTAATCACGAGTCTATATTTGTGGTTTCCAGACCTCAAATTAGGATTAAAGTATATTTTTAGATTAACTGCGCCTGTTTCAGAATCAAAACTATATAAGTCACCTGAACGTCCTTTATAAGAGCTAATAATCTCATATCCTAGGTGACCGCCGTATCCTCTTTGACGTTCAAGATCATTTGAAGCCTCAAATCTTACACCTATTCTTTCACGGTCAGAAGAGGTGGATGGAATATCATAAGCTAAATTAGAAGTTTGAGCATTAAAATCAAATTCTGTAGTTCCAAAAGCACTGCTATAAGTGAGAGTAGCTGATGCGCTATCTAATTTAATTGTATTACTTCCATCCGATCTTTCATAATAAAGATGTCTTGGAGATCCCATAATCTCATAGCCTACAAGGTAACCATCCACATTATTTAATGCAAGGTTCCCGTCTGCTCCAAGACCATCTATATAGTAAACACTATAATATCCTCCATAAATAGTCGTATCTTCGTTGCCATCAGCTGCCGAATCTTCGGCAAGCGCAGCTGCTGCATCAAGCTCTATAGTGTAATCGTTAACATTTGGATCGTAAGCTACTTTTGCTTCAAGTAAATTATCAGTTACAGGGAAACTTGGTCCACGTATAGAAAATTGAAGTTGAGTGGTATTTGGTGGCACATCATGATTGGTGGTAAAGCTAATAGTAAACTTTGAAGTAGATTCATCAAAGGTAAAGGCCTTAATTTCCCCAAATTCATAAGTATCGTAAACCGTTAGGGATAGATCTTTGGTTTCTGTAAAATCTCCTAAGGTTACATTAAGATCAACATCATAAACATTATTAGAGTCTGTATCTGTTGGATTTTCATGATCAAAAACTGTATTCAGATAAATATAATGTGTATCTGAATCATTTCCTGTAGCTGATGACAGAACAAATTTACTTGCATCATCACCAGTAAGAGAAAAACTATAAGATTCTGACTCTGGGACTGTGCATGCGTCATCAGTTGTATCTATATTAAATTCATAGAAAAATTTAGAATTATCAGTATCACTAGCTAGTGGCTGCACCTGAGTTTTTGTGTTTTCACGCATCTCTCCTGTGTAAACCACATTATTGAAATCAAATTCACAAATATCATTGAGGTTTATTGTAAAAATTTGTGCAACTGTATTGGTGCCATCGGAGATATTAACTTTAATTGTATATTGCCCCGCTGTTTCATAGTTGGCATTTGCTTTAAATGTGATTACCCCATCTGCATCTATCGAGAATAATGCACCATCTTCATAATCAGAGACTATTGCAAACGTAAATGAACTGTTTGCATCACTATCACTAACTGTTATCTGACCAACACCAGTTTGATTTTCATTAACAGTAAATGTTGTATTAGAAGTAACAACAGGATCATTGTCATTTAGATCATTTACATTGACTGTGACTGCTTGATCAGTTGTAAAGGCTCCATCACTTGCTGTTACTGTCCCGGTATAAGAAGATTTAGTTTCATAGTCAGGCGCTGATGTAAATGCAAGTCTGCCATCCGAGCTAATTTCTAAATTATCGCCAGATACTGTAAAAGTAACTCCGTCTGGTTGGGAGCATGTAGTTTGTCCTACTATAGGGGCTGATACTGGAGGAGCATCAGCATCACTCACACTAACACAACCTATTGCAGTTTGATTTTCGTCTGCATTCCAAGTTTCAGATGAAGTAAATATAGGCGCATTATCATTTAAATTAGTAATAGTTACATCGACATTCAAGTTTGCAGTAACATTTAAATTTTGTGATGTTGCAACTATGCTAACCCCGCCGCTATATGTTATGTCACCCTCGCGATCAGGAGAATTGATATAACTTAAAGCTCCTGTTGAAGGATTAATTGAAACAAGGTTAAGTATGGATACTCCATTACTGGCCCCTGTCCATTCAGCGAGAGTGTATGTAATAACATCATTTGATGACGCGGTTGCAGCAAAAGTTCCTATTGATTTTTCATTCTCATCAACACTTACACTTACAGAACCCCCGCCAGAACCTTGTGTAAACAAGGGACAGGAATCTGCTGTGCCATCGCCTATGGTGAATGTAGTCCCAATTATTGAATTTGGGTCTGAAACAACATCTGTTCCTCCATAATAAATTTCTGCATAGCCATGATCATTAATATTCATGGCTCTAATGATATACGTGCCCTCATTCTGTTTTAAAATTGGGAAGGTTGAAGTAGCTAATGTCAAATCGGTTGAAATCTTTCCATCCAAATCATCCCTGACATAAAATGCTTTCTGAGTACACGTTGGCCCACCATATACATCGAACCAAATATCTCTAATAGATGTAAGAGCTCCAGAGGTAGCTTCATTTTTAAATTCAACATCAAATTTAGCAAAGTTTCTTTGTGGATATTCTGAATTCTCATAATCAGTTATAGCAACAGATACAATTTCAGGTGGCGTTGTGTCAGAATCACTCCCTCCGGAATCGACAACCATATTTCCACCCATAGCTTCTATAACAATACCATTCTCATCAATTGATTCTACATTTAAAATAGGGGGGCCTTGATTATCAATGTTTTCAGGTAAAAAAGCCTTATCAAACTCCCACTGCATATAAGCTTTTCTCTTATCACTGGTATATATATCTGCAAATTTAACACTAAGCTCTCTTGAGGTAAATCCGCCATTTGCAGTATATCTACTTCCTGATATATCTTTTAATGAGCCGTATATATATGCATAAACATGACTCAATTCTTCAATTGAATATATGTATAGTTCATATTTTACTTTGCTTGAGTCTGTCGAGATATTTGTCATAACTGCGTTTTGACAAGCATTTGTCCAATCAGCAATAACAGGAGTGGTAATTGTTTGCTCTATTCCTAATTCATCTGCAAGAGTTAAATTGTAAGAGGCTGTAGAACATTCTGAAGGATAGACTTCATCAGGATCCCAAATATAAACTTTCTTAGCATTGGTTGCAGCAAATATTCCGGTTTGCCCATCGGTTCCATCCTTTGTGCTGTCAGCTCTAGGGTTAGCAATAGTAACTGTATTTTCAGTTGTGTAAGGATATACCGGTCTATAATACTCAGAGTACTGCAATTCATTATCATGCAGTCTCTTATTACCAGAAGTCAGATGTACGCCATTGGTTGGTGGAGCTGTCTCAACAGTTTCATCATAAAAATTTACATAAAAATTTACTGCATACTGACATAAATCAGAAATCTCATCACTTAAAGTTTGAGTTAGTGACCATGATGTAGCATCATTTTTTGTCATCTCATAAACATCATATGCATTAAAACAGTTTGGAGCGACTGTACGTTCAAAACCTCCGGAGTCAATAATTGTTATGGGTGTTAAAGCAAGGCTGCTAAGTTCTGCATAAACTTTTTTAACTTTTGAAAGCTCATCAATGGTAGCGTTGACAGTAAGAACAGGTGCTGCTGTGATTGTACCGTTAGAAATTGAGAATGAAGAATTAATGAAATCTTCTAATATATTTTGAACCGAAACTGTTAATGTTTGTGTTAATGAATATTCACCATCTGAAACTGTAACGTCGGCAGAATAGGATGTTTTAGTTTCATAGTCAGGAGCTGTTACAAAAGTTAAGACGCCTGCTGATGAAATAGCTAATTCAGTCCCACTTACTGCATAAGTTATAGTGTCACCTTCTGGATCAGTTACGGTTACACTACCAATAGCAGTTTGATTTTCAGCTCCACTAAAGGTTGCATCTGAAGTAATTACTGGAGATTGATTTGAGTAATAATTGTTATCAATAACAGAAGTGTTGGGGGCTTCATCTAGAACCTTCTTTCTATATGTCTGTATAGCGCTTGATCCAGAATCAGTGCTAGATGATGTTATAACACCATTTTCATCATATGTTTCCTGTGAAAGAGAATCATTAGCATTAATAGATCTTATTGTTAAGGTATATTGTTTTGAAAACTGTCCATTAGAATGTCTCAGTGAATATCTAAATTCAACTTTCTCATCAGCCCCAAGACTTGATCTAATAGAATCAGCTTTAGAAAGATCAAATTCCAGATTGGCTATTTCATTCAAAATTCCTAACGGATCTACATTGTCAAAGTCGCTAAATAAGTTAACTGGTTTTGATGAGAACAGAGCAGATGAATTAATGTCACTTGTTGTATATGAAGTTGATAAGGACTCTTCATTACCATTAATATCAGTTCCAAATTTTCTAATTTCAATGGTAGCTCTTCTAAGATCAGAGGTAATATTGCAGCCATTTTGAAGACCTGTGCCTTCATTATAATTTGTTTGATATTGGTAAGCATATCCAATTTGATTTACTTTTGATCCAGTTAGTTGAATAATTTCTTCAACTCCACAGCTATGCAAAGTGCTCTCACTGGAATCATCATAATATCTAACATCACTAGAGGAGACTTCAATTGAGCCATTCGTTACGAGCCCAATAGAGATAGGATCAGTGTTATTAACTGATCTATACCAACCTACAGAATTTCTATAATCCTTTGAATAATTGGCTAATGTTTCAAGCGTTATACTGTCTTCAAGACAATCCTCACTATTGCTTGAATAGCATTTAAAAGGAATGAGATTATTAGTTGAGTTTAATTTAGAGCCTTTAGCATTTATCGTGGACTGTTTGTACCAGCCAGAAGAATTAGGATCTGAGGTAAAGGAGGTAAATAAAGTTACAGGTACTTCACTTATATCTCCAGTCCTGCTTGGATCAAAAACTTCACTTATAGTATCTTCACCAATAATAATTGATGGATTTATATCAAAACCAAAGTTACTACTCATTTCGGTCTTTAAAATTGATTGAAGGGATGAAATAGAAGGTAAGAATTGAGCAATATTTTGGGCTGTTGTTTCTGAAATAATTCCATTAGGCGAAGATATAAAATTATCTGTTAATTCGTCATAGGTAACCCCCAAAGAATCTAAGGTAGATTTTAAACCTTGAATCTTTAAAGTTATATTTGATGCAATGCTATCACCAATAGTTTGACAGCCTTCTGTAACTGTTAATTCATTTTCTAATTTAAGATCATCTTTAGCCTTTGTAATTTGTTCAGAAAATAAAGTTGAAAAAGGTGATATAACAATCTTTTCTGCACCACTATCATTTAATGAAGGCAATATCATTTGATATGCTTTTGTTACAGCGCCTAAAGTTGAATCAACTGCATTAACAGGAACATCAGCAACTATCGGCCTATTTTTTAAACACTCATATAAAGACAAGTTTTCAGTTGAAATCTCAAATTTACCTTCTGAATCTGATATAGCTGATAACTCTCCTTCATCTTTAAGAAAATTAAAGTTTTGATCTATAAATATATTTGCTCCACTAATATAGCCATCAATAGCGCTACCATAGAATTC
>CABXPU010000033.1 GCA_902514105.1 uncultured SAR86 cluster bacterium
CTAATTCATCAGGATCAACGTCTTGATCGGTTGCTATATAATTAAGAATATCTGTCTCATAACTAGTAATAATGTCTGCTGTTGCAGAGCCGTTAGCTATTGCTTGAGTGTCTGTTTGAAGAGTGCTGGTTGCAAAATCAAAGACTGCTGTGGTTAAAGCATCAGTAGCTTTAACCTCAATAACTGGCATAACTGAAGCAAGCGCAGTAATAAGGTTACTTCTGTTTTCTTCAGCTACAGTTAAAGTCTTAGCAGTAATAATATTATCAATAACTTTAGTAATAAAAGCTTCGGTTTCAATATCTACCTTAACTGATGTAGTTGTGTATTCAGCGTCTACCTCTTCGGCTATAGCTTTAAAGTAATCTTGAGTGGTCTCTGTTGTGGCATTAAGATTATTAGTTGTATTTTGCAAAGCATAAGCTAGAACTGTGAGCTGATTACCCTTTTCATAAAGATAATCATTGATGCCGTTATCGCCCTTACCTGCCACAGGATCCACAGTAGTCACATCAAGCGAATCATCAATTCCTAGAGCTAAATTAATTAAAGATGGATCAACCATGAAAGCAGCTATTGAGGTAACAGGAGTAAGGGCTTTAAAATCTGAGTGACCTGTTAATTTGTGAACTATAAGCAAATTATCCAAAG
The DNA here is from genome assembly GCA_902514105.1 of uncultured SAR86 cluster bacterium. GTDB lineage: Bacteria > Pseudomonadota > Gammaproteobacteria > Magnimaribacterales > D2472 > MED-G78. The sequence continues at coordinate 652 of CABXPU010000033.1, forward strand.
CGTTACCAGAATCAAGATCGGTTCCGCCTAAACTAATAAGATTCCCGTCTGAATATTTAATAGTAAACTTACCATCGTTATCCGATGTGGTTGAATCTTCATCAGAATCTAAAACATAAGAATCATTGGTATCAATAAAGATATCTGCTTGCCTAATATAACCATCAACAGAAACACCATCGGTGTTTCTATAGCCTTCAACAGTAACTGAAGCTGACCTTGAACCACCAGCTCCTGAGCAACTAATACTAAATTGATTGTTGCCTGGTGTTGAAATCGTTACATCCTCAGTTCCACTGGTAGCTTTACTCCCAGACCAAGCTCCAGATGCTGTGCAAGAAGTAGCGTTTGTCGATGACCAGGTAAGGGTAATAACTGAACCTAATAAGACTGAAGAAGATGAGCTTGAAAGGCTTGCAGTTGGACTTGGTTCAGCAGGTGTGCTGCCTCCTCCGCCTCCACCGCATGAAACCAGAAGCAATAATGATATCAAGACAGTGGTATAACTTTTATTTTTAAGAACTATCAAATCTTTATAAGCTTTAAATGATCTTATATATAAGCATAATATGAGTAAAAATAAAACTCTTTAATGCTTTAAAGCAGCAATTTATAGATTTTCTAAAAATTAAATACTAATTTAGCTCCTAAATTACCATAGGTTCTATCGAAGTAATGTTCTGTTCTTTGACTAAAGGTTATATGTTCAAATCCAATTAAATTATTTTTAGTTAAAATCTTCTGCTGAAATAGTACTATGGTCAGTATCAAGTATCATGAATAGATATTCACTACCCGCTCTTAGCAAAGCATGATTTCTGTAATCATAATAAAAAGTATATCCGCCAACACTAAATGAGCCTTGAGTACCTTGTGTTATCGAAAGGTCAGAGAAAGTTAAATCATCATCTAAGTGAATTTTATCAATTCCGTCTTCAAAATCATGAATAACGCTTGTTTTAGTAAATCCATCTGCACCATCGCCTTTACGAGTAATAAAAATATCTGAGCCGCTGCCGCCATAAAGCTGGTCTTTGCCATCCCCAGCATCAAGAATATCATCACCACTCCCGCCATATAACTCGTCGAAATTATCAGAACCATATAAAATATCATTGCCATCGCCGCCATATAGTAAATCTTGACCACTTCCACCGTATAGAGTGTCATTCCCAGCTTCACCATATAAAGTATCATCGCCATCTCCACCATATAAAGTATCATCGCCATCTCCACCATATAAAGTGTCATCACCTTCTCCAATATTTGAAGTGATATCTGCAGGATCAATATTCTGATCAGTAGCTATATAATTTATGATGTCGTTACGGTAACTATTGATTAAAGATGCGCTTGCTGTTCCTGCAGCAATTTGCTGTATATCATTTTGAAGAGTTGTAGATGTAAAATTAAATATAGCTGTGTTTATGGAGTTATGAGTTTTTACTTTTAAGATTGGAATGACTGATGCTAATGATTCTGCAGTATCTAACTTGGCTTGATCAGAAATACTAATATTCTTAATATTAATTACGTTGTCTAAAAGTTTTGCTATAAAAGCATTTAATTCAATATCAACTCTGCTAGAAGTTAATGCAAACTCTGCCTCTATTTCTTCTGCAATAGCTTTATAAAAATCTTGAGTGGAATCAGAAGAGCTATTTAAATAGTTAGTTACATTCTGAGCGGACATTGCTAGAACACCTATTTGGTTTCCCTTTTCGAATAAATAATCATTAATCCCTGAATCACCCTTGTTTATAATAGGATCGAAACTGAAAATATCTAAAGAGGAGTGAATACCAAGAGAGTTATTAATATCTCCAGCATTTATCATAAAGGATGCTACCGAAGTTACTGGGGTAATTACTACAAATTCAGAATGTCCTGCGAGTGTATGAATTGCTGATAAATCGCTGAGAAGCACCCCTGAATCTAGATCTATTCCTCCTAAACTCACTAAATTTCCATCGGTATACCTCATTGCAAAACTTCCATCATTATTAGATGTAACTGAGCTCTCTGAATTATCAATAATATAATTATTATTAGTATCTATAAAAACTTCAGCTCCACGTGTATAACTCGCATATGCAACCATACCCTGTGCATTGCGATAGCCTTCAATAGTTGTTGAAGCTGATGATGAGCCACCTGAGCCTGAGCAACTAATACTAAATTGATTGTTGCCTGGTGTTGAAATCGTTACATCCTCAGTTCCACTGGTAGCTTTACTCCCAGACCAAGCTCCAGATGCTGTGCAAGAAGTAGCGTTTGTCGATGACCAGGTAAGGGTAATAACTGAACCTAATAAGACTGAAGAAGAAGAGCTGGAAAGGCTTGCAGTTGGACTTGGTTCAGCAGGTGTACTTCCTCCTCCACCTCCACCGCATGAAGTAAGAAATATTATTATAAAAATAATAAAAATTAAGCTTTTATTGCTATGCGTCAAATCTACTCCAATCTATAGTAACTAACTATATAAACATAATAATGTATTTTTTATACATATTTCTAAAAATATAAGAACTTTATTTATAGGCTTGATAGATAGTAATTTTCATAATAAAAAACATTTTTATGTTTTCTAAAAAACTTATTTTAAACCGTTAGAAGTTATTTATTTCTATTGAGAAAAGCTCTTGAAAATCTGGGACTGTATATTCCTCTAATGCGCCTTGATCACAGCAAAGGTTATAAATTTTGTTACATCTATCTTCATCGAATGTAATTTTTAGATTATGCATAAACTTTTTTTCAAGGACTGGTATGCCTTCTTCTCTTCTTCGTTTATGACCAATTGGATACTCAACTTCTATAGAATCAGTAGAAGAGCCATCATTAAAGTGTATTTGAATTTTATTTGCTATAGAACGTTTATCAGCCTCATGATACTCATCAGAATATCTTTTATCTTCATTGATAATCATTTTCTCTCTAAGCTCATCTACTCTTGGATCAGAAGCAACATCATCCTCATAATCTTCAGCAACCAAATCACCTTTTAGTAATCCTATTGCAACCATATATTGCAAACAATGATCTCTGTCAGCGGGATTATTCAATTCGCCAACCTTTGAGATAATACGAATAGCAGATTCATGTGTTGTTATTTCAATTGCTTTTATATCATCTAATCTGTTTTTTACCTTTGGATGAAGAGTCACTGCAGCTTCTACAGCAGTTTGAGCATGAAATTCTGCTGGGAAACTAATTTTAAAGAGTACATTCTCCATTACATATGTTCCAAATGCTTGAGGTAAAGATAATTGCTCACCTTTAAAAGATACATCTTCAAATCCCCACACAGGTGCAGATAAAACGCCTGGATAGCCCATTTCTCCTGAAAGTGTAATCATTGCTAATCTAACAGCTCTGCTAGTAGCATCACCAGCCGCCCAACTTTTTCTTGAACCAGCATTAGGAGCATGACGATAGGTTCGAAGACTCTGACCATCGACCCAGGCCTGACTGACTGCATCTTTGATTTGCTCTTTACTCCCACCCATTAATTTAGTTACTAGTGCAGTTGAAGCTACTTTTACTAGAACTACGTGATCTAATCCGACTTTATTAAAACTATTTTTTAAAGCAAGAACACCTTGAATCTCATGAGCCATAATCATAGACTCAAGAACTGTTTTCATCTTTAATGGCTCTTTACCTTCAGCTGTATTTTGTTGAGAAATAAAATCAGCTACAGCAAGTATTCCGCCCAAATTATCAGAAGGATGTCCCCACTCAGCAGCAAGCCAAGTATCGTTATAATCCAACCATCTGATAATACAACCTATATCAAAAGCTCCTTTAACTGGATCTAATCTATAATTGGTGCCTGGAACTCTTACGCCAAATGGAACTGAAGTTCCTTCAACGACTGGGCCTAGCATTTTTGTGCATGCAGGAAATTGAAGAGCTAGTAGGCCACACCCTATAGTATCCATAAGACAATTTCTGGCAGTATCTAAGGCTAGTTCAGACTTTATTTCAAAATCGCAAACATAATTTGCAATCTCAGATATAACAGAGTCATATCCTGGTCTGATATTTAGATCGACATTTGATGACATAAATTAAGACCTATCTGCTAAATCAACCCATTCAGAGGTTTCTACTCCAATATAATCTGCGCTTGGTCTAATAATTCTATTATTAGCTCTTTGCTCCATGCAATGAGCTGTCCATCCAGAAACGCGAGACATTACAAATATAGGAGTAAAGAGTTTAGTAGGTATACCCATATAAAAATATGCAGGTGCATGAAAAAAGTCTGCATTGGCAAACATTTTTTTCTCATCGGCCATAACCTGTTCGACTTCTTCAGCAACTTGATACAAAGCATCATTATCATGAAGAAGTGATAGCTCTTTCGCATACTCTTTGATCACAGCATTACGCGGATCTCTAATCGAATAAACTGCGTGACCGAATCCCATTATTTTTTCTTTGTTAGCAAGCATGGCTAATATTTTTTCTTTGGCTTCATCTCTAGAAGTCCAATCCTCAATTAACTCCATTGCTTTTTCATTAGCTCCGCCATGAAGCGGTCCTCTTAAAGACCCAATGGCAGCTACAACGCATGAGTGAATATCAGACATAGTTGATGCACAGACTCTAGCTGTAAAGGTTGAAGCATTAAATTCATGCTCTGCATATAAAACCAAAGAAGCATCCATTACTCTTCTGTGCAGGTCAGATGGTGTTTTGCCATGAAGAATATGGAGAAAATGACCTGCCATAGTATCTTCATCATTAACTAAATTAATATCCTCACCTTCATGAGAAAACTTATACCAGTACGTAACGATTGAAGGCATGGTGGCAACCATCCTATTAATTGCATTCATTTGATTATCAAAATCGCCCTCTGGCTCTAAATTTCCAAGCATTGAAGTGCCGGTCCTCATAACATCCATGGGATGAGCAGATGCAGGTATTTTTTTTAATACGTCTTTTAAGACTTGGGGTAAATCTCTTTGTTCTTTTAATAAGGCTTTATAAGAATCTAGTTCTGATTGATTGGGAAGCTTGTTATAAAGAAGTAAATATGCAACTTCTTCAAAAGTAGCTTTTTCTGCTAGCGTCTCAATTTTATGCCCTCTGTAGGCTAAACCTTCTATTTGACCAACAGTAGAAAGTGATGTTTCACCTGCGACCTGACCTCTTAAACCAGCACCTTCTAATTTTTTTACCATTACT
>CABXPU010000034.1 GCA_902514105.1 uncultured SAR86 cluster bacterium
GCAACTGCATTAATAATACCAATAAAATTATCATCGCCTGTTAAATTGCCAAAGCCAGCAACCAATCCTTGCGCTCCTAAAAGAGAGGAAGTCGCAACCTGGCTTAAGGTGGCATCTGTTCCATCAGATGATACTGATCCAGCTAATGCTAATAAGTCTGGCCCAGTTCCAACATCGAATGAAGTAACTCCAATAGGAATATCGCCATCATCAGAACCTTTATAGATAGTTTCAACACCAAGATTATTTGCAGCAGTTTCAGATAATTCTACAATTATTGCCTCTACAAGAACCTGTGCTCTTCGTATATCAAGTTTAGATATAAGATTTCTTATGCCTGGAATATTAGACTCTTCTGATGAGATAACTAGAGAATTAGTTTTTTCATGATGGGTTATGACTGTCTTAATCCCATCAGGGCTAGCGGCAAATCTATCTGAAACACTATTAAGTATTGCTGCAATCTCTTCAGCTTTTGCATATTTTAAATAAACAACATCAATTGATTTATTAGCTTTGACATCCAAATCAAGCGAAGTAAGGGTTTTTTTCAACATTTGAAGTAATAGTTGAATTTGCTGAGAGTATTATAGAGTTGGATGGACTAAAAGGAATAGCAACAAAGTTGCTTATTGTTGGGTTGTTTTGTGCTTTTAATTTTTCTAATATTCTAACTGCCTCAATTGCTGATAAATTATTTAATTTAATGATAGTAATCTTGGCACTATTATCTTTATCAAGCTCAGCCAATAAACCCTTAATCCTATTTACATTACTTAGTCTATCTACTAAAAGAACTGAATTAATTGAAGGTATACTGGAAAGATGGGATTGTCTTCCAGTTATAGGTTTAATCATTGGTAATATTTCTGCGGCAGATCTATTTATTAAAGGGATAATAGCCGTCAGATAATTACCACTTTCTTGATTTACATCGTTATCATCCCTTGTAGCTTCATTTTCTGGAACGATCCTCACTACTCCATTTTCAGCAATAGAGCTAAAACCATTAACTTGAATAGTTCTTAAGTAAACATCCCAAACTTGGTCACTATTTAAACTAGCATTGGAATATATAGTAATTTTTCCTTTGACTCTTGGATCTAGAATAATTGTTTTTTTTGAAAATCTTGCAATGTCTTGTGAAACTTTTTTGATATCTGCATCTTCATAATTTAAAACAAATGCATCTTGCGACAAGACATGAGAAGGCATTATTAATAAAAATACATAAAAAAATGATTTAAATGACCTTTTCATATTTACTTACCGATCTTGTTCTCTAATTTATACAGTTTACCTGATCCTTTAAAAATAATTTCATCTGGGCTAATACTTATTAGCTCGTATCTATTTTCTAAAAGATCGCCTTCATACAAAACAAATTCTTTATTCCCTCTTTTAACAATCACTGAAGATCTGGAATCTCCATATCTATAACCGACTATTGTATAACTAAAATCAGCATTTTTTATATCTTCAACTTCTTGTCCGGCACTATTATTTGATCCTTTATTAATTTTATCTATATTTGTAAATTGAATATCTTGAATATTCGGTTTATTGATAAAATTCAAAACAAGCATGAGAAATAAGGCAATAGATAGAAAGCCAACAAAGCCAATTATTAATCTTTTAATTTGTTTAGTATTCATAATAAAAAAGAGCTACATAGTGTAGCTCATTTTTTATCAATCTTGCATACTCTATAAATACTTATTAGAGCTAATAAAGACCTATTTTATTATTTTAATCCAGAAATCCTTACTATCTTATTAAGGCGACCAGATTTCATAATAAAATGTAATTTATTCCATATAAATTTAACCATGATATTGTTCTCCTTATTTTTCTAAATGTGACATCTATGTGACATTTAAGTGACATATATTAGACATAATGGTGATTAAAGTAAAGATTTTTATGAAAAAACGTTATATTAAGTGCTTTTAGGGAGTGTAAACCAGAAAATTGATCCAGATTTATCTTTTGGAGTTATACCAACTTCTCCATTCAAACTATTTATTAAATTTTTAACTATAGCTAGACCTAAACCGCTTCCTTCATTCTCTGATGCTCTCGCAGAAGCAGTTCTATAGAACCTATCAAAAATATGTTCCTGGTCCTCATTGGAAACACCTATACCAGAATCTGCAACCATCATTTTAATCATTTTTCCTTGATCTTTAGTAGAAATCTCAATTGAACTACCTGGATTTGAGTACTTTAATGCATTATCAAGCAAATTATTCATAATCCTTTCCAAAGCTTGAATGTCTGCAAGAATTAAAGTTTCATGACTAGGCGAGTAATTTATTTTAATATCAATCTTTTTAGCAATTGTATTCATGGAAACTAAAAATGATTCCATAAAAGAATCAAAATTAATTCCTTTAATATCCGTATTCAATCCTAGAAAGATCTATAAGGTTACTTACCATTGAAGATAATCTTTCAGAGTTATGTAGGATTGCTTTAGCAAAAATTTTGGCATCTTTTTTATTTTCAAGAGCACCGTCTAATAAGGTTTCTGAGTTAGCTCTAATAACACTAACTGGTGTCCTAAGCTCATGAGAAAGATTTGATACAAAATCTCTTCTCATTGAATTTAATTGTCTTAATTGGGTTATATCATGAAGAACTAAAATAAATTCTCCAGTTGTTTTAGATTGATTCATTGAACCAAGAACCCATCTTGTAGACTTGTCCTCTAATTCGATTTCAAATTCTATATCTGCTCTTTTTTTACTAACCACTCTATTAAAAAGATAATTGATAGCAGGCAGCTTAAGAGAATTTATATTTTTTTTATCTAAATCATTAGTATTTAAGATCCTTGAGGATTGTTCGTTGTTGTATACAACTTTACCCTCTGTATCAGTTACAAGAATACCTTCACCCAAGTCATCTAAAACCAAGCCAAATTGATCACGCTGTTTGGCGATCATTTCAATTTGATCTTTTAAATCTTCGGATATTTGAGAAATAGATCTAGCAACTGTACCAATTTCATCAACTCTTTGGGTTGGAAGAGCGCTGATATCTCTTTTTTTATAATCCCCGTCTGCTATATTGGTTGCAGCATCTGCCAATTCCTCAATATTTGAATATAAATAATTAGCTGCCACTACACTAGCAAAAACTGAAACTATAAATACAACAACAAATAATAAAATAACTGAAATTTGTAATGTGCTTGTTGCGCTTTGAAGATCATTGAGCGGAACGGATATTCTAATAATATTAGGTTTAATTTTATTATTATCTTGAATTGCAAAATATAGTAAATCTTGTTCAAGATTGTTGCTGTATCTAGATACCCACCCTGATCCTTTTTTAAGAGCCTCAATTACTTCTTCCCTATTGGCATGATTATCAATAGATTTAATTTGGTCGATATTTAGATTGGAATCTCCTACAACCTCTCCGTTATTAAGTATTAGGGTCACTCTTGAACTTGCTGCCATTCCAAGAGAATCAGCTACAGCATCAGCCTCTTCAATTGATGAAAATTTATTAATATCATCAATTGAGGAAACTAATAGGCCAGCTTGTTTTTTTAATTCATTAACTGTTTGAAGTTCAAAGGCTTTAGTTAGGTCTCTTTCAGCAACAACATATGAAATGCCTATACTAGCAGTCAGTAATAGAAAGACAAGAAAGAAAATACGGGATCTGATTCCCATTTAATTATTCAGGTGTGCGTGAGAATTTATAGCCAACGCCTCTTTTTGTTTGAACATATTTACCCATTGATCCAAGCTTTTCTCTCAACCTTTTAATATGAGTATCTACCGTTCTAGTAGTAACATCTGCACTATATCCCCAAACGTCCTCTAGGAGCTGATCTCTAGTTTGGACTCTTCCTCTTCTTTCAACTAATTGATTTAATAATTTAAACTCTAATGCGGTTAAGATAATTTCGTGATCATCAATAAAAACTTCATGAGATTCAGTATCCATTGTTAAAGAGCCAAAACTTCTTTTAATCTCAACCGGCGGAATAGATGATTTAAGGTTCCTTTTTAATATAGCTTTAACTCTTAATATTAATTCTCTTACGCTAAAAGGTTTTGTTACATAATCATCAGCGCCTAATTCAAAACCAACAACCTTATCTACTTCGTCATCCTTGGCAGTAATAATAACAATTGGAATATCCTTTGTAGCCTCATTTGATTTAGCTTCCTTGCATAAATCTAGACCTGAGCCATCAGGCAACATTAGATCAAGTAATACAATAGAAAATTCTTGTTTTTTTAAAAAATTTCTAGCTTCCTGAAGCGATCCGCATCCATAAACATTAAAACCTTCCCTTGTTAGGTTATATTCAAGAGTCTTTCTAATATCTGGCTCATCTTCAATTACAAGAATTTTATCTGACATATCTATTTTGTGACATTCCTCTTACTTTTATACGCTTTTTTATTAAAAAATCAATCTTGATTAAATATCTCTCTTAGCTGAGGTTTATCAAATTTACCTGAGGCAATCTTTGGCAGTGGATCTTGATAGAATCTTATGTCTACAGGTATTTTAAATTTTGCTAGTTTGCCATCAAGAAATATCTGGATATCTTCTGGCTGTAATTGAATCTCTGGTTTTAAATGAATAGCTGCTCCAACTTGTTCGCCTAATCTTTCATCTGGTATACCTATAACACAAACCTCAAGAACATCTGCATGTTCATATATTGCAGCTTCAACCTCAATACAGGAAATATTTTCTCCACCTCTTATAACCAAATCTTTTACACGATCTACTATATGTAAAAATGGTCCATCAAAATATCCCAAGTCTCCTGATTTAAACCAACCATCATCATCTAGCACCTCGGCGGTTGCTTCTGGATTTTTCCAATACCCAACCATATTGCCAGGACATTTAATAAGGATTTCTCCAACATCACCTCCTTTTAAAGATTTACCATCGGCATCAATAATTTTAATATCTGTTAAAGGAGGTACTGCTCGCCCACAGCTTGATGGGTATTCTATATACTCCCCACCCCCATTAAGAGTTCCAAGAGCATTAGTTTCAGATAATCCGTAACCAATTGAAGGTTTTGCTTCAAGTTGTTCATCCATTAACTTAACATGCTCAGCAGGTCTTGCGGCACCACCACCCCCAAGATCTTCAAGAGATGAAATATCATATTTTTCTCTTTCTGGATGACTGAGTAACTCCCAGGTTTGAGTTGGGACACCGGTTATATTGGTTACCCTCTCTTGTTCGATTAATTTTAATGCTTCGGTAGCATCCCACTTTTTCATCATGACTATTTTTCTGCCTATAAGAATAGACATTAAAAATGCAGCATGACTCCCTGTAACATGAAATAAAGGTACGCAGTGCAATATAGATATCTCTTTAGCGCTTCCATCAGGATTTTCACCCATTAAACCTCCACCAGAATCTGACATTTGGCTTCTTA
>CABXPU010000035.1 GCA_902514105.1 uncultured SAR86 cluster bacterium
GGTGAAACTGTAGAGCATAAATAGGTTTTGAATTATGCTGCATTGCTGCAATAGGAGCAGTTGAAGTTGAAGCTACAAGAGTAAATTCATCCGGGATATCTTGGACTTGATCTCCATGACTCATCCATACGTTTAACGTTTTATCCAATCCTGAGAACAGAACTGAATCTGATTTAATGTTAATTTCAGCATGGCCAAATTCTTTATGATCAGCAGAAATAACTTGTCCGCCCATTTGTTCAGCTAAAGTTTGCATGCCATAACAAATACCTAATATAGGAATATCTAAATCAAATACTACTTGAGGTATTCTTGGGGTGTGGCTTTCGGTTACAGATTCTGGGCCGCCAGAGAGAATGATTCCCTTTGGTTTTATCGCTTTAATCTTATTTTCATCTATATCCCATGGAAGGATCTCAGAGTAAACATCTGATTCTCTGACTCGTCTTGCTATTAATTGAGTATATTGAGAGCCAAAATCTAAAACCAAAATGGTATCAATGTTTTTATTATCTAATGAAATTTTTGCTTTAGCGCCCATTGATTAAATTTATCTATATTTCTGCTCTATTAATAAGATATTAAGGTCTCAATGTTATATCCACGATCTTTCATTAGCTTACTTCCACCTAAGTCAGGCAGATCTATAATCCCTAATATCAAGATATTTGATTCTTTTACATCAAAGTTTTCAGTCAATAGCTCGGCGCATGCAATTGCAGTTCCGCCTGTTGCTACTAAATCATCAACGATAACAACTCTTTCATCTTCTGTTATTTGGGTATTCTTTTGAATTTCTATAGAAGTGCTTCCATACTCAAGATCAAAACTTTTTTGAAAAGTTTCGTTTGGTAATTTTCCAGGTTTTCTAGCAAGAACAAATGGAAGCGCTAAATCATGCGCAATAGAGCCAGCAAAAATAAAACCTCTACTTTCAATACTCGCAACTAAAGTTGAATTAAATTCAGCACTCACTCTTGTAAGTTCATTACAAGTCTTAACAAAAGCCTCAGGGGTTTCAATAAGACTGGTTATATCTTTAAACTGAATTCCAGGTATTGGGAAATCTTCTACAGTTCTAACGTATTTTTTTAAATCTAATGGATCGCTCATTTTTATTCTTCTATATATTAACTTCTTTGATAATTAGGTGCTTCTTTGGTAATCATTACATCATGCACATGGCTCTCAGCCATTCCTGCATTAGTAATTTCTATAAATTGACTCTCATCTTGAATAATTTTAATAGTTTTACACCCAATGTAGCCCATGCTTTGACGAATACCGCCAGTCAGTTGATTAATAACGTTACCAACCCAACCTTTATAAGGAACTCTACCTTCAATACCTTCGGGTACTAATTTTTCATCATCAACATCTTCTTGAAAATATCTATTGGTGTCCTGTCTCTCAGACATAGCACCTAATGAACCCATTCCTCTATAGATTTTAAAACTCCTACCTTGGAATAACTCAACTTCTCCAGGAGCTTCTTCTGTTCCTGCAAACAAGCTTCCTAACATAACAGAGTCTGCTCCAGCAGCAATTGCTTTAGATATATCTCCTGAAAAGCGAACCCCTCCGTCAGCAATAATTGCGACATCAGTTTTTTTAAGGGCTTCTTTTATATTCATAATCGCTGTAATTTGCGGAACACCAATGCCAGCAATAATTCTTGTGGTACAAATAGATCCAGGACCCATGCCTACCTTAACTGCATCAGCTCCAGCATCTTTTAAAGCTAAAGCACCTTCAGCTGTAGCAACATTACCGCCTATTAAATCAATATTTTTAAACTCTTGTTTAATGCTTTTAATAGTATCAATAACATTTTTGGTATGGCCATGTGCGCTATCGACAACAAAAACATCTACCCCAGCCTCTACCAAGGCTTTAGCCCTATCTAAAGTGTCTGAACCTGTGCCTAATGCGGCTCCAACCATAAGCTGACCCTGAGAATCTTTGGTAGCATCAGGATGCTCAGCAGATTTCTCAATGTCTTTCATGGTCACAAGTCCTGTAAGCTGCCCAGACTTATCTGTAACTAAAATCTTTTCAATTCTGTTGTTATACATAAGCTTCTTAACTTCTTCTTGGGATGTACCCTCAACAACTGTTATCAGTTTATCTTTTGGAGTCATGATTGAAGAAACTTCAGATTCCATGTCATCTGCATATTTAAAATCTCTACCCGTAACAATCCCTTTTAATTCATCATCATCTACAACAGGCATTCCAGAAATTTTTAACTCTTCGGTTAATTGTTTTAACTCACCTATCGTTTTAGTTGATCTTATGGTTGAAGGATCTCTTACAACACCACTTTCATGCTTTTTGACTGCTTTAACTTGCATGCATTGATCTTCAATAGAAGAATTTTTATGAATGATACCTATACCTCCAGTTTCAGCTAATGCTATAGCCATGCGGGATTCTGTTACCGTATCCATAGCAGAAGATACTAAAGGTATCTTTAAAGAGATATTTTTTGTTAATCGAGTCTCTAGTGAGGCTTCACTAGGCATAAAGTCGCTGTACCTCGGTAAAAGAAGCACATCGTCGAATGTTAATGCTTTTTGTTTTACTTTGTCCATGCGAGATTATAACTCAAGATTATAGATAAAAAAAAGTCGTCTATGGAATTCCTAATAATTTATGCTGCTGAAGACTAAGTTTCCATTGCGGATTCTTCTTGCAGAATTCTATTGCTTCAATTGTATTCTTTTCTCCACGCTCTGAGTCCATAGGCTGGACAAAGTAATGATTAAAACTTAATTTTTGCAATTGATCTAACTTGATTTCTTCTTGAGGAAAAACAACTTTTAGTTCATCGCCTGTAAAAACTTTTAAAATAGAGCCTGATTTTGGAGAAACGCAAACCCAATCTATCTCAAAATCAATTTCAATAGTTCCATTGGTTTCAATTGCGGTCTCAAAATTATTTTTTTTACATATGTCTATTAACTCTTTATCTAATTGAAGCATTGGTTCTCCGCCTGTAAAAACCACATAGCCTTTTGATTTCGAATCCCAAATTCTCTTAATAACATCAATCAAGTCTTCAGCTGAATATTTGCCACCATTTTCACCATCAGTTCCTATAAAATCAGTGTCGCAAAAATCGCAAATAGAATTAGCTCTATGCTTTTCTTTGCCAGACCATAAATTACAACCAGTAAAACGAACAAAAACAGCTGCTCGCCCACTTTGAGCGCCCTCTCCTTGAATAGTTTTATAAATCTCTTTGATTGAATACATTAGGAATAAGAAATAGGATCACTAGAATTATTGTCTGTAAACGCTTCGATTCTCTCTACGCATGATCCGCATTTTCCGCAAGCTTTTTCCAGACCCTTATAACAAGTCCATGTCTTTGAATAATCAATATTCAAACCAAGACCTATTTTAAGTATTTCGCCTTTATTAAGATTAATAAAAGGCGCTTTAACAGAAATTTTAGACGGATCACATAACTCAGCAGCTGTATTCATTGATCTTAAAAATTCTGGCCTGCAATCAGGGTATATAAAATGATCTCCTGCATGAGCTCCGTACCAAACTTCATCTATATCATGAGCAATAGAATAAGCAATGGCATAAGAAATAAAAATCATATTCCTATTTGGCACTATGGTTGATTTCATAGACTCTTCTTTATAACTTCCATGGGGTATATCGGTCGCTTCATCTATCAATGAGGATGATCCAAATATGCTTTCAGGATCGCCAATATCTATAAGGGTATGACTTAGGCCTAGTCTTTTGCAATTTTCTGTCGCAAAATCGATTTCTTTAATATGTTTTTGCCCATAACTAAAAGTAATGCATTCAACCTCTATACCTTGATCCAAGGCATGATGAAGCAATGTGAATGAGTCAGATCCACCTGAATAAATAAGAGTAATTTTTTTCAATTTTCTGTAAATAAATTATCTGTTTTTGAGGCGCATATAAAATCATTCTTATGCAGCCCTTTAGTTTTATGAGACCACCAAACAACAGTTACTTTTCCCCATTCTAAGACAATTTGAGGATGATGATCTTCTAAATCAGCCATTTTTGCCACACCATTAGAAAAATCAATAGCTGATTGATAATCAGAAAAATTAAATACTCTTTTAAGTTTATTTATTGAATCTTTTTCAAGATTCCAATTAGGTATTTCAAGCATTAAGCTTGAAATTTCTTCTTCAGAAACTCTTGGGGCATTAATTCGGCATGCTTCACATGATTGAGTTGAGAGCTCAACCATTAATACCACCTTTAGTTAATTTGGATGGATCTAATAATTTTTTTAATTTTGATAAACTTATACCTGTTTCTTCTTGAGCTACTTCAAGAATAGGCCTACTTTCTTTATAAGCTTTTTTGGCAATAAATGCAGCCTTCTCATAACCAATAATAGGATTTAATGCAGTAACAAGAATAGGATTCTTAGCTATAGATTCATCTATATTCTTTGTATTAACTTTAAAAGTTTTAATAGCCTTTTTAGCTAAGGCTTCCATGCCTCCGGCTAATATATTAATACTTTTAAGGTTGTTGTATGCAATAACGGGCAACATAACATTTAACTGGAAGTTGCCTGATTGTGCAGCAACAGTTACCGAAACATCATTCCCCATTACATCAGCAGCAACCATAGCTACGGCTTCAGGTATCACGGGGTTTACTTTACCTGGCATAATGCTGCTTCCGGGCTGTAAAGCTTGTAATTCAATCTCACCGATTCCAGAAAGAGGACCGCTATTCATCCACCTTAAATCGTTGGAGACTTTCATCAAAATTACAGCTAAATTTTTAAGTTCGCCTGAGAGCTGAACTGATAAATCCTGAGCACTAAGACTTCTATAAAAATTATTGCTTGGTTTAATTTTAACTTTAGCTAATTTTGATATTTCTTTTGCAAATTCTTTTGCAAATCTTTTATGAGCATTAATACCTGTTCCAACAGCTGTTCCTCCTTGAGGTAAATAAAGCAATTTTTCACAAACATCTTCAATAGAAGCCTTGGATGTTTTTAGCTGCTCGCTCCAAGCAAGCAACTCTTCTGACATATCAATAGGCATAGCATCCATTAAATGCGTTCTTCCTGTTTTAGTTATTCCTTTTACTG
>CABXPU010000036.1 GCA_902514105.1 uncultured SAR86 cluster bacterium
AAGACAAGCAAGATGAAATTTGGACATCATGGAGCTAACCATCCTGTGCAAGATCTAGATTCTAGAGAGGTTTTTATTACTTCACAAAATCATGGATTTGCAGTTGATTCTTCCACGTTAGGTCAGAATATTAAATCAAAACATATTTCTTTATTTGATCAATCACTTCAAGGTATTGAATTTTCTGACAAGCCAGCTTTTAGTTTTCAGGGTCATCCGGAGGCAAGTCCTGGCCCTCAAGATATTCAAACTTTATTCAAAAAATTTAATTCTTTAGTTAAAAATTATGCCGAAAAGAACTGATATATCATCAATACTAATAATAGGAGCAGGCCCTATTATTATCGGACAGGCTTGTGAATTTGATTATTCTGGTGCTCAGGCATGCAAGGCGTTAAAAGAAGCAGGATTCAGAGTTATATTAGTTAATTCAAATCCTGCCACTATTATGACCGATCCTCTTATGGCTGATTCTACATATATCGAGCCAATTCATTGGCAAAATGTAGAAAAAATAATAGAAAAAGAAAAACCAGATGCAATATTACCAACAATGGGAGGGCAAACTGGTTTAAATTGTGCTTTGTCACTTGCTAAGGAAGGAGTTCTTGAGAAATATGGGGTTATTTTAATTGGGGCTTCTAGAGAGGCTATAGATAAAGCAGAAGATAGACAATTATTTGACCAAACCATGAAATCAATTGGAATTGAAACTCCAAAATCAGGTATTGCTCACAATATAGAAGATGCTTTAAAAGTTCAAAAAGAAATCGGATTTCCTGCAATTATAAGACCATCTTTTACTATGGGCGGAACTGGTGGAGGAATTGCATATAACATTAAAGAATTTAAGAAAATATGTGAAAAAGGTCTAGAACTATCTCCAACCAGTGAATTATTGATAGATGAATCCTTAATTGGCTGGAAAGAATTTGAAATGGAAGTTGTTAGAGATAAAAAAGATAACTGTATTATTATTTGTTCAATTGAAAATTTAGATCCTATGGGAGTTCATACCGGAGACTCTATAACAATTGCACCGGCACAAACTCTGACTGATAAAGAATATCAGCTTATGAGAAATGCTTCATTTGCGATCTTAAGAGAAATAGGGGTTGAAACAGGCGGTTCAAATGTTCAATTTGCTGTTAATCCTAAAGATGGAAGGATGATAGTAATTGAAATGAACCCACGAGTAAGTAGATCATCTGCTTTAGCTTCAAAGGCAACAGGATTCCCAATTGCAAAAGTTGCAGCTCTTCTTTCCGTAGGCTATACATTAGATGAACTTCAAAATGATATTACAGGAGGTCGAACCCCAGCTTCATTTGAGCCATCAATTGATTATATTGTTACAAAAATTCCAAAATTTGCTTTTGAGAAATTTACGCAAGCTAACGATCGACTAACAACCCAAATGAAATCAGTAGGTGAGGTTATGGCTATTGGTGCTAACTTCCAAGAATCTTTTCAAAAAGCTTTATGTAGCATGGAAGAGGGGCTGGATGGATTAAATCCCGTCTTATCAAGTAATGAAAATTTAGAAGAAAAACTGCAGTATGAATTATCTTTCCCAGGAGCAAAAAGGATTTTTTATCTAGCAGATGCTATAAGGTCTGGTTGGAGTAATAAGAAAATATTTAAACTATGCGGTATTGATTATTGGTTCCTCAATGAAATTAGAAATATTATTAATAATGAGGATAATATTAAAGGAAAGAATCTAAAGGACATAGATAGTAAACAGTTATTTAATTTAAAGAAAATTGGCTTTTCAGATTCAAGAATAGCATCACTTATTAATTCTGATGAACAGGATGTAAGACTCCATAGATTGAAAAAAGATATTAGACCTGTTTTCAAAAGAGTTGATACCTGCGCTGCTGAATTTCTAACTTCAACTTGTTATATGTACTCTACTTATGGCCATGAATGTGAAAGCAATGTAACCAATAATAAAAAGATTATGGTTCTAGGTAGCGGTCCTAATAGGATTGGCCAAGGGATTGAGTTTGATTATTGTTGCGTTCATGCATCTCTTGCTATGCAAGAAGAAGGTTATGAATCCATTATGATTAATTGCAACCCTGAGACTGTTTCTACAGACTACGATGTTTCTAATAGACTATATTTTGAACCCATCACCTCAGAAAAAATAATGGATATTATTGAAAAAGAGAATCCAGATGGCGCCATTATTCAATTTGGAGGGCAAACTCCATTGAAGCTAGCATCAACATTAAGCGAAGCAGGTGTAAATATATTAGGAACAGATGTTGATGCAATAGATAGATCTGAAGATAGAGAAAGATTTCAAGAACTAGTTGAGAAATTAAATTTAAAGCAACCCATGAATTCTACTATTAAGAATACTCAAGAAGCTCTTGCTCGTGCTGGAGAAATTGGATATCCAATAGTGGTCAGGCCTTCCTATGTTCTTGGTGGAAGGGCAATGCAGCTTGTTCATAACGATCATGAGCTAGAGGTATATTTAAAAGAAGCAGTAGAGGTATCCAACCAAAAGCCTATTTTATTAGATAGTTATCTCACAGATGCCATAGAGATTGATATAGATGTTATTTCTGATGGAAAAAATGTAGAAATAGGTGGTATTTTGCAACATATTGAGCAAGCTGGAATTCATTCTGGTGATTCTGCATGCTCTTTACCTCCATACAGCCTATCTGAAGATGTTATTAAAAGAATGAAGTCTCAATCAAAAGATATTGCCAAAGAGTTAAACATAATAGGCTTAATGAATATACAGTTTGCTGTGAAGGACGAAGATATTTATATAATCGAAGTTAACCCTAGAGCTTCAAGAACAGTGCCTTTTATATCAAAAGCTATTGGACATTCATTGGTTAAGGCGGCATCTAAATCTATGATAGGTAAGAGTTTGAATGATCAAAATTTTTCTAGCGCAATCCCCAAAGATTTATTCTTTGTAAAAGAAGCCGTTATGCCATTTGATAAATTTCCATTAGTTGATCCAATCTTAGGACCAGAAATGAAATCAACAGGAGAAGTTATGGGGATAGGAAAAGATTTTGGAGAGGCTTATGCAAAAGCGCAAAAGGCAGCAAATAAGCAACTTTCCAAAAAAGGAACAGCATTTATAAGTGTTAAAGATTCAGATAAAAAATATTTAGATGAGTTAGTGCCCCAAATTATTGATAAAGGATTTGATTTAATAGCAACTAAGGGCACAGCTAAATATATTAAAGAAATTGGCTTTCCAGTTAATAAGGTTAACAAAGTTATGGAAGGCAGGCCTCACATAGTTGATCAAATGGTAAATGGATCTATAGATCTTGTAATAAACACTACTGAGGGCAAACAATCAATTAGTGATTCAGCATCAATAAGACAGACCGCCTTGCGAAATAAGATATTTTGTACAACAACCATGTTTGGAGCTCTGGCAGTTATACAGGCTTTGAATAGCTCTGAATCTAAATGGTCATATTTGACTCTACAGGAAATTAATCAAAACTAGTTCTCGATTGCTATAATAATCAAATGAGCAAGTCTGCAATTACTAAGAATGGGGAAGTTGAAATTAAAGCTAGATTGGCAAAGCTTAAATTTGAAGAAAGACCCAGAATATCTGAAGCTATCGCTGAAGCAAGAGCGCATGGTGATTTGAAAGAAAATGCAGAATATCACGCAGCAAAAGAGCTGCAGGGTCTGGTAGAAGCTAAGATTACAGAAATAGAATCCTCTCTTGCCAATGCTCAAGTTATAGATGTAACAGAAATTCCAGAAACTGGAAGAGTGATATTTGGATCTACAATTAAACTTTTTGACTTTGAAAATGATAAGTCAGTTGTATATAAGATAGTTGGTAACTTAGAGTCTGACCCCGACAATGGCCTGATTTCTATAGATACGCCTATAGCTAGAGGGCTTCTTGGAAAATACGTTGGAGATGAAGTCACTATTTCAACACCGGCTGGATCAATTGATTATGAGATTGAAAAAGTAAGTCATATTTAAGTTGATATGCATCTTGATAATTGGGGGTTAAAGGCAAAAAAGCTCGGCTATAGATCAAGGGCGGTTTTTAAATTAGAAGAAATTTTAAACAAAACAAATGCTTTAAAGAGATCTAAAAATATTTTAGATATTGGTGCTGCGCCCGGTGGATGGTCTCAGTTTGTTAAAAATAAGAAAAAAGATGCAAGTGTGTTTGCTATAGATATATTAGATATTGAACCAATTGAAGGTGTAGATTTTTATAATGTTGCAGTTGAGGAATTAGATTCAATAGATAAGATTTTAGCTTTAAAGGGCTCTTTTGATCTTGTTATTTCAGATTTAGCCCCCAATTTAACTGGTATAAGTGTTATTGATGAAGCTAATATTTTTGAGCTAAATGACATAACTCTTAATGTTGCTGTAGAATATTTATGCAAAACAAGAGGTTTTTTTATAATAAAGACATTTCAGAATAGTATGTTAAAGAAATTAAAAACAAAGATGTCTAGTATTTTTGATGAAGTTCAGGTTCATAAACCAGCTGCGTCGAAAAAACAATCTGCAGAGATATATTTATATGGAGCATTTAAAGAATGAACAGTAATTTTCTAAGAAACATAATGGTTTGGGTGATTTTTGGATCACTTTTGATGTATGTTT
>CABXPU010000037.1 GCA_902514105.1 uncultured SAR86 cluster bacterium
TACCCAGCAAAGTAAAACCAAGAAAGCTATTTAAAATATTTTTGGTATATGGAGAATTCATTATTTAAATTTATTTATCTAATGTTAATTAATTATATTGGAATTAATCACAATTTGTGGATATTTGAATTATAATTTTGCTAGATGGAAAATCATAAAAAATTAATAATTCTTGGTTCAGGTCCTGCGGGGTATGCAGCCTCTATATACGCAGCAAGAGCAGGATTAAATCCTGCCTTAATTGCTGGATCTCAAGAAGGCGGTCAATTAACTACTACTACAGATGTTGAAAATTGGCCTGGTGATAGCGATGGCTTGCAAGGTCCTGAGTTAATGGAAAGAATGAAAAATCATGCTCTACAATTTGATGTTGAGATGATTGCTGATCATATTGATACTGTTGATCTTTCTAAAAAACCTTTCATATTAAATGGAAATAACTCATATTCGGCTGATGCACTTATTATTTCAACTGGGGCAACCGCAATGTATCTTGGATTACCGTCTGAACAGAAATTCTTAGGTAAAGGTGTTTCAGCATGTGCTACATGTGATGGATTTTTCTATAGAGATCAAGAGGTGCTGGTTGTAGGCGGCGGCAATACTGCTGCAGAGGAAGCTTTATACCTCTCACGCATCTGCTCAAAAGTAACACTTGTTCATAGAAGAGATGAATTAAGAGCAGAAAAAATCCTACAAGATAGAATTTTTGAGCAAGAAAAATCTGGAAAAATTGAAATACTTTGGGATACTCAGCTTAAGGAAGTTTTAGGTGATGATGCTGGAGTAACAGGTGTGCTTTTAGATCAAAATGGCAAAGAAGTAAAAAGAGACCTTATGGGTGTTTTTATCGCAATAGGCCATAAACCAAACACTGATATGTTTGAAGGGCAATTAGAAATGCATAATGGTTATATTCAAATAAAATCCGGCACTGCTGGATCTGTTACAGAAACAAGTGTTAATGGAGTTTTTGCTGCTGGAGATGTTTCAGATCAAATATACAGGCAAGCTATAACTTCTGCAGGATTTGGATGTATGGCAGCATTAGATGCTGAAAAATATTTATCTGAATAATTTAATTACTGTCCAGAAACCCAAAAAATTGAAGCTATTACAGCCACAATTATAATTACAAAAGCAACTCTTGCATCTGACTTACTATCTTCATTAGCTTCAACATCTTTATAAAAATTATCTATATCGTCTTTATTCATTTTTACTCTCCGTGTTTAATAACAACTCTTCCTACTTGCTTACCATCTAATATTTTATCAATTTCTT
Organism: uncultured SAR86 cluster bacterium; assembly: GCA_902514105.1. Taxonomy (GTDB): domain Bacteria; phylum Pseudomonadota; class Gammaproteobacteria; order Magnimaribacterales; family D2472; genus MED-G78. Next base: position 1,285 of record CABXPU010000037.1, read on the forward strand.
CGCCAACTTCATTAAGTTTAATTGTTCTAGTATAAGGCTCTAGATCTAGCTTCCAATCATTAGCTAATAATTTCCATATTGATTCTTTGAATTCGATAGATGATTCTGCTGAATCAATACCTATAAGTGAAACACCTCTTAGGATAAATGGAAAAACATTAGTATTTAAAGCCATGCCAGCTACATTTCCACATGCTGAAATAGAGCATTTGGGCGATATCATAGAAATCATTTTGGCTAAAATATCTCCTCCAACTGTATCTACAGCGCCTCCATAAATTGATTTATCCAATGGCTTAATTGGATTTTCCATAAATTCTTCTCTGGATATAATTGAGCTAGCTCCTATTGATTTTAGAAATTCCTCTTCAGTATTTTTACCTGTCAAAGCGTGAACTTGGTAACCAAGTTTATTTAAAATATTTACTGCAACAGAACCTACCCCTCCTGTTGCCCCAGAAACCAATATAGGTTTATCTTTATCAATACCTACATCAATAATCTTTTTAATTGAAGCTGCTGCTGTAAGTCCAGCAGTTCCAATATTCATAACTTCTTTAGAACTTAATGTGGATGGTAATTTAACCGCCCAATCTGAAGGAATATGAATAATTTCACCAAAACCTCCAAAAACGCTCATACCCATACTGTAGCCAGTCACCACAACATGATCACCGATCTTAAATTTTGTACTTTTTGATTCAATGATTTCTCCAACAGCATCTATACCTGGCACAAAAGGATAGTTTCTAGTTACTCCGGTTTTTGGTCCAGAAGCAGATAATGCATCCTTATAGTTTAATGAAGAATATTTAACTTTAATGATTAAATAATTATCTTCAATTTCTGGAATATCAATAGATTCAACAGAACCAGTATAAGACCCGTCATTTTCTTGAATTAAATATCCTTTATAGGATGATGTCATCGAGGGGTCATCCTCATCCCAGAATCAATCCTAATAGTCTCCCCATTTAAATAAGAATTATTAACAATGTGTGTAGCTAATTCTCCATATTCTTTAGGATCACCAAATCTATGAGGAAATTGAGTTGAATCAAGTAAAGGTTGTCTAATTTTATCTGGAGCAAGTTGCATCAATGGTGTATCAAATATTCCTGGAGCAATAGTACATACCCTAATGCTATGCCTTGCAAGATCTCTCGCTGCAGTAAGTGTTAAACCTATAACACCTGCTTTTGATGCACTATATGCTGATTGCCCAATCTGACCTTCATAACCTGCTACAGATGCTGTATTAATCAAAACACCCTTTTCACCTTTTTCATCTGGATCATTTTTATCCATCAATTCAGCAGCTAAACGCATCACATTAAATGTTCCAACTAAGTTTAAATCAATTATAAATTTAAAATGATCTAAAGGATGTGGAGCTTCTTTACCAAGAATTCTTCCTCCATAACCTGTACCAGCACAATTAACACCAATATGGAGTGCTCCAAATTTTTCTTTTATCCCGGTTATAGCGTCTATTACCGACTGCTCTTCCATAACGTTTGTTAAAAAATATTGAACCTTGTCTTTTCCCAAAGCCGCTTGGACTTCTTTCGCGTTATCTTCATTTAAATCCAGGATTGCAACTTTAGCGCCCTCTGCTACAAATTTTTCAACTGTTGCTCTTCCTAAACCAGAAGCTCCGCCAGTAACCAATGCAACTTTATTTTTTAAATCCATATTATCTCCTTAAAAACTAACATGTGAATTATAACCATTAACTTTTATATGAACAGACCTCAAATAAAACCTTTTGGCATGAAAATTGCATTACTTAAAGCAGTAGATATAAAAATTAATTTCAAATAAGGAGATAAAATGAATAAATTCTTAACAATGGCCTTAACCACTCTTATTGCAAAAGTCATTTGGAACATTACAAATAATGATTCTGGAATTGAGCCAGCCATTGAATCCCTTTCTATACCTGATAAAAATAAAGCACTTAAATCACCAATGTATTGACCATCTCCTTTAAAAGCTAAACTGTAACCATAAACAACCCAACAAACAGATATAAGGCAGGCTATAGCAAAGCATTGCATCAAAACTGACAATACATTCTTTGATCTAACAAGGCCGCCGTAAAATAGAGCTAACCCAGGTAACGTCATAAATAAAACTAATGCTGTTGAGGTTAATATCCAAGAAGTATCACCAGAGTTTAATTCTTGAGCAAATAGAGCAGGGGTAAATATCAATACCAACCCACTAATTAATAATCTTTTTAAAATCATATGTATCTCCTTTAGATCGCCTCAGAACCTGTTTCACCAGTTCTGATTCGTATTATTTCTTCAGCATTAGTAATGAAAATTTTTCCATCACCGATTTTTCCAGTATTTGCTGCATCAATAATAGTTTTAGTAATAGTTTCTGTATTTTCTTCGTCAGCTAGAATTTCAAGTTTTATTTTTGGAAGAGTGTCAACAGAATATTCTGCACCTCGGTACATTTCAGTATGTCCCTTTTGTCTTCCATATCCTTTTACTTCAGTAATAGTAAGTCCTTCTACCCCCGCATCAACAAGAGCCTCTTTTACATCTTGAAGTTTAAAGGGTTTAATAATTGCTGTAATTAATTTCATGTTACCTCCCAATATTTAACTGGTGTATTTATATAATATAGATGCAATTTACGTGCCAAATAGTAGATCTTTGTCATTAGAAGCTAGCTCCTACTGAAAAAACTAATGAATCTTCGTCAACAAGATCATCAGAATTAGATAAAAAATCTGAATAAGTTAAGCCACA
>CABXPU010000038.1 GCA_902514105.1 uncultured SAR86 cluster bacterium
CAGAGCAGTATGAAAACTTTAACCGGATTGATGATATTTTCCCCGTTAATTATCTAACCCCAGCAGAAGAAATATTAATTCTTGAAGAGGGCGAGCCTATTGAATTACCAGAAAGCTTTAACTATCTTGATCAAAAGATAAATACACAAGACTTTCTAGTTAGAACTGACACTGTTGCTTTATTAATACTAAAAGATGGCAGGATAGCTTATGAAGAATACTGGCTAACCGGAGGGAAAGAGCAACAATGGATCTCTATGTCAGTAGCAAAAAGCTTCATATCAGCCCTGGTGGGCATAGCCATTGAAGAGGGCTATATATCGAGTATTGAAGACGCAGTCACAAAATATGTTCCATCATTAATTGGCTCTTCATATGATGGTGTTCGCATTAAAGATATTCTACAAATGTCTTCAGGCTCAGCATGGAATGAGGATTATAGTGATAGAAATTCAGACATAAATCGTCAAGGAAGGATATTTGCTCTTGGCGGCTCTTATGATGAATTTGCTGCCACTTTAGAAAAAGGCTTTGAGCCAGGAACATACAATCAATACAACTCCAACGATACCCAGGTGCTTGGAATGTTAATACGAGATGCCACTGAGACCTCGATTACAGACTACATGACTAGAAAGTTATGGCACCCAATGGGAGCTGAGAGTGAAAGTTTCTGGATATTAGATTCAGATAGCATGGAAATGGCATTTGCAGGACTTAATGCAACAGCCAGAGATTATGCAAAGTTTGGAGAGCTCTACAGATTGGGCGGTAAACTAAAAGGAAAACAAATAGTACCAGATCAATGGGTAAAAGACTCAATAACCCCAGACGGACCCCATATGATGCCGGGCGACAACCCTTTATCTGATTTTCCTTTTGGTTATGGTTATCAGTGGTGGGTGCCAGACTTAAGCGGTGATTTCACAGCACTTGGAGTTTATAACCAAATGATATACGTTTCCCCCGCATCAGATATGGTAATTGTAAAATTATCTGCAAATAGTGTTTATGGAACTGAAGCTCCTTCTTGGGATGAATTTGAAACCATTACTCTTTTTAAAGAAATAATAAAACATTGATTTTTATTTTATTAGGATTGCTTTGTCATATTAGCTATTTAGCTATAGGAAGCGAGGTTGATTCTAACGGTTTCTTGCTAGAGCCCTTTGGATTAATACCTACTGGATACTTTTTTTACTTAATAGGAACTATTAGATTGATCTATACAAAGCTTCTTTAATTTCTTTATCTGCATCATAGCCCCATATTTTTTTAGTTCGTATTCTTAGAATCGGGGTATATCGCATTATTAGATTTCTAAGAAATATACTTATTGGATTTGATAGGTGGTTTAGTCTTCCTTGGAAAAGAGATGTTGATTGGACCCAATTATTTCTTTTAAGCCTAATTGTTTCATAAAGACTTTGGACTTTTTCAAAATCACAATTCAATTTAATCGCAAGCCTTCCAAAGGTATATGCATCTTCAATTGCCATACAGCCACCTTGTCCAAGAAAGGGCACCATAGGATGAGCAGCATCCCCAAGCAATGTAATATTTTTTGTATACATCGACTTAAGAGGCGCCCTTATATATATGCCCCACTTATATACATCATCACTTGAATCAATCATTGAAAAGATATCTTTATTATAAGATTTAAAATCTTCAAGCAATAAAGATTTTGAACCCTTTAATTTCCATGAATCTGGATCTACTTCTTTTGATTTAATAATGCCAACAAAACTAGTTCTACCCTCATGGTTTATAGGATAGTTAACTATATGACTGCCCGGGCCTAGATGAAATTGAATATTTTGAGATTTAGACACCCCAATTCCTCGCCAAGCACTATATCCGCTATAAACAGGGCTGCCGGAGGATGGAAAATAATCCTCTCTTATCTTTGACCTGATTCCATCACAGGCCAGTATGTGCATGACTTTATATTTAAGATTGTTTGTAAAACTTATTTCACAATTATTTTGATCTAGGCTTAGATATTCATGATCAAATAGAACTTCACCACCAATATCAATATATCTTTTATAGATAGACTGAAGCAGCTTCTTCCTGCTTGATGTAATTATTTCTTGAGGAACATCCAAGTTCAGAATCTTTTTATTTAAGGAATAAAAATTTGTAGCACTCGGAGAATATGAGTCTTTAGCAAACTCTTCTTTTATACCAATTTTTTCTAAGACTCTTAACCCATTTGCTGAAATAGATATGCCCGCACCATATTCACTTATATCTTCAGATCTTTCAAAAACAACCGTATCTATACCATGAATCTTTAAAGCACATGCTGCTGTTAGGCCGGCTATTCCACCACCAATAATACCTACATGAGATGCGTATTTAGACATTAAATCATTATCAGCTTTATAGAATTTTTTTTCAAAATTAGTGGCCTAAAAGTTTTATTAAAAATAGTAAAAAAAAGTATTTACTTTTAAAAAAAAAGGCAGATAATGGCTTGTTTTTTTTAGGAAGGTAAGTGGACTCTTTAACTATTTTGCAGATCGGCAGTGTATTCTTTGGGACAGTAATAGCTGCGCCCCTTATGATCTCAAAGAAAGTAAATAAGAGGATTATCGGCTACGGCGCTATGTCTACAGGTAGCTTTTTGGCTATTCTGGTTCAGCTCTATGTTGGCCTTTATGTGTTTGTATTTGCTAATTTATATTGGTTAATAAATTGCTCTGTTGCTTTGAGAAAAGATATTAAACTTAGAAAGCTTAGATAGATTTTTTCCGCATTCTTATTGACACGGGCGTTACCTCAACTAATTCATCATCTTCAATGAATTCTAGTGCTTGTTCTAAAGTATGTTTAATGTGAGGCACCAGGATTAGATTTTCATCTGTACCAGCAGCGCGTATATTGGTTAATTGTTTTGCTTTAGTGGGATTAACAGGTAGATCATTATTTCTTGAATGCAATCCTACAATTTGTCCGACATATACATCAAGCGCATGACCCACAAAAAGCTTACCTCGATTTTGTAAATTAAATAGTGAATAAGCTAAAGTTTTACCAGCCATCATTGAGTACATTACCCCATTATTTCTTTTTGCTAATTCCCCAACTTTTGCAAGACCATAATGATCAAACACGCTTGTCATTATTCCAGTTCCACTCGTAATAGTTAGAAAATGTGATCTAAATCCAATTATGCCCCTTGAAGGAGCCATGAATTCTAATTTTACTCTGCCTTTGCCATCTGGCTCTAGGCTTTTTAATTCAGCTTTTCTTGGACCAAACTCTTCCATAATGGCGCCCTGATGCTGTTCTTCAACATCTATAACTATCATTTCATAAGGTTCATGAATCTCACCATCAACTTCTTTTTGAATCACCTGCGGCTTTGCTATTGCAAGCTCAAAACCTTCTCTGCGCATAGTTTCAATTAACACGGACAGATGAAGTTCACCTCTGCCAGAAACGATAAATTTTTCCGGACTATCTCCTTGCTCAACTCTAAGAGCAACATTTGAGATAAGCTCTTTTTCTAATCTCTCTTTAATATTTCTTGAAGTTACAAATTTACCTTCAAGACCAGCAAAAGGAGAATCATTAACTTGAAATGTCATGCGAACAGTTGGCTCATCTACTGAAAGGGCGGGCAGGGCTGCAACTTCCTCAGGATGGCAAATAGTGTCTGAAATATTTAGTTTATCTACACCAGTAATGCAGACAATTGATCCCGCTTGAGCTTCTGAAACTTCAACTCTGTCTAATCCTTCGTGACCCATGACTTGGAGAATCTTTGCTTTTCTTGTTTTACCATCTCTGTCTATAACCACTACTTGGTCATTAGGCTTAATGATTCCTCTTTTTATTCTTCCAATTCCAATTACTCCAACATAGTTATTACTATCTAATGCACTTATTTGAAGCTGAAGAGGACCATCGACATTAACTTCAGGCGCAGAAACTTTTTCTAAAATCATTTTAAGTAATGGTGTCATATCAGCA
>CABXPU010000039.1 GCA_902514105.1 uncultured SAR86 cluster bacterium
AGGGGCATATGTAATATTAGCAATACTTGCTTGCTTATCTATTGAAACTATTTTCATCACCGACAAATACCAGTCTAGAGCAAAATCATTTTTTCGTATTCTAGGGTCTTTAATAACCATAATTGCATTTTGTTCTTTATTTGAGTTTTATCTAGAAGGAAAATCATATCCAGAACTATCAGCAGGCGGCTTTGTAGGAAGCTCAGTTTTTATATTTTTATCTGGCATTTTTGGCCAAATAGGCGCATTAATATTCTTAGTTCTATTTTTAATTCCATCTATTTCATTAGCTTTTAATTTTAATTGGTTAAAACTTATTGATTTAATGGGTTCGTATATTAAATAAATTTATAAAAGATATATATGCAAATATAAAAGAAAGAATAACTAAATTTAGATTTGAGCAGAAACGTAAAATTGAAGAAGAGAAAAAGGATATAGAAAATAAAAAACCTATTGAAATTAAGGCTGTTAAAGAGACTGAGAAACAAAAAGAACCTGAGAAAACTAAACAAGAAATTAAACCCATTCCAAAACCATCAGCAGAACCAAATCAAGCAGAAGAGGATAAAGAGAAAACAAGAATGCCTAGTACAGAATTGTTAGATAGAGCACTTGATGATGGCGATTCTTTGTCTCAAGAAGATTTAAATAGCTTAGCTAGTTTATTAGAACTAAAGCTAGATGAGTTTGGGGTGACAGCAGATGTTGCCTCAGTATTGCCTGGCCCTGTTGTAACTAGATTTGAAATTGAATTAGCTCCAGGAACTAAAGCTAGCAAGGTAACAAATATAGCTCAAGATATTGCAAGATCTTTAGCGGTTAGTAGTGTTAGAGTTGTTGAGGTTATTGAAGGTAAATCTGTTGTGGGTATTGAGATACCAAATACCAACAGAAAGATGGTTAGATTAACCGAAATACTTTCTTCCAATGCTTTTAAAAACTCAACTTCAAAATTATCCTTGGCATTAGGGCATGATATTGCTGGTAAATCTGTTGTAGTAGATCTTTCAAAAATGCCACATTTGTTGGTTGCAGGAACTACAGGTTCAGGTAAATCTGTTGGGGTTAATGCAATGCTATTAAGCTTACTGTTTAAATCAGACCCTGAAGATGTTCGTTTAATTCTTATTGACCCTAAAATGCTTGAATTATCCGTTTATGATGGAATTCCACACTTATTAACTCCTGTTATAACTGATATGACTGATGCTTCTAATGGTTTGCGTTGGTGTGTAGCAGAAATGGATAGAAGGTATAAATTAATGTCTATGATGGGGGTTAGAAATCTTCAAGGTTTTAATAAAAAAGTAGAAGAAGCTTCTGCTAATGGACAACAAATTCCAGATCCTCTTATAGAAGATGAAGAGGTTTATTTAGAAAAACTTCCATCTATAGTGGTAGTTGTAGATGAGTTTGCTGACATGATGATGTTGGTAGGCAAGAAAGTTGAGCACTTAATAGCAAGAATTGCACAAAAAGCAAGAGCTGCTGGGATACATTTAATTCTAGCTACTCAAAGACCTTCAGTTGATGTTATTACTGGATTAATTAAAGCAAACATACCTACAAGAATAGGGTTTCAAGTTTCTTCAAAGATTGACTCAAGAACTATTCTTGATCAGGGTGGAGCAGAGCAACTTCTTGGATGGGGAGATATGCTTTATTTACCTCCAGGCGTGAGCGTTCCAATTAGGGTTCATGGGGCTTTTGTTGGTGACGATGAAGTGCATAGAGTTGTTGATGATTGGAAGAAGAGATCTGAACCAGATTATATTGATAGCATTGTTTCTGATGCCCAAGATACAGGGCCAATCCCGGGATGGTCTAATGAAACAACTAGCGGTGAAGAAGTTGATGAGCTATATGATGAAGCAGTCAATTTCGTCATTGATTCAAGAAGAGCATCTATTTCAGCTGTTCAAAGAAAATTAAGAGTTGGGTATAATAGAGCAGCTAGGCTAATAGAAACTATGGAGCAAGCTGGAATAGTTACAGAAATGAGTTCAAATGGTTCTAGAGAAGTAATTGTTCCTAAAAGATCCTAAATGAAATCTTTAATACCTCTTTTAGCTTTCTTAAGCTATACAGCTTCTTCTAATAACTTAATCGAAATTTTTAATCTTAATATTAAAGACGGAAATTTTTTATATACCCAATCTTCCATCAACCCTTATACAAATTCTATTGATAAGAGCGAAGGAATTATTCGCAGAACTAAAGAAGGAATGATAGTAAAAGTAAATACTCCCTTTAAAGAAAAATATGAACTAAACAGCAATGAAATTATTATTACTGATATGGAGTTAGACCAAGTTTCAACAATAGCGCTTAATGATTTTGATAAAAATACCTTAATAGAGGTTTTTTTAAATGGGCTTAATGCTAATAGCGAAAACTATAAATTAGATTTTAAAGAAAATACTATATTAATAAGTTCATTATTAGACCAAGGTTATAATGAGATTGAGGTTAGATTTAAAGATAATAATCTTTATTACCTTAAATATAATGACAATCTAGATATAGAGAATTTAATTATGTTTGATAAATTAAAAGATAATTGATGAATATTTTGCTTATAGGGGTAGGTGGGGCATTAGGAGCTATTGCTAGATATGGTCTTACCCAGGCTGTTACAAAATACTTATCAGTTACTGATTACATAGGTACGCTTTCTGTAAATATTATAGGGTGCTTTTTTATAGGTATTATTATGGGTATTTATGCTGATATTAAAATTGAGACTCAACTTTTTTTTATTATTGGCTTTTTAGGGTCATTTACAACTATGTCAGCTTTTTCTATTCAGACCATTGAAATGTTTAATAATCAAAATTTTGGTGAAGCTATTTTGTATATATTCATGACAATTCTATTTACAATATTGGCTACTTATATAGGATTATCATTAGGATCATTAAAATAAAATGTTAGATTTAAAATTATTACGGGAAACTGGCGATGAGGCAGTAATGGCTCTTGCTAAAAAAGGTTATGTTCTAGATTTAAATAAGTTTAATGATTTAGATGAAAAAAGAAAAACGCTGCAAGTAGATGTTGAATTTGTCCAATCTGAAAGAAAGAAATTATCCAATGAATTTGCAACTCTTAAAAAAGAGGGCACATCAACTGATAATTTAAAGAAAGATATTGATAAATTAAATGAAGGTTTGAAGTCTGGAGAAGAGGCTTTAAAGGATATACAGAATGAATTAGAAGAATTTTTACTAGATATTCCCAATCTTCCTCATCCAGATTTGCCCGAAGGTTCAAGTGAAGAGGATAATTTATTAATAAGAAAGGTTGGCGAACCAAGCTCATCTAATAAAAAAGACCATATTGAAATTACACAAGATATAGATTCTGAATTAGCTGTTAAGTTAGCAGGCACTCGTTTTTCTGTATTAAAAAATGATATTG
>CABXPU010000040.1 GCA_902514105.1 uncultured SAR86 cluster bacterium
TACCCTTTGTTGTAAAGGCATTTGCCCTCCCTCAAAACCAGGCCTTACTTTTCCACCAGATCTTGATTTCTGACCCTTGTGGCCTCTTCCTGATGTTTTACCAGTTCCTGATCCAATGCCTCTCCCTACTCTTTTTCTGTTCTTAGAAGTTCCAGAACCAGAAAGAGTATTAAGCGCTAAATTGTCTGTATTTTCTTTAGTCATAATTAGCCTTCCACTACCTCTATCATGTCAGAAATCTTATTAACCATACCTCTATTGCTAGGAGTATCAATAACTGAAACAACTTGATTTAACCTTTTAAAGCCCAAGCCTTTTATACATAACTTATGAGACTTCATTCTCCCTATGCCGCTTTTAATAAGTTTAATTTTTAATATTTTTTCTTTGCTCATAATTCTTCTTCTGATGTTTTCCCTCTTCTTAAGGCCACAGTTTTTGGAGATTCCATTGAGCTTAAAGCGTTAATTGTTGCTCTAACAACATTAACTGGGTTTGTAGACCCATAACATTTTGCTAATACATTTTGAACGCCGGCTAACTCTAGTACTGCTCTCATAGCACCACCAGCAATAATACCTGTACCTTCTGATGCTGGCTGCATATATACATTAGCTGAATTGTGCTTAGCTTTTATTGGATACCATATTGTTGTGTTATTTAATTCCACATCAACCATACTTCTTCTAGCATTTTCCATTGCTTTTTGGATTGCAATTGGTACTTCTTTTGCTTTACCTCTGCCAAATCCAACTCTACCTTTCCCATCACCAACAACTGTTAATGCTGTAAAACCAAAAATTCTACCGCCTTTAACAACTTTTGCTACTCTATTAACCTGTACAAGCTTTTCTTCAAGAGCATCTTGTTGTTGAGCGTTGGTATTTAAATTTTCTTGTTTCATATTTAATTAAAACTCCAAGCCAGCCTCTCTGGCAGAATCTGCTAGCGCTTTAATACGACCATGATATTTATATCCAGATCTATCAAACACCACTTTCTTTATTCCATTCTCAAGGGCTCTTTCAGCAATCTTTTTCCCTAAAATTTTAGCGGTTTCAAGATTATTATTTTTTGCTTTATCTACTTTTTCTACAGTAGAAGCTGAAACAATAACTTTTGAACCTAGGCTATCAAATAATTGAGCATAAAAATGCTTTGAAGATCTATAGACTGTCAACCTTGGGCAATCTTGATCTCTCATCTTCATCCTTGTTTTTTTAGCTCTTCTTAGTCTTGAATTATTTTTTTCACTCATAATTAAGCTCCTGCCGCCGCTTTCTTAGCTTCTTTTCTCTTTATAACTTCATCAGCATATTTCACACCCTTACCTTTATATGGTTCAGGAGGTCTAAATGCTCTTATCTCAGCAGCTGCTTGACCCAATAATTGTTTATTATGGCTAGTTAGAATTACTTCTGTTTGTGATGGTGTTTCAACATTGACATCCTCAGGAAGTGTATATTTAACTGGATGCGAAAAACCTAGATTCATTTCAAGTAACTTTCCTGAAGCTTTTGCTCTATAGCCCACTCCGACTAATTGCAATGTTTTCGTATATCCTTCACTAACACCAATGATCATATTATTCACTAGTGCTCTAGTTGTTCCTGCTAGTGCAATAGAATTCTGTGATTCTCCAAACTCAAAAGTAAGCAAATTCTCTTCTTGTTTTACAGAGACAGAATTTGGGATATTAAAATCCAATTCTCCTTTTGATCCTGAAACCTTAATAATAGAATTCTCTATATTCACTTTTACTGAATCAGGGATAGTAATTGGATTATTTGCTACTCTAGACATTATTAAAATACCTCACAAAGGATTTCTCCTCCGATATTTTTTTCTTTAGCCTCTTTATCAGTCATTAGGCCTTGATTAGTGGAAATAATGAAAGTTCCTAGTCCGCTTTTTACTGGCTTAATGTCTTGAGCGTTTGAATACTTTCTTAAACTTGGTTTACTGACTCTTTTTAGAGTTTTAATTGCTGGCTCTGAATTAAAATATTTTAAAGAAATATTAATGGATGACTTGTTTTGATCTCCATCCACTTTTTCACATGCCTTTAAATAGCCTTCTTTTACTAAAACATTAACTAATTCATGCTTAAGTTTAGAATATGGCGCAGAAACCTCTTCCTTGCCTCTCATAAGACCATTCCTTATTCTTGTTAAACAATCTGATATTGGATCTTGAAAACTCATATTATTACCAACTTGATTTAACTAAACCTGGAATATCTCCTCTCATTGCTGCCTCTCTTAGCTTAATTCTACTTAAGCCAAACTTTCTATACACAGCATGAGGTCTTCCAGTAATTGAACACCTTCTAACAACTCTTGATGCGCTTGAATTCCTCGGAAGTTTTTGTAACTTCCTATACGCATCAAATCTTTCTTCATCGCTTAAATTCATATTTAAGAAAGTTTTTTTAAGTTCAGCTTTCTTTGAAGCGTACTTTGCAACAGTCTTAATTCTTTTATGCTCTCTTGCGATCATTGATTTCTTAGCCATTTCTTTCCTACTTTTTAAATGGGAATTCTAAAACTTCTAATAAAGCTTTAGCATCTTCCTTGTTTTTAGCTGAAGTATTGATACAAACATCCATACCTCTAATGTTATCTATATTGTCGTAATTGATTTCTGGAAAAATAATTTGTTCTTTTATCCCAAATGTATAATTTCCTTGACCATCAAAAGATTTAGGATTTAATCCTCTAAAGTCTCTTTCTCTAGGAATTGCTATATTAATTAATCTTTCAATAAAATCATACATGCGTTCTCCCCTTAAGGTTACTTTGCAGCCAATAGGATAACCCTCTCGAATCTTAAAACTTGCTACTGATTTCCTAGCTTTAGTTGTAACAACTTTCTGTCCTGCTATTGATTCAAGGTCAGCAACAGCTGAAGTTAAATGTTTTTTATCTGTAAGCGCTTGGCCAACACCCATATTAATAACAACTTTCTTCAACCTAGGAACGGCCATTACATTATTCATACCAAGCTTTTCTTGCAAAGCAGGAACCATTTCTTTATTAAATTTTTGTTTTAAATTAGCCATTTACTTTATTTCAGCATCATTAGATTTAAATAATCTAATTTTGTTACCTTTTTTATCCTCGGAGTATTTAATTTTATCTGCACCTTTCTTTTTAGGATTCCAAATAGAAATATTTGATAGATCAATTGCAGCCTCTTGTTCAACTATGCCTCCAGTGATTCCCATCTGTGGATTTGGCTTAGTATGTTTCTTAACAGTATTAATTCCGCTAATAATTGCCTTATTGTTACTTTTTATAA
>CABXPU010000041.1 GCA_902514105.1 uncultured SAR86 cluster bacterium
ACAACTATGCTCATTTTAATTCCTATAATTTTACTGGTGATTATCAAGGCAACACTGCTAATAATCCGCCAATTCCCGACCCCTCAGATAAAATAACTTTACCTGGAACAACCCCAGTTCTTGGAAATCAATTTACTCTAGAAGCAATGGTTTATTCAAAAGCGCATCCGATGTTAATTCATAGAACAATTATTGGAAATGATGCAAATCCAGCTAACAGAGAGCGAGATAGACCGCCAACGATTACATTTAATCAAGCCAATGGAGTAAATCAAATCAGATATGGATTTGGAGTTGGGCCGGACTCAAAAGGAAAGCGAAGAGTAGTTAATACTCAAATGACTGAAGATGAATGGTACCACGTTGCGTTTACTTTTGATGGAACAACCTCCAAGTTATACCTAGATGGCAATGAGATTGACAGTTCAAATGCTTGGGCAGGACTGACGCCTCACCCGGTGCCTATTAGCACTATAGGAAGAAAGTTTTTAGGGAAGATTGACGAGGTTCGAATTTGGAATTTGGTTCGATCGCAGGGAGAGATCCAGGCAGCAATGAATGGTTCTCTTGCTGGTGATGAATCGGGATTGGTTGCTTACTATCCGATGGAAATTAATGAAAATTGGAAACTGATCGATCGCAGTCCAAATGACAATCATGCTTCAATGCTTGATGTTGAAATACTACAAAGATACAGTTCACAAAATTGCGCATCCCCTGATGGCAGCGAACTTTGTCCTTTTATAAAAATTCGTGATGCCTTGGAGAGTGCCGAGGGAGGTAATGGCATCTTAGTGAAGGAAGGAAAATATTCAGAAGTTATATACGACGAATTAATTAATTACTCGTATGAAACTGAGGCCCCAAAAATATCGATTACCGGTGCAAATAATAATGTAAGACTCGATGGAACAATTGAATTAAATGCTAACTGGGTTTTTTCAAATGGAAAATATATAGCACAAGTAGATTTATTTGATATTTCGAAAAGAGCCGGAATAAAAGTAGAAGATATATACGGGCTCTGGGTCAATGATAGATACATGATACCAGCAATGCCTATTAACTTCTCAAACCCAACTGATCCAACAACAAGTGTTCAAAATAATCCTGAAAGCGGCACAGTATTCGCTTTACCTTTAACCACTCCTTATTATTACCCAGGACCTCATGATCTTGAACTCCAAGATCCATATATTGTTGGTGACATAAATAACTTAGATGCTGCAGAGGAATGGTCTTATGATAAAGAAAACAAAATTCTATATCTGATAGCTGGAGATAATATTCCTAATGATACAAATGTTAGAGTAAGGATTAGAACAAGTATCCTGAGTCTTGAATATTCAGACAATCTCAAATTCAAAAACTTAAGTTTTTTCGCAGGAACTTTTCGTTTTCATCGATCCAGTTATGTTCTTTTAGAGGACTCAAGATTCTCGCACAGTTGGGATGTGGGGATGAGTTATGAAATGCCTACTGTAAGGACTATTGACGAGCTTGCCAATTATTTTTACAAAGGAATTCATAACACTGTAAGAAATTCTATATTTGAACATATAAATGATTTGTTTGCATTAAAGTGGTGGGGTTCCATGTACCCCTTAGGGGAAAACATCCTTTTTCAATATAACGATTGGTTTGAAAATACAGTGTGGGCTCCCGGAGCAGCCGATAATTTTCAAGGAACCAGTAAATGGTATGAAGCTGGAGCAATTATTGGGGGAAGCACCTTTCGTTACATAACCATGGACCAAAATCATACCGGTGGAATACAGCCAGGATTAGAATCACTAATTGAGTACGCAAGAATAGAAAATCAATACATCAATATCGATGGTAGCGGTATTCAAAGAACTGTGGGTGATACGATAGGATCTACAACTCGTTATTCTTGGCTATTAAACACAAATCGAAATGGGATGAGGTGGGATAGTCATTGCGCAGGTATTAACGGGGTTGCTCATAATGTGGTATCAGCTGGGAACAAAAGAGGGTTCAGGCTAAAGGGAGATAAACATAGGGCCTTTCATTTATTGTCTTATGACAACAATACCAACGGGATCAGCATGCCTAAGAACAAATTTTGTGGCGAAGCCTGGGGAAATCAAGGCAGCGAGAATATGCTAGGTAACCTAAATTCAAGACTTCTTAACTCTATCAATGAAAAAAGCTTAACAGCGAATACTCCAGATGCAGGTGACCCTAGTATTACTGGTGGTCAGGGTGGCTTAATTGCACAAAATATCAGCAACGAATTTTTACTGAACCAATCCGGTATTTGGTTTGGCGAGGCATTGGATGAGGATCACGCCGCTCCTTTCGTCTACCCCCATTTAGAGCTACAAGATCCCTGGTTTGAGAACAGAAAAAGATCCGTTGAATCCCTTCAATCCCAATTTGGAGTAAACCCGTTTACCGATGCCATTCAAGATTATGACTTTAGACCGAGAAAAGGTTCACCGCTTCTAGATGGAGGTGTGGTGATACCTGGCATTAATAACGGGCAAGATGATGATCCTTCTTACCCCTTTAATCACCCCCCTTCATATTCGGGTCAACATCGAGCCTTTGTTGGCGATGCTCCCGATATAGGTCCTTACGAATATGGTGATTCGGTGTATTGGATCCCCGGTTTCAGATACAGCCATCCTTCGGTTCCAATTCCTAGCAATGGGGCAGTAGATGTGCCTATAGATTATAGTGTAATGTTTAATTATCCTTGGAGAACTGATTATTCAAATACCACTGCGGTTGTTAATATTGAAGGCCCTGGTGTCAATGTAACTAAAACATTAAATTATCCTGAAAATGTAGTCTTTGCGACTTTTTCACCCGGTGAGACCTATAACTGGTCAGTAACAGTGGATGGGGTCAGTAGTGGTAACTGGACATTTACGGTAGCCGATAAAATATATCCATTGAATGATAGATCTATTGATATCAGTGCTGCTGATGCAGAGCTAATCCCAAGACATAATAAAAGTCTTCAAGTTGAGGAAAACGTGCTCTCTTTTTTACGTTTTGATATTCCAGAATCAGTCAATGTCAACGATAAGATATATCTAAATATTACTCCGGAGCAAATTGATAGTCTCAGTGGGGCACTTGTTTTATATAAATACAATTATCAAGGATGGGGTGAAAAGTTAAATGAAAAGAATTTAGGTGTTATTGACCATAGTCTGTTAACTGTTTTAGAAAGTTTCTCAAATCTAAATACAGACACTCAAATTTCCATTGATATCACAGATCATATAAATTCAACTGGCGAACATTCCTTTGCAT
>CABXPU010000042.1 GCA_902514105.1 uncultured SAR86 cluster bacterium
CGAGGCTGGTTATCTGAATCAATCCAATCAATCATTTGATCAACTAATGCATCTATATTGCGCTCATCAAACTCTTTATACAAAAGGAGTTTCTTTAAAGACGCTATGCCTTTTGGGTTTTGAGTATAGTTATTGTTGGATAATAAAACGACTGAGTTGATATTAATACAATTGGAAGCATCTGTTATTTGTGAAGATAGTTTTCCATTTGGTAGTTCAAAGTAAAAAACATCTGAAAAAAGTGGGTCACTTTTTGATAAGACTTGGGCACCAAATCTATTCTTTTCTTCTACCTTTTTAATAGAGATAGACTCAATACTTTTAAATAATTCTAAGCTATTTGTTTCAAAATCCTGATATATAGATCTTTTAAAGGCTAATAAAAAATTACTACCAATAGAAATAGCAATGGCTGATAGAACTAATACTATTAAAAGAACAGAGATTAAAATAACTCCTTTATTATTCTTATTTTTTGTATACATAATCTATATTTGGATTAATGATCCATTCATAATCTAAATTGTTCTTAGTAAAAGTTATCCTTATTAAGTTCGGTATTTTTCTTTTTGTAAGAATATCTATAGGCCATTCTGAGTACCACTTGGAATTATTTAAATAACTAAACTCAATATCATTAATATCATCTAGAAGATTTGTTTCAAAAAATTCTTCATATGAATAAGGGTTATCTGCAAAGTATTGTCTTCTAATTAAAGAATTATCGATCATCAAATATTCAACCCGCCTAACCTTTGAAGTGGAAAAAGACGAATTAACTAATGTAGTAAAAATTAATGAATTAGAGGCTCTATCTGCAATAAAGTTACCTTTAAGATTATTTCCAAAATAATCTCGCATTGGGACATTTAAGATCTGCCGCATATCTCTTCTTGCAATACTAGATGCTATATTAAATTCTTTTAAATCTTGGAGTTTATTCGAACTTTCTTCTCTGGCATCAACCGAAGATTGAAGAAAATTAGTTGATACAACAGCTATTATGCTCAATATTACAATTGATACTAAAACCTCAATTAACGTAAATCCTTTATTTTTATTTAACAAGGTAGCCCCTTGCTTCATATAGATACTGTGATGCTGATGACTTTTTTACAAGAATTGAATATTCGTAAACATTGATAACTGGTCCTGTAGAAATTTCTTCTTTCCAGTCCCACTCTATACCAGCCATCATAACGCTACCTTCTCGTGTTCCACTCCCCTTAGGAATATCAATGGTATTAATCAAAGCAATCCTATTATTCCCGATTTCTCTTGCTAAATACCTATCTTCTAATTCATAAGTTGAGATAGTTGTTGAAGAAATAACTTGATAAATTGCTATTACAGAAGTGCTTAAAATTAATAATGCAATTGCAACTTCTAAAAGACTAAAACCTTTATTTAATTTCTGTTTCATTGCTGATTTTTCCATTTTGATGAATAGTGGTTTTCTGCACATATATATCTTTATATATAAAGATCTCTGCGCCTGTATTTTCTCCTGATGGGTAAAAAATAAGTGAAGGATGCTTTAAAAAATTAGCTCTAATAGTTTTTTATATCTAGAGAACAATAAGAGGGGATATATCATTTCAAGAACATACAATGGTTTATAGAATTATTAATGAATAAATACTTTATACATAGCTTATCTAGCAACTCAGATGATATTGAGTTACATCATTATATTGATGGGTTATATAAATCAAAAAAAACTACTCATTTAGATTTAGTATCAAAATTTATTGATCCTGATTCAGATATTTTTTATTTTGTTCCTTCTTCTCAAATTTCATCTATAAAAATTTCAATTAATGATGAAGAAAGTAATGAAGCTATTAAAGCAAGACTTTTATCTGATTTAGATGATTACATTGTTAGCGATATATCTCAAAACGATATTTTTATTCACAGGAACCCTGACTTAGCATTGCTTATTAATGATAAATATTTATCAGATATATCTCAAAGTTTACAGTCTACGGGTGCAAAAATTCATGTGTATCCTGAACATTTTCTTGCATATGTACGAAGTAAATCATCAATTCTTAAACTTTATGATAGATATATCTTTTCATTTGATTCCGCCGAAGGCTTCTCTGAGACAGAGATGGGTTTAAATAAATATCTAGATTTGCTTAATAAGGAGCGAAGCGATTATGAGCCCAGGATACTAATAGAGGACAAAACTTTAATTGAAAATTTTTTGAGAAGCGTTACTTGGAAACCACCCAATAATATTTCCAGATAATATGCTTTCTTCAGAAATAATTTGAAAATTCCTTTCAATTGTAATTGTCCCTTGTGAAATTCTTTCTATAGAAGAAGTGTTAATTAATATAACTGAAGATGCTATTCCTATTATTAGGAGTACTACAAGCAACTCCAATAATGTAAAACCTTTATAAAATTTATTGAAGCCAGTTGCCAATATCTGTATTTTCACCAGTTCCGCCTTCTATTCCATCAGCTCCTAGAGAATATAGATCATAGTCTTTTGATTTTTCAGGAGGAAATTCGTAGATGTATTCTCTTCCCCACGGATCAGTAGGAACAGAGTTAATATAACCTCCTTCGGGATATAAAAATGGTCTTTTTAATTCTGTATGCGGCATAACTAGTGCATCTAAACCCTGAGACGTAGTTGGATAACTCATCTCATTAAATTTATATAATTCTAAAGCTTTTCCAGTTTGCGCAATATCAGCTCTAATCTTCTCTAAATTAGCTCTTTGAAGGAATGGGGAGACATTTATAGCAACAACAGTAGCAAGGATTCCTAAAATGACTATCACCGCCATAAGCTCAATTAAAGTAAAACCTTTTTGATTATTTTTCATATCCTTTATCCAAGTGTTAATGTATTCATCTGCATTATAGGTATAAGTATAGCTAGAACTATCAATAGAATAAATCCACCCATAAAAATTGTTATTACTGGCTCTAGTAGAGACAAGAGAACTGATCGTTTAGATTCTATTTCAGATTTCATAAAGTCTGACACTTTTTTAAACATATTAACTATATTTCCAGAACGATATCCACTTGAAACAAGCTGAATAAATATATCTGGGAAGATATTAATTTTTGTTATAGATGCAACAAAATCTTTACCTTCAACGATTTCTTTACGCGCTCTAGAAATAGCATCTTTAAGAAATCTATTATTAATAACTTGAATAGAGTCTTTCATAGCTATATCTAAATTCATTCCTGAGTTTGT
>CABXPU010000043.1 GCA_902514105.1 uncultured SAR86 cluster bacterium
AACACACTAACGAGCGAAGAGCTTTATAAAAATAACCATAATTTGAATGGTGATGATAGTACATTTAAAGATTTCATAAAGTGGCAATTAAATTCCTCAAATCCAACCAGAGTTTCAATTGAAGTAAGTGATGAATTTAATACATCTACCAACTTACCAGATAAATACTCAGTATGGATAGGGCACTCTAGTTTCTTAATAAATAACGGGGATATAAATATACTTGTTGATCCAATTTATTCAAAAAGAGCATCTCCATTATCATTTATAGGACCAAAAAGATTAATACCGCCAGGAGTTGATTTTAATAAATTACCTTCAATAGATATCGTTGCTGTAAGCCATTCACATTATGACCACTTAGATTTACCAACCTTAACAAGGTTATATAAACGTAATAATGAAACATTATTTCTAGTCCCAATGAAAGTAGGAAAATTATTGAAATCATCTGGAATAACTAATGTTGTTGAATTAAATTGGTGGGACACAATTTCAATAAATAAATCTTTAATTACCTTTGTTCCTGTTCATCACTGGTCTTCGAGAACACCTTTTGATAAAAACAAAACCTTATGGGGCGGTTGGTGGATTGAAACGAATGATATAAAAATAGTTCATTTAGGTGATACTGGATATACACATGATTTTAAACTAATAAATTCAGAATTAGGATCACCTGACATTGCATTTATTCCAATAGGCGCATATGAACCAAGGGATATAATGAAAGATAGTCACCTAAATCCATCTGAAGCAATTCAGACAGCAATTGATTTGAATGCAGGTAAAGCAATAGGGATGCACTGGGGAACTTTTACATTAACTGATGAACCTGTTAAAGATCCTCCAAGAATTTTAAATTTAGAATTACAGAAGATGGGTCTAGATAACTTATTTATAATTCCTAAGCCTGGTGAGATTATTTCTCTGGAGTAAATGATACCGGCATTTCTTGAATGGCATGAACAAAATTATTAGGAGCTACTTTCCATTCTCCATCCATATGAATATCAGGAAATCTTGTTAAGATTTGTCTGTAAACTTCTTTTAATTGCATCAATGCAATAGGTTTACCTAAGCATGTATGTCTACCCATGCCGAAAGCTAGGTGTTTAGAAGCATTATCACGCTCTATATTAAACTCATGCGGTTTTATAAAGACTGAAGGGTCTCTATTTGCTGCTCCATACCACATTATAACTTTTTCACCGGGCCCTAATTTTTGATTTCCTATTGTGGTTTCACATGTTGTTGTTCTTCTCATATGAATAACAGGTGAAACCATTCTTATTGTTTCTTGAGCAAAATTTGGAAGTAAATCTAGATTGTTTGTGAGTTTTGATTTTTGTTCTGGAAACTCAGTTAATAATTTTATAGCTCCACTTATAGAATTTCTGGTTGTATCGTTTCCAGCTATTATTATTAACATCCAAGATCCAGGTTCTATATCCCAATCAGGAGGTGATTGAAAATATACAGGACTATGCGTTCTTAATTCATCATAAATATGAAATGGCTGACCATTGGTAAATTGATGAATATCATATAAATCCATAGGACATTCATAGTCATAATAGGAATCATAAGCCTTATCGTTAATTTTAGTTTTTAGTGCTGTAACGCTAATTGGCGGATAAGACATTTTTTAATAATTACTTAATAATATTTACTTCGCCTATATTCAAATCTCTAATGGGCTTTTCTATTTTCTTTAAATCCCCAACGATAACCCAAGTCCATTTATTGGGATCAAGATATTTCAAAGAGGCCGCACGAACATCTTGTAATTGAATAGCATTTCTTTTATCAGCAATGGTATCTAAATAAGTAAACTCTCTATCATAGTTAACTATATCTTCTATTCCACCTAATAAAGCACCCAATGTCTCATATTGACCAGGTAATCTAAGTGTTCTAGCTTTCTTTATTTTAGATAATTCTTCTTCTGTAATTGGAGCATCACTAATGTATTCATTATATTCTCTTAGTACTTCTTGTATTGAAGGGGCAGTTTGATCTGTTTGAACTGGAGCCGTCATTCTCATAAGTCTTTGTCCCTTAGAATAACCGGTTGAAGTTCTTACACCATAAGACCAGCTTTTATCTTCTCGAAGATTCATATTAAGTCTAGATGTAAAGCTACCAGCTATAGCATAGTTCATATAATCAATCAGAATGTCATCCTCAGAATTAGTAGGTGGCAATAATTGACCAGCTAAAATATATGATTGAATTGCACCTGGTTTATCAATAAGAAAAACCCTTGGCTTGGATTGATCAGCTACGGTGAATAAATCAACATCAGCTGAACCCTTATCTAAAGTTTTCCAATTACTAAATTTTTTATTTAAAAGATCAGATGCTTCTTCTAGACTAATATCACCGGTCACAATAAATGTTGCATTATTTGGGTTTGTAAGTTCTTTGTACATAGAGATTAAATCATCTCGTGAAAAATTAGATACAGTTTCCTTTGTCCCTGATGATGATTCTTTTGAATAAGGATGCCCCTCACCATAAACTAGAGGTCTTATAGCTCTACTAGCCATAGATCTAGGGTTATTTAACTCTTGATCAATACTTGCTAACCATCTTTTTTTAACCTTATCTAGTTCTTCTTGAGGAAATGTTGGATTTTCTAATGCTTCTTTAAATAGATCCAATGTTGGTTCAAGGTTAACTTTCAAAGCAGACATAGAAGCATAGGTTGTATCTATTCCTGATCCAAAACCAATCCCTGATCCTAGGCTTTCTTGAGCTTCAGCAAATTCAAGTGATGAGTACTTTTTAGTTCCTTCATCAACCATAGCCATAGTAAAGTTAACTAGCCCCAATTGATCATTTCTTTCAAGTGAATAACCTTTGTTAAAAACTACTTCTAATTGCACCAAAGGGATATCGTTTCGTTCAGCTAAAACCAATTTTGATCCATTCTCTAATACGGTACTTTGTATTTTAGGGAATGAGTAAGATAATTTCTCAGTTGGGTAAGGAATACCTTTTGATCTATCAACATTAGATTTTACAACAGAAGTTTTTTTAGCTGGAACAATACTTAAAACATAATCTC
>CABXPU010000044.1 GCA_902514105.1 uncultured SAR86 cluster bacterium
AAATAAACCTTTATGGGCTATTATTGTGGCTCATTTTTGCTCGAATTGGCCATTGTTCGTTTTTATTTCTTGGCTGCCTATATATATAAAAAACGGTCTAGGGATTGATTATCAAGATGAGACAGCTATTTTTATAGCGCTAATTCTTATTCCTTCAATTGTGTCTGTTATTTTTGTTAATTTAGGTGGCTACTTATCTGATTTATTTGTAAAGAAAGGATACCGAGTCATCAAGATTAGAAGAACAAGCACGATTATTGGCTTTGGAGGAGCTGCGTTATCCTTAGGAATACTTCCGTCAGTTCAAACTGTTATAGGAGTTACAGTAATGCTTTCTATAACGAATATGTGCGCAGGATTAGGAACAGGAGGATTTTCAGTAAATCATGCAGATATAGGCCCCAAACATACAGGCTCATTAATGGGCATTACTAATACCATTGCAACTATTCCTGGAATAATAGGCGTAGCAATATCAGGAGTTTTGGTAGACCTAACTGGCTCTTTTGATAGCATATTCTATCTAACGTCAGCAATACTTGTATTCGGTGGAAGTTTTTATTTAATCTTTGCAAGCGCTGAGTCTCAATTTGATTGAACCTTGCTTTAAGAAAATATAAATAGTTTTTTTTAACTAAGATATAATATTGAATGGAATCTAAATTAGAAATAGCAAAAAACTGGCTTCCGCGATACACAGGAATGCCATTAAATCAATTTGGGGATTACATCCTCGTTACCAACTTTAAAAACTATGTAGAAAAATTTTCGAAAAGATTTGATGTAGAAATATATGGGGAAGGGAAGGCAATGCAGGCTGCAACTAATACAGACGGTCTAACAATTATTAATTTTGGAATGGGTTCACCTAATGCAGCAACTATTATGGATTTATTGGTTGCTGTTAAACCTAAAGGAGTTCTTTTCTTAGGCAAATGTGGGGGATTAAAAAACTCGTCAGAAATTGGAAATTTTATTCTTCCAATTGCTGCAATCAGAGGAGATGGAACTTCTAATGATTACTTCCCTCTTGAAGTGCCAGCACTTCCATCTTTTAAATTGCACAAATTTGTTTCTGACATAATTATTGAAAAACAAGGTGACTATAGAACAGGGGTAATATTTACGACTAATAGAAGAGTATGGGAGCATGATAAAAGTTTTCTTCAACGTTTGAAAGATACAACTTCAATTGGAGTTGACATGGAAACTGCAACTATATTTTCAGTTGGACACTACAATGAAATCGCGCGTGGAGCATTGCTATTAGTATCCGATGTTCCGCTTACGTTAGATGGTATAAAAACCGAAGAGTCAGATGAGGTTGTCACTCAGCAATGGGTGGATTTACATCTAGAAATTGGAATAAAGGCCATGACAGAAATTGGGAAAAGTGGTGAAGAAATCAAACACTTTAAATATTAATTTTTATCAGCGTACATCTGAAAGTAATCAAATATTTCTTGCTGTCTTCTATCTCTAGCTGAAGTCCATTCACTACTAGTTGAGCTGTTCAATATTTCTTTTTCAAAATTAAATATAACAACCCTAGGAACCCCTTTTTTTTGCTCAATCTTTAAATGACTCATTAATTCCATATTTTTATCATAACGACCAACATCTATATGCATTATTTTGTAATGTTTATTTAAAAATTTTTCTATAGTTGGTAACTCGAGTGTCCCATCAAGAATCCTGCAATCAGGACACCAATTTCCACCAAAAATAATTACAGGCTGTAATTTTTCATTAATAGTCTCATCAATAAAACCATTTAATAGCTCAGAGCTTATATTTTTATTATTGTAAGGAAGGGGCAGTGGAGGCATTAGAATATCCTGAGATGTTAACTTTATATTATCTGCATCAAGACTTAGCGTGCTGAAAAGCATTAAGAAAAAAGTTAAATATTTATTCATTTAGATTAGAATCTTTTGTTTAAAACGTTAATATAACTTATTAGATTTAAAAATGGGACTCTTATGATTTGGATAATTAGATTATTTTTACTATTTATGGCTGCAACATATTTTGGAATAGGTGCATGGGCTATTGTTTCACCGTTGTTCTCAGGATTGGAAATAGATTATCCTTCTATAACAGATTATATAGGTTTAACCATTACTAGTATTATTGGCTATTCTGAGCTTGCTGGATTATATGGCGGTCTAAATTTAGCAGTAGGAGTCTTGTGTTTTATGGGAATATTTTCTCTCAAGTATACAAAAACATCACTTCAGTTATTAATGTTCTTAACAGGAAGCATTGCTCTAGGAAGAGCATTGTTTGCTGCAGTGCCGTCAACGCCACCACTTGTAAATAATTTTTTTATATTTGAAATCATCACTTTTATGATTTGTTTACTTTTTCTAAGGCTATACAAACCACTAAAAGAAATTGGCTAAATTCCCAATATAGTAAATATATCCTGAAACTAGCAACACCCCAGTAATGCGATACGCATAAGCTGGAATATTTTTTAGGTTAAAACTTAAGGCAATTAGTATAAATATAAAAGTGAAGATACTCATCATCAAAAGATCTCTGGAGATAATGGAATTACTATAAGTTTGGTTTGAAAAAAAACCTAATATAGGCAAAACAATAACAAGATTTAAAATGTTTGAACCAACAATATTTCCCAATATCATAGAATTCTTTTTCTTCAAAAGCGCATTAATGGTAACAGCAAGTTCTGGTAAACTAGTGCCAATAGCCAAAACAGTTAATCCAATTATTAATTCAGGGATTCCTAATATTAAAGCTGTTTTTTCACCATAAATAACAGCATAGTTTGATCCAATTAGTAATAAAATAAAACCAAAAGCTAACATTAAAAATGCATTTATTAACTTAGAATTATTATCTGTACCAGACCCTGTATATACATCTGGTCGATTAATTGTCATTCGATTATCTCCAGAGATCTTAAATGCATAGATAAAATAAATGAGAACTAGAAGAAAAAGAATAGAGTCAAAAGAGTCAATGGTTAGATCGCTAAGCGCATATAGCGCTATAGCCGCACTAGCAATAACAGCAATAATATTTCTATTATAGGCCGGTTGCATA
>CABXPU010000045.1 GCA_902514105.1 uncultured SAR86 cluster bacterium
CTTTTTTATTTGGATATTTTGCTATTGCAACCATATCCCAAAGCTCTTCAGCCTCGCCGAGCATTAAGCGGCTAACTTCTCCAGCAAAGATCATTTCAGCACCAACCTTGCTTAAATGACCCGCCACTTCGTCTGCATAAATTGCATACGCCTCTTTACCTGAAAGATTGGTCTCTCTTCCATCTTCATATTCAGCTTTATCTTTAAATTTTAATAGATTAACCATGTTTATAGGAGAATCTATATCTCCTTCAAGAAATCCCTGCATTTGTTCTTGATTTGGCTCGACTGCATTTTTTACTTTCATAACTGCTCCCAATCTATTTCATTTCTATCGCTTTTTTGAAAGCGGGTCTTGCGGCTATTTTCTCTACATAAGCTTTAATGTTTTCCATCTCATCGCTGACACAGCCTTGCATATTTGCCATAAAACATGAATGCCCAAGCATAATATCTGCAGCTGAGAAATCGCCTATTAGATAATCTTTGCCAGCCAAGGTTTCATTAACAGGGGCAAGTGATTTAGATAAAAGTTTTTGAGCCTGTTTTAGGACATTTTCATCTCTTCTATCTGGAGGCAGCAAAATGGTTTGAACAACAATTTGATTCATCGGTGGCATAACCATGCCCTCACAATAATGAAACCACTGAAGATAAAAAGGGAATTCAGGTGAATCTACACTTGGCTTTAAACCACCATCTTTATGTCTCTCAAGAATATATTGAACAATGGCACCAGACTCATAAATGGATACATCCCCATCTTCTAATACAGGAACCCTTCCAAGAGCATGCCTTGATCTATGCTCTTCTGACTTAAGTCCTTCTTTAGTAAATGGCATAATATTTACTTCATACTCAAGACCCAATTCTTCTAACAACCATATAATTCGGCCAGCTCTGGTATGTGCAACAAAATGAACTTTTAGCATAATATTCTCCTATTTCTTAACGCTTTTTTGAGCTCTTTCAATGAACTCTTTTGCTTTTTTCTTATCCTTCATAACATTATCTATCTTCATTGGCACTTTAATTCCTTCAAGCATTCCCGGCTGCTCGTACATTGCATCTTTCCATCTTTCTAAATGGCTTAGTCCTTCTGTGGAAATCCCAGACCAATTATGTGTCCTAACCCAACACCAATTTGCAATATCTGCTATTGAATAATCATCTGCGAGCCACTCATTTTCTGCCAAACGATTATCTAAAACTTCAAACAGTCTTCTTCCTTCATTCTGATATCTATCGATTGCTGGTTGTATCTTTTCTGGGAAGTAACGAAAAAAAACATTTGCCTGCCCCATCATTGGGCCAATGCCGCCCATCTGAAACATAAGCCATTGAATTACTTTTGATCTGCCCTTGCTGTCAGTTGGCAAAAGCATGCCTGATTTCTCAGCTAAATAAATCATAATTGCGCCTGACTCAAATATAGCCAAATTATCATTGTCTCTGTCTACAATTGCGGGGATCCTTCCGTTTGGACTTATTTTGAGGAATTCAGGTGTGAATTGTTCACCCTCCCCCAAGTTAATAGTGTGAGCTTTGTATTCTAACTTCATGGCTTCTAGAGTGCATGATGCTTTATAACCATTTGGTGTTGGGGCTGTATATAGATCTATCATTTATTCTCTTTTATAAAATTAATTAATAATGTAGACAATTCTTTGGGCCTAGTCCACTGATAAAAATGACCGCCTCCAATATGGGGGGCACTTTTTGCGTTGGGGCACATTGCTAAAACATCTTGCTCAATGCCATTAGTAACTGGATCGTCTCCTGCAAATACACTAAGAAAGGGTTTGTCCCATGTTGAAAAGAACTCTCTTGCTTTTCTTTGCTCTTCTAAGGATTGATCTGGAATACTTGGAACATGGCTGGGCATTGCGCGTGGGCCCATTTTGTATGAGGGGTCTGGGAATGGTACTTCATAGGCTTTTATCAGATCGGATGCGAATGGATAAAACCTTTCAATATCCAAACTTATAAAAGTATGATGTATCAACATTGATAACTTAGACCTTTTTTCCATCATAGTAGAACAAACAAATCCAACGGGAAGATTTGTTGTGTCCCAGGTAAATTTTTGCCAATACATAAATTTTAATGCTGGATGAAAAGCAGTTGATGAATCTTTTGAAAGGCTTTTCCCATCCATTTGCATAATCTCTTTTTGCATAGTCATTGGTGTAAGTTTTAAATCGCTTGCTCTGAACTCTTTGACCTTATCAATAATTTCTTGAGGAACATCCGGGTTATAAGGCAATCCAGTATTTCCCATGGATACCTTAATAAATCTATTAGGGTCTTGTGCAACCATTCGCAGACCTATCAGACCTCCCCAGTCCTGCCCAAAAAAAGTTAAATTTGTAAAATTATTTTCTTTCAACCATTCGCCCATCCAATCTACTTGGTTTTGGAAGCTGTAATCCTCCCGAGATGCTGGTTTATCTGATTTACCATAGCCCGGTAAGTCTGGAGCTATTACTCTGATGCCAGCTTTAACCAAAAAAGGAATCATTCTTGAGTAAAGATAACTCCAAACTGGTTGACCATGCATGGCTAGAAGGATTGGACCATCCCTTGGCCCTTCATCTATATGATGAATTCTAATCTTCGTTCCGTCCTTTGCTTTTATAGAGGTATAAATTGGCTCAAAAGGATAGTCTTTAATATTAGCAAAATATTTATCAGGTGTTCTAAGTACCTTCACAACTCTTTAGTCTTCTAGAATTAATTTGCTACAGCCAGTTTCAGCAAAAAATTCCATAATCTCATCTTGATCATTCTGATTTAAATTATGAAACTCTTCGTTAATCCATTTCAAACATTTTGCTTGATAAGGAAAACTCTTTTGCTCCCAGCTAGCTCCATCAATAGTGGTCTTCCATGTTGGTGAATTATCATTAACTGCCTGGGCATTAGCCAATAGTG
>CABXPU010000046.1 GCA_902514105.1 uncultured SAR86 cluster bacterium
GAATTTATTTTAGTAAATTCAAGAAAATGTATATAAGAGGTTAAAAGCAATGATGGCTGAGTATAAGACGTCTGATTTAACTTCTCATCAGAAGACAATATATCGATTATGTTGAATTTCAATAAATCAGAGGAGTTACTTATTAAATCTTTGTATTTAGAAATTAAAGTAGAATCTAGCATCCCAGTATGTTGAGAGCCTTGACCAGGAAAAATTAAAGTAATTTCCCTAGACACTATTTATTCCTCAGTCTGTTCTTCGTCTTCCTTGATAGGTTTTCTGAGATCTTTAACTAATCTGCCTTTATAAAATCCATCTGCAGTCATTTGATGACGAACATGTCTTTCACCAGACACCTGATCAGTTGATAGTGTAGCCGAACGTAAAGAATCATGAGAGCGTCTCATACCCCTTCTCGATCTTGTAACTTTACTTTTTTGTACTGCCATTATGCACCTTAAAAAAAACGTATCCTAACAAACAAAACGTTATTTGTGTAGTTATATATTAATTTAAATAATCAACTAAATCAGTAAATGATTCAGGTATAGGAGCTTCTACTTTTATTATATTATTAGATTCATCCTGAAATTCTATAATTTTTGAATGAAGCGCCAAAATCTTATTTACAGATTTACCAATAGACATATTAAATTCTTTATCACCATATTTATTATCATTAAGAACATTATGACCTAAAGATTCTGCTTGAACTCTTATTTGATGCGTTCTGCCTGTAAATATATCAATTTCAACTAATGTAGAGCCTTTTAAGGCCTTAATAGGTTTAAATAAGGATTTAGATCTTTTGCCTGAACTATTGATACTAACTTTTTTATTTAAAGAGTCTTTATTTGTGTCTATAGATAAATCTATGTATATATTTTTTTTAATATTACCTTTTAATATAGCCACATATGTCTTTTTAAGATCTTTACTTCTATTTGCTAGGTTATTGTTAAAAAATTTTAGAGCCTTTTTATTTTTAGCCATTACAATACATCCAGAGGTTTCTTTATCAAGCCTATGACATAAATCAATCTTAAAATTGTATAGTGATCTAAAAATATCTATAAGCCCTATATTGTTTCTAGAACCAGCATGAACTGCTATACCTGAGGGCTTATTAATAACAATATAGTTGTTATCATCATGAATAATAAGCTCTTTAAATGTGTTTTTTAAATCATTAGATATTTTTTTAATAACTGGTTTTGTGTCGTTTAGGTATGGAGGAATTCTTATTAAATCGTTTTCATTTAACTTATGCATAGGTTTGATTCTTCCAGAATTTACTCTAATTTCACCTTTCCTAATCATGCTATAGATCTTAGATTTAGGAAGATCTTTGTATATAGACATTAAATAATTATCTATTCTTCTATTTGAATTATCTTTATCAATATGCAATTTTTTGACACTCATAGGGGAAGTCTATACGATGGTTGTGTAAAAAACGTTATTTTGATACGTTTTTTAAAAAGTTAAAGTAAATAGTAACAAAGAAAGACAAGTAGAACAGATTATGATTAAGCCCATTAAATGGGCGGATTTAATAAGCAAATTGTAAGACTTATTAAATATTATCTTCAGCTAAGTGATGCTGGTCTTTCCCATATAAGGGAAAAAAATGAAAAGAATATTAATAAACTCATCATATGGTAATGAATTGAGAGTAGCTCTTGTTGATGGAGCTAAATTATACGATCTAGACACAGAATTAACAGACAAGACCCTTCTAAAGGGAAGTATCTTCAAAGCAACGGTTTCTAGAGTAGAATCAAGCTTAGACGCAGCTTTTGTTAATTTTGGATCTGAAAGACATGGATTTCTTCCATTAAAAGATTTATCAAATGAATATTTCGAATCGAAGGATGGAAAAAGAGTTTGCACCTTAAAAGAAGGTCAAGAAATTGTTGTTCAAGTATCTAAGGAAGAAAGAGGAACAAAAGGCGCAGCATTAACAACGCAAATAGGATTAGCTGGTAGGTTTTTGGTGTTAATACCAAATTCATCTAGAGCTGGCGGTATTTCAAGAAGAATTAGCGGCGAAGAAAGAGATGACATAAAAGAAGCACTAAAAGCTCTTACTATTCCAGATGGTATGGGTGCTATTGTTAGAACTGCAGGGTTAGGCAGATCGTCAGAAGAATTAAATCTAGATTTAGCATATTTATTGGCACTGTGGGATCAAATAAGCATATCAATTAATGATGCCCCAAGCCCCAGTCTTATTTATAAAGATGATAAATTAATTGTTAGAGTTGTAAAAGATTACTTCAGAGATGATATAGAGGAAATTCTAATAGATGATAAATCTACTTATGATGAAGCAAAAGATTTCATTAATGCTGTAATTCCTGATCATGCAGATAAAGTGAAGTTTTACGATGAAGAAATTCCATTATTTAATCGTTACCAAATTGAATCACAAATTGAATTAGCATTTCAAAGAGAGATATCATTGCCTTCAGGCGGTTCAATTGTTATTGACCCCACAGAGGCTATGACAGCTGTTGATGTCAATTCAGCAAGATCAACAAAAGGAAAAGACATAGAAGATACAGCATTTCAAACCAACCTAGAGGCTGCTAAAGAAGTTGCAAGACAATTAAGGTTAAGAGATGTTGGCGGCTTAATTGTTATTGATTTTATAGACATGCATGAAACATCAAATCAAGAAAAAATAGGAAATGCATTTAGAAAGGCAATTTATGGTGACAGAGCAAGGGTTCAAGTATCTGAAATTTCTAGATTTGGACTATTAGAAATATCTAGACAACGTTTAAGACCTTCGCTTAATGAAACATATGATATTGAGCATGTTTTAGTCAGAGGACCTAGGTCTTTAGGCCAATCAATTTTAAGAATAATTTCTGAAGACTCAATCAAGGAAA
>CABXPU010000047.1 GCA_902514105.1 uncultured SAR86 cluster bacterium
TGAATTAATGCAATTACTTCCTCTACCTAAAAGAGTAATAGTTCCATCTTCTTCAACCAAAGCATAGTCACCTGGAAAGGAATACCTAGTGCCCTTAAACTCTTTAAAGGTTGCATCAGACTTTTCTTTATCTTTATAGTAACCTTCTGGAACAAGTCCGCTTGTACCAATTAAGCCCCTAATACCTGAACCAGGCTTAACTTCTTCACCATCATCACTTACCACTACAACACCAGGATTAAGTCTAAATTTTGCAGTTCCTGCAGCATCTTCTCGAGTAGTTACTGAGGAGCCCATGCCACCTTCACTAGAACCCATAGCATCCATAATAACCATATCATGATGCTTCAATAAAGAGGCCTTAACATCGGCACTAAACATAACTCCACTAGAATAGATTAGTTTTAATGCACTTAAATCATAGGGCTTATTCTCAGCAACTGCTCTATCAAGTTCCTTCACCATAGGTTTAGCAAAAGAATCTCCCACAATAATAATATTAGTAACACCAACTCTTTCAACTTCTTCCCATAATAATTTAGTATCAAGGCCTAGATTAGGTGTTGTAACAACACAACCTCCAAGTAAATGAGAAAGAAAACCACCAAGCCACATACCAGTACCATGCATAAGCGGACACGCAACAAAACTTTTAGAGAGCTGCCCAGTTTCATGAAGATTTAGAATAGTGTTTTTTATATCTGCTAATTCTTCCGGAACATCTACTCCCATTCCTTTAAGTGTTTTTAACATTGAATTTACAAAACCACCATGGGTATACATAACACCTTTTGGCATACCTGTGGTACCACCTGTATAGAGCATATAAATATTATCTTCATTTCTCTCAATTCTAGGCATTGGCGCTGCATTATTTATCACATCCTGATAAGCATGAGAGCCTTCAAGTAAAGGAGTTCCATCATCATACTGAATCCAAGTTTTTACCTTAGGTAATTCATCGCGTATTTTTTTTATTTGATTTGCATAACAACCCTGATAAAAGACAGCCTCAGAGTCAGAATTATCTAAAAGATAAATTAATTCATTTGCTTGATACCTATAATTAACATTTATAGGAACACCCATCATTTTAAATGCTGCATAATGGGCAACAAGATATTCATTTGAATTATGCATATAGAGACCAACTTTTGAGTCCTCTTTTAAACCCTGATCAGACATAAATTGAGCTAATTTAGCAGCCTCAATATCATATTCTTTCCAGGTTAGAGTTGTGTCACCACAAATAGTTGCTGGATTGTCTGGAAGCAAGTCAGCATTATCTTCAAATATTGTTGCAAAGTGTTTTAATGAGGTCATATCTTTCCTTTAATAAATATATATCTTTTTTATTTATTCACACAAATTACTATATTTTTTCTCTATGACAATTTCATTATTTATCAATAGAATCTTTATTTAATTTCGTAGTAGAATAATCTGCTTAAAACTATATTTAAAATATTATATGGCAGATCAATACGAAGAATTATTAAAAGCCCATACCGCTCCAGGAGAACTCTTTGAATTCGAAGAAGTTAAGCATAGCAATGGGGTTACTTATAGAGAATTTACAAATCCCTCAGTTCCATCAACTCTTAGAGCTTATTTGGATTTTGGTTTAATGCATCCTGATAAGGATTGGTTGGTATATGAGGATGAAAGATATACCTATAAAGAAATTTTTAATAAATCTGCACAAACAGCTAATGCTTTAATTGCAGCAGGAGTTCAAAAGGGAGACAGAGTAGCTATCTGCATGATGAATAATCCTGAGTATATAATTTCATTTATGGCTATTACTGGGATGGGAGCTGTTGTTGTTCCTTTAAATTCTTGGTGGGTTCCAACAGAAGTTTTATATGGGCTTGAACACAGTGATGCAAAAATAGAGCTAGCTTAATAATGTATAAATTAAAATTCATGGTTATTTTTATATGTACTCTTTCGTATAATTCAAATGCTCAAGATCTTCCTTTAAATATAAGCTCAATAACGCACCCTGTATTTGCTAGCAAAGGAATGGTAGCTACTCAACATTATTTAGCCTCTGAAGTTGGGGAAGATATTCTAACCAAAGGAGGAAATGCATATGACGCTGCTATAGCTGTAGGTTTTGCTCTTGCGGTTGTATTGCCTAGAGCAGGAAATATAGGTGGCGGAGGTTTTATGGTGATGCATGATGCATCTTCAAAGAGAAACTTTTCTATTGATTATAGAGAAAAAGCTCCTCTCAAAGCTTCTAGAGATATGTATCTTAACCAAGATGGAACAGTTAACACATCTAGATCTACTTTAGGGTATTTAGCTATTGGTGTACCTGGAACTGTTTATGGTATGTGGGAAGTTCACAAAAAATTTGGCTCTATGCCATGGAATGAATTAATTCAACCGTCTATTGATCTAGCTAGAAATGGAATTGTTATGAGTCCTTATATGACAGGAACCTTAAACAGATATCACGAAAAGCTATCTAAATTTGAGCCTACTAAGGCTATTTTTTATAAAAATTACCCTATTGATTTTAATACC
>CABXPU010000048.1 GCA_902514105.1 uncultured SAR86 cluster bacterium
ATACTTAAATATGCGTGAAACATATAAAAGAGTTCTTGAGAGAATAGGTTTAGATTACAAAATCTCAGCAGCTGATTCTGGCGCCATTGGTGGTGATAGTTCAGAGGAATTCCATGTATTGGCTGAAAATGGTGAAGACACTATAGCTGTAAGTAATGCTTCAGAGTTTGCGATTAATACCGAACTTCTATTAAAAGAAGGTGAAGATATCACCTCACTTGAGGGAAAGCCTTCTCCAGATAGAAAAGGAACTATTGAAATCAAAAAAGGGATTGAAGTTGGTCATATATTTAAATTAGGAAAATTATATGCGGAATCAATGAAAGCTAATGTTCTTAATAAAGAAGGTAAAGCTTCAACTTTGTATATGGGATGTTATGGAATTGGCGTTTCAAGATTGGTAGCAGCAGCAATTGAACAAAATTATGATGATAAAGGAATAATTTGGCCACATAGTATCGCTCCATACGACATTGATATTATTGCTATTGGTTATGATAAGAGCGAAGAAATTGCAAAAGCATCTAATGACTTACACGATGAGTTAGAAGAAATGGGCTATTCAGTCCTTTTAGATGATAGAAAAGATGGTTATGGAACAAAAATGAAAGATTCTGAATTAATTGGGATTCCTTTAAGTATTATTATTGGCAAGCAATATTTAGAAAATAAAGAAATTGAATTAAAAGGAAGGACTGGTGAAAGTTCTATAAATCCAATTACAGATATAAGAACTATATTAGATTTCTTTAAAGATAAATAATCTTATTATTTATAAATCTATAGCCTTTCTATAATTGTTGCATTTGCGGTTCCGCCACCTTCGCATATAGCTTGAAGAGCATACTTACCTTCCCTTCTTTCGAGCTCATGAAGCATTGTTGTCATTAATTTAGCTCCTGTAGCTCCCAATGGATGTCCTAATGCCATAGCTCCGCCATTTACATTAAGTTTGTTTTTATCTGCACCTAGTTCAATAGCCCATGCCAAAGGAACAGGAGCGAATGCTTCATTAACTTCATATATATCCATATCGTCAATGCTTAAATTTGCTCTAGCTAAAACCTTATGAGATGCAGGTATAGGCCCTGTTAACATAAATACAGGATCGTCACCAACAACTGATAAAGCAACAATCTTAGCTCTGGGGTCTGTTTTAATTTTCTTTAGACCTTTATCATTGCAGATCATTATTGCTGCAGCTCCATCAGTAATTTGACTTGCATTGCCTGCAGTAATCACTCCACCCTCAGTTACTGGATTAAGTCCAGCAAGGGCTTCAAGTGAAGCATCAAATCTAATCCCTTCATCAGCAAAAACCATATCATTATCATTCTGCTCATTCCTGCCGGCTACTGGAAGAATTTCATTATCAAAAAATTTCATTTCTGTTGCATTTTTTGCCTTCTGATGACTCTCTAATGCAAAAGCATCTAAATCCTCTCTAGACAATTTCCATTTTTCAGCAACAAGTTCCGCGCCTGTAAATTGTGAGAAAAATACCCCGGGATATCTAGCCGCAATTCCTTCTGCGCTAAATGGAAATCCATGACCGGCATCAAACCCATCCTTAACACTAGCTCCTATTGGAACCATTGACATAACTTCTACACCTCCAGCTATTACCACATCCTGGGTACCAGACATAACTGCTTGGGCAGCAAAATGAATAGCTTGTTGTGATGAGCCGCATTGTCTATCAACTGTAGTTCCTGGAACTGACTCTGGAAGACTGGATGCAAGAACTGCATTCCTGGCTAAGTTACCTGATTGCGCTCCTACTTGATCAACGCAGCCAAAAATAACATCATCGATATCTTGTGGATCTATTCCTGTCTGATGAACTAATTCATCTAAAACTTTTGCCCCAAGATCAGCTGGATGCCAGCTACTTAATTTTCCATTCTTTTTTCCGCCAGCTGTTCTTACAGCACTAACGATATATGCATTGTTTGAAGTCATACTATTGAATCTCCTACTTTAGATTAACAATAATGCTAATCTAAAGTGGAGATAATTACCAATATTTAGATTTATTTCTTGGAAGATTTTGCCTTAGAAACGATATATTCTGATCTAATTGCTTTTAATAGAGAATCTCTAATTTTTGTATTCTCTTTAAGGAAACTACTTGCGTTTACTTTCCCTTGACCTATTTTATCTCCATTATGGCTATACCAAGATCCTGCTTTTTCTATTAAACCAAGTTTTTGACCATAATCCAGAATCTCTCCTTCAGAATTAATTCCTTGACCATACATGATCTGAAATTCAGATTGTCTAAATGGAGGTGAAACTTTATTTTTAACAACCTTCACCCTAGTTTCATTACCAATTACTTCATCGCCCTCTTTTACTGCACCAATTCTTCTTATGTCTAATCTAACAGATGAATAAAATTTAAGAGCATTACCTCCTGTGGTTGTCTCAGGGCTACCAAACATAACCCCAATTTTCATACGAATTTGATTGAT
>CABXPU010000049.1 GCA_902514105.1 uncultured SAR86 cluster bacterium
GAATGTTGAGCCTGGATCTACGGTAGCAATATTTGGATTAGGTGGTATAGGGCTTAATGTTATTCAAGGAGCCAAAATGGTTGGAGCTACTAGAATCATTGGAATAGATTTGAATGATTCCCGAGCTTCTATTGCTAAACAATTTGGTATGACTGACTTTATTAACCCTAAAAATGTTGAAAATCTTGTTGATCATATTATTGATATAACTGGCGGCGGTGTTGATTATAGTTTTGAGTGTATTGGTAATGTTGATGTAATGCGTCAAGCTCTTGAGTGTTGTCATAAAGGTTGGGGTCAAAGTTGCATTATTGGGGTAGCTGGAGCTGGAAAAGAGATTTCAACAAGACCATTCCAGCTTGTAACTGGACGTTCATGGAGAGGAACTGCATTTGGTGGAGCTCGTGGTCGAACAGATGTACCAAGAATAGTTGATTGGTATATGGATGGAAAAATTAATATAGATGATCTAATTACTCATAAAATGCCTCTTGAAGATATTAATAAAGCTTTTGATCTAATGCATGAAGGGAAAAGTATTCGCTCAGTTATTGAATTTTAATGTCTTCTAAAAACACTTTAGAAAAAATTTCTGAAAATGTAAGCTTTGGTGGCAAGCAAATGCGTTATCGACATGCATCGAGCAGTCTTAATTGTGAAATGAATTTTTCTATTTTTATCCCAAGTGATACAAACAATAATACAGTTCCAGTTATTTATTGGTTATCTGGCTTAACTTGTACAGATGAAAATTTTGTAATAAAAGCTGGTGCTCAAAAATATGCACAGGAGCATGGTATTGCTATTGTTTGTCCTGATACTAGTCCTCGTGGTGATAATATACCTGATGATCCAGATAAATCATACGATCTAGGTCTTGGAGCAGGGTTTTATTTAAATGCTACAAAAAAACCCTGGATTGATAATTATCATATGTACGATTACTTGGTTGAAGAGTTGCCAGCATTAATCAATAAGAACTTTAAAATTAATGAAGAAAAAATGTCTATCTCTGGTCATTCAATGGGAGGCCATGGAGCTTTAACTATTGCTTTAAAGAATCCTGATTTATATTCATCCGTATCAGCATTTTCACCAATCTGTTCTCCTATAAACTGTCCATGGGGCGAAAAAGCCTTATCTAACTATATTGGCGGTAATTCCATAGATAATTTTGAAGATTGGGCAGAATATGATGCAGTCGAATTAATCAAAAAATCCAGTGAGCATGTAAAAAGCTCTATGCCAATACTTGTGGATCAAGGAGATGCAGATAATTTTTTAAATGAGCAACTTAAAACGGAATTACTTATTAGCGTGTCTAAAAAAGAAAATTTTCCAATGAATATTAGATATCAAGAAGGATATGATCACAGCTATTTCTTTATTGCCTCATTTATAGAAGAGCATATAAAATTCCATTCAGAATATCTTAAAGATTAATAGTTCCGCTATTTTCGTTTAAGAATTTTTTAGCTTTCTCTCTTGAGCATGACCCATCTAATTTGTTGTCATAATTATCAAATAAATCCTCACCAACAAATGTTGTAACTTGGAACAGTAAAGCACACTTTTCATTTAAATCTATCACGCTGCTTATTTCTAGTTCACTAATTAGTCTATCAAGATTCATATTAAAACTTTTCATGCCTAACTCTTTTCTCTTATCGATAATCATTAGTGATTTCTTGCCTTCTTCATTAATAAATGGGGTCCAGCTTATATTATTTGTAGATGCTCCAGGAGATCCAGTTTTAGCAAAGTTAGACCAAAATTGCATCATATTTTTCTCAGTAAATCTTTTTGATGGTCCGGCTGGGTACAAGATAAAATCAAAATTACCAACAAGCTGATCATTTCCTGAAATAAGAGGTATTTCTGAAGCGTGGAAAGCGCCTATTAACTCTGCAAAATCAGCAAAAAGAAGTCTTCTGTGATCATCCCAATCAAATCTATACGCATAGACTTCCTTATTGCCAGCGCTATGCATTCCAGACAATGGTTGGTCTACCCCTCTTAATTGCCATGAAGTATTTCTAAAATAATTGAATGCTTCGAATGCTTGTTTATTCTTAAGAACTGGCTTTGGAACACCCACAAGATTACCAATAAATGATTCGTCTAATTCTACAAAATATTCTGCAGCTGCTAGCCAAAGTTTAACTTCATCTCTATTTGATCCAGCTATAGTGGGAACTGAATTTAAATGCTTGGGGTTAGCAAGAGCAGATTTCATGCCTTCAAATGGCATTGTGATTCCGTCTTCAGTAATCAGGGGAATAGAACCTCCACCATTATCTTTATCATCTTCTATATAGAGTAAAAATAATTCCCTCTACAGGCAATGAAGGCCTTTTA
>CABXPU010000050.1 GCA_902514105.1 uncultured SAR86 cluster bacterium
TTAGAAAAGGTAACTCAGCACCAGCTTTTACAAACTGACCCACAACTTGGGGCATAACAAATACCAACAAAGCAATAATCACCAATATGCAGAAACAAACTAAAATAAT
This sequence comes from uncultured SAR86 cluster bacterium, assembly GCA_902514105.1. Taxonomy (GTDB): domain Bacteria; phylum Pseudomonadota; class Gammaproteobacteria; order Magnimaribacterales; family D2472; genus MED-G78. The sequence continues at coordinate 110 of CABXPU010000050.1, forward strand.
GGGGTATGCAAGAGCAGAAAAGATTTTTTGTTTAATACTGGCGCTCTCTTCTAAATAATCTGCAATATTCTCAAACACTACATCTAGATTGCCAGAGGTATCGCCTGCTGTTACCAAGGATACATAAGTATTTGAAAAAACTTGGGGATATTTACTCATGGCCTGGCCTAGTCTTTTACCTTGAATTATTTCATCCCTGAGGCTATACAAAATATCAACTATAATTTCATCATTATATTGATCTGCCGTAATTTTAAGAGATTCATCTATAGATGTTCCCGCATCCAGCAGTGTTGCTATTTGTCTTGTAATTAAAACCAGATCTTTGTTTTTAACTTTTAATTTTTTACTTATATTTTTATTCGACTCTTTGACGGAGATTGGTGTTAAATTTAAATCTTTTATAGCCTTTCTAGCCTCTCTTTCAGAGGAGGCGCTTAAAAATCCTTTTTCTTTTTTACCAGAATTATTAAAAGCTGTATAACTATAGGCTGGCATCTTCTTTTAAATTATTTAATCTCATTATCTCTTCACACGAAGTAATTCCATCAACAATAAGATTGGAGCTTGCGTCATCTATAGAAGGATGGTCTTTAAATACATAATCAACAATTGTTTTTTCTGATGCCTCTTGATGTATTAATTCTCTTATAGTTTCATCAACCTGAATGCATTCTGCTATAGCAATTCTTCCTTGGTAGCCTGAGAAGGAGCAATCATTACATCCTTTTGAAGAATATACTGTTGTAGTAGTTTTGATATTTATTAATTTAGCTGCCTCTTTTGATGGATGTGTCTCTTCCTTACAAGAATTACACAAGCGCCTTACCAATCTTTGAGAAATAATTGATCTTAGACTTGAAGATAATAGAAAAGATTCTATACCCATATCTCTTAATCTTGTTATAGCTCCAACAGCACTATTAGTATGCACTGTAGATAAAACTAAATGGCCTGTTAAACTAGACTGGATAGCTATTTGTGCTGTTTCAACATCTCTAATCTCACCAACCATCATTACGTCTGGATCTTGTCGCAGCATTGCCCTTAATCCTTTTGCAAAACTATAGCCAGTTTTAGTGTTTACCTGAGTCTGGCCAATACCTTTTAGAGTATATTCGATAGGATCTTCTACAGTGAGTATATTTTGCGAGGAATCGCTTAATTCTCTTAATCCTGCATAAAGAGTAGTTGTTTTGCCAGATCCAGTGGGGCCAGTAAAAAGAATAATGCCTTCAGAACTTTTTAAAGATTTTTTATAATTACTTAGAATCTTATTTGGTAAACCTAAATCATCAATATTAATCTGAGCAGACTGTTTGTCTAATAACCTTAATACTATCCTTTCTCCGTATGATGAAGGCAATGTTGATACCCTGACATCAACGCTTTTATCTCCTAAAGATAAAGAAACTCTTCCATCTTGTGGAAGTCGTCTTTCAGAAATATCTAATCTAGAAATTATTTTAATTCTAGCAATTACTAAAGAAGCTATTCTGCTATCTTGAGATAAGACCTCTTTCAAAATACCATCGATCCTATATCTAATTATTAATTGATCTTCATATGGTTCGAAATGAATATCAGAAGCTCTTTGTTTTATTGCCTGACTTATAACTCCATTAATAAGTTTAATTATTGGAGCTTCATTATTGCCATTTAATAAATCTTCTGTGGGGGCAATATTTCCAGCAAATGACTCAAGATCAAAATCATCAGACAACTCTTCAGACAAAGTATCTGATGAATCTTTAGAACCAAAAGATTTAGTTAATATTTCATTAAATTCTTCAGAGGAACATTTTTTTATCTTGAAAGGTTTATTTAGGAATCTTGATAATTCTTGATAGGTTCTAATATCAATTTTATTGGGCGAATAAACACTACACCCTTCATCAGAATCTAGAGCAATGATCATTCGTTCTCTTACATAATCGTATGGAAGTATATTGGGAAGGTTTTCAATATTTCCTATAACTGAGTCAACCATAGTCATTATTTAGACTTGGTTAAATCAATAATATCTGTTGCAGATTCTTTAGATAATTGTTCAGCTTTTATAAAATTATATTTTTCCGAAGAGAGCTCATTTATAGAATCTGAATCAACTAAAATTGTTGGTCTTATGAAAACGTATAATTTCTTCTTTATAACTTGTTTAGATGAAG
>CABXPU010000051.1 GCA_902514105.1 uncultured SAR86 cluster bacterium
ATAGCTAAGTAACATGGGCATATTATTACCAATTCATATATTGGCTGGAACAATTGCTCTTCTTTCTGCCGCTTTGGCAGCTTCATCTGAGAAAGGGAAAAGAATCCATATTCTTTCAGGTAGAACATATTTCTGGAGCATGGTTGGCATTTTCTTAACAGCCATTCCAATGTCAATTATTAATAGCAATATCTTTTTATTTCTAATAGCAATTTTTTCTTTCTATTTAGCTTTTGCAGGCATGCGTTTTGCTAAAAATAGAAAAGGCATAGCGACGACAATTGATTGGATTGCAGTCAGTCTAATGACTTTATCAGGATTGGGGATGTGGGCATTGGCCATAATTTACTTCATAAATGACAATTCTCAATACATAACACTTCTCGTTTTTGGATTTATTGCACTAGCGCTCGGATACGGAGACTATAGAAGCCACAAGAATAAAACAGCAATAGGAAAAGAGAGAATTGCAAAGCACCTAACCAATATGATGGCTGGAACCATAGCTGTCATTACAGCTGTTTTAGTGGTTAATGTTAATATTGAACCTATATGGATATGGTGGGTGTTACCGACGGTGGTGATTTCGCCAATCATCGCTTACTGGAAGAAAAAAACCAAAGGATAAATAACATATAAATTTAGGAGAACCTATGAAAAATAAGAATCTAATTAAGGGAATTGCGCTAGGAATTCTTATTAGTGCAGTTGGGCCCGTATACAGTTACTATAATTCTTATACCGACGTATGTGAATTAGAAGTGAATGACTTAGAGCAAATCATCGAAGATGTAGTTGAAGATGTTGTAGAGGGCTGCGATTTTAAAAAAGATGGAGGATACCCTTACTGTTTCTAATCAGTTGGGATGGAGTAGACTTGCAGGGTGATTTAAAAGGAGACAAATGATGTTCGAAACAATACTAATATTAATAATTCTTTCTCCACTAATAATCGGCAGCCTGGTATTAGGGTGGCAAAAGAAAATAAAAGCAAAACATAATGAGTCAGGTATTCAGAAAAATTGTTTTGTAGGATACTCTTGGACTTATTTCTTCTTTGGTTTTTTTGTTCCTGTCGTTAGAGGTGAAATATCAATTGGCGTATTTCACTTAATTTTTTCTTTGGTAACCTTTGGCATCTTTCAATTAATAATGCCTTTTTTATATAACAAACAATATTCAACAAGACTTTTAAACAACTCATGGTCTTTAAATGATTCTGAAGAAAATAATGCAATAGCAAGACAAAAACTTGGCATCGCAACTGATTAAAAATGTTTTTACTTCAGTTGTAATTTTTTGGTTTGCATCGAAAACTTTATGGAAATTTATTTCAACTAAGGGAAAAATAAGAAATTTTTGGAATGGCTTATAAATATCTTGGCGGCTAGTTAATCGTTAGACTCGCTTTTTTGATTAACGCATTTGCCTACATAAAGGTTTGTTAGGTGTTCAATTCTTTTATTAATTGAGTTCTCATTTTTTCCTGCTTGCCACTCATTTGCCACAATGCCAGGCCAGAAGAATATACCAAAAGCAACATTCTTTGCCGTTACCCCAGAATCCCCCTCAGCTTCTTCAAATTTCACGCCAAGCTCTGTCAGCTGATCCCTTAACTGGCTACAGCTCAAATCAAAATCTTCAATCTCAACTGTCTGGACTGTGTTATTTGAAACGCAAGCAGATAAAGCTAAAAGACCAATTGTAAGTAAGAAGATATTTTTCATAGCACACTAATTACATCACACTTTTATTAAACAAAATAGTAATATATGAATATGGACTATGCTAAAAATACAGATTATCAGAATATTTTAGTTACCGTTAGGGCTAATTTAGCAGGTATTGCTTGGCCCACTATACTTACATTTTTTGTTGCAATCATTACCTTAATATCTCTGCAGATTGCATTTGCATTGGATAAGATTGGAATACTAATACATTTAACTTTATCAAGTTATTTTTTTTACATGATGTACACCCCCCTTCATGAGGCCGTTCATCAAAACATCTCAGGCAAAAACAATAAATTTAAATTCTTAAATCCTCTATTTGGCTCGATAAGCGCAGCATTTTATCTTCATAGCTACACCCAGCATAAGTGGAGTCATTTAGAGCATCATAAGCATGCAAATAATCCCGACCTTGATCCTGATTACATAATCAAAGGTCCGACCTGGGTATCCATTGCAGCTAGAGGCTTT
>CABXPU010000052.1 GCA_902514105.1 uncultured SAR86 cluster bacterium
ATAACTCTCCAGGTTCTCCAATCAGAACCACCATCAGAAATAGAGTAGGCTAGCAATTTGGCATCTGGGCTAATACTTATACCTCCCAAAGAAATTGTCCCATCTTCTGAGAATTCATTTGGATCTAAAAGCACTTCAGGATCACATGCATCACAGCCTTTCATCATAAGCTTGCTTTGTTGCCAGTCACCATTATTAAAATAATAAAAAGTTTTACCTTCTCTTTTAAACGGAGTGCTTATTGAATCACTAACCCAAATTTTTGAGAGATCATCTTTTATAGCTGACTTTACTAAAGACTCTTTAATAAATGTTTGAGTAAAAACATTTTGCTTATCTACCCATATATTAGCTTCATCACTTGTAAAGTCTTCTAACCACCTATATGGATCTGATATCTCAGTCCCGTGGAGGGTTTCCACAAAAGGAACCGTTTTAGTTGAAGGGTAATTTATTGATTCGTTCTCTATCGAGCTCTCATTTGAACAGCTTAAGAGGACAAAAAAAAGGCAGTAGATTATAATATTTCTCATAATTTTTTATTTATTTTTTATTATTATGAACCAATTTAAATCAGCTTGGCAATTTGCATTTACTCATTGGCAATTTTTTGCTGTATTAGCATTCCCAATTTTCTTTATAGAAGTCTCCAGTGCATATTTTTTAACAGGTGCAACTGAAATAATGTCAGCAGGAAATATGGAGGATCTAACTGAATATTTTGCTGCTAATAACTTTCCAATATTTATACTTTCCCTTCTTTCAATTATTTTAAGTATGTCTTTTATGGGCGGTGTTTTTGTAGCATTTGACGCACTTTCTAACAATAAATCAATAAAGCCTTATGATGCATTGTTTAGGGGGTTTAGAAAATTTTTTCCTCTTTTGGGTGCATATCTAATATGTTTCTTCGCAACAATGCTTGGATTAATTATGTTAATTCTTCCAGCATTTTATATTGGAGCAAGATTATCACTTTTCCCTGCATATATGATGTTAGAAAATAAAGGTGTCATGGATTCAATCTCATCATCTTGGGAATCTACTGATGAACATGGAACAACTTTATTTTTGTTAACTTTAGTTTTCTTTACGCTAACTTCAGTTGTGGCAGCTGTTGTTGCTATAGTAAGCGGCGGTTCTGATACTGAAAGTGTTTCAGTTTTAACTCTGGTTCTAAGCGGACTTGTTGAATATATTTTTATATTCCCATGGGCTTATGTCTATTACAGTTTGTATCAATCACTAAAGACCGCATAATCAATCAAGTATGAAGGTTCTAGTTATGGGATTACCGGGTAGTGGCAAAACTTACCTCACCGAAAGACTAGTGCCGCTTTTAGATGCGGCTTGGTATAACGCTGATAAATTAAGGGAAATGGCTAATGATTGGGATTTTTCTGACGACGGCAGAAGAAGACAATCTCTCAGAATGCGAAGTTTTGCAGATTTTGAAAAGTCACATGGCAGATATGTAGTATGTGATTTTGTATGCCCAACAAAAGAGACAAGAGAAAACTTTGATGCAGATTTTGTTATTTGGATGGATACAATTAAAGAAGGCAGATACGAAGATACTAATAAGCTATTTCAAAATCCTGATAATGTAACTTTCCATATCACTGAGTGGAATGATCATAATCATGAAGATGTTGCAAAGGAAATTTTAAAAAATGTTTGATTGGAAAAAGCCCACTGTTCAGATGCTTGGCAGGTGGCAACCTTGGCATGACGGCCATCAAGCATTATTTAAAAGATGTCTAGCTAAAACCGGCCAAGTAATAATTCAAGTAAGAGATGTAATGGGGGCTTCAGGAGGAGATGGTCAAGACGACAACCCTTTTGACTGGGATACTGTTTGTAAAAACATAGAGGATGGATTGAGTCAAGACGGTTTTAAAAGAGGCAAAGAATACGAGATTATGCTTGTACCAAATATTACCAACATCACATACGGCAGAGGCGTTGGTTATGTTTTTGAAGAAGAAAGTTTTGATGAAGCCACTTCCAATATTAGCGCTACAAAGATTAGAAAAAAGCTTAGAGAAGATGGAGATCTCTAATTTTAAATAAATCTTCTATCTTTATCAGATAAAAGTTAAAATAGCGCTCCCGAACTTTCGGGTCTGTAGCTCAGCTTGGTTAGAGCGCACCCCTGATAAGGGTGAGGTCGGTGGTTCGAGTCCACCCAGACCCACCATTA
>CABXPU010000053.1 GCA_902514105.1 uncultured SAR86 cluster bacterium
AATTTAAACTTTAATTCTAATAATAAGATTATTTGGTTTCATGCCGTAAGTTTAGGTGAAGTTATAGGCTCTCAAAGAATAGTTAAAGCATTATCAAAAGAAGCTAACATTTTTTTAACAGTTTCGACTCCAACTGGATTAAGAAAAGCTAAGGAGATTTTTAAGAAAGATAATATAGAAATATCCTATGCCCCATGGGATTTTTATATATTTGCCCTTATTTTTATTAACAACATAAAACCTAACTTAATAGTAATTTTTGAAACAGAAATTTGGCCCTCTATTATTAATATAGCTACCAAAAAAGATATTCCAATCATTCTGTCAAATGGGAGGATCTCAAAAAAATCTTATAATTCATATAAAAAATTCAATTATCTGGCAAATAATTCTTTTAATAAATTAAGTTTAGTATTAGCTCAATCAGATTCGCATAAATCAAGATTTCAAGCTCTTGGGGTAAAAAAAGAAGCAATTCAAACCTCTGGTTCAGTTAAATTTGATATAACAGCACCCAGTTCACATTACTTCCCTGAGATTGATAGCTTCACTAAGAATAAATATATCTTGGCTGCATCAACTCATAAAGGAGAAGATAAAACAGTACTAGTAGCTTATAAAACAGTATTAGATAGTTTTCCTGATATAAGATTAGTGATTGTTCCGAGGCATCCAGAAAGATCAGCTGAGGTGAATAATTTAGCGAAGAAATATTCTCTGCAAACCTCTATTGAGACAAAACAAATAGATAGCAATTCTCAAGTCTTAATTGTTAATTCAATTGGGAAGCTGCCATACCTTTATCAATCAGCTGAAGCAGCTTTTGTGGGCGGCAGTTTAATACCAAGAGGAGGGCATAATATTATTGAGCCTGCTTTTCTTGGGTGCCCTTTTATTATAGGGCCGCATATGTTTAATTTTGAATCTATAGCAGATGAGTTTATAAATAGCGGTTCGTGCAAAGTAGCAACTGATGAGAAAAGTCTATCAACTGAATTCATAAACATACTGAGTAGTAATGATAATGCTCTTTCGATGATCAGGTCAGCAAATGATATTATTGATAGGAATAAGGGGTCATTAGAGAAGCAGGTCTCTGCTATAATTCAGATTCTAAAAAGAGAAGCAAAGTGAAATTAGTTTCAGCAATTATTAAACCATTTAAATTAGAAGAAGTTAGATCTGCATTAGATGCAATTGGAGTTTCAGGCATGACTATTTCTGAGGTCAAAGGTTTTGGAAGGCAAAAGGGTCATACAGAGCTTTATAGAGGTGCCGAATATGTCATTGACTTTTTGCCCAAGATTAAGATAGAGATAGCTATAACTGATGAAATCTTAGATAAGGTTGTACAAGCAATCACAGAATCTGCATCTACCGGGAAAATTGGTGATGGAAAGATCTTTATAAGCCCTTTAGAGCAAGCTATCAGAATTAGGACAGGTGAAAAAGATGAAGATGCTATATAAATTTATTCAAAGAGCTTCACGATAAAAAATCTTAGCAAACCAGTAATATTTCTAATTGGGCCAACTGCATCTGGTAAGACCGATTTAGCAATCAATATTTTTAATGAACTTCCAATTGAAATTATTAGTGTTGACTCAGTTATGGTTTATAAAGATTTTGACATTGGGTCAGCTAAACCAAATAGGAATATTTTAAAGAAATACCCACATCAGCTTGTAGATATTATTTCTCCCGAAAGAGTTTATACAGTCTCTAATTTTATTGATGATGCTAAAAGTATTATCAATGAAGCCCATGAAAATAAGAAAATACCTCTTCTTGTTGGCGGATCAATGATGTATTTCCAATCCCTTTTAAAGGGTTTAGATAATTTACCTGAAAGAGATGAAATATTTAGAAGCAAAATGAATGAGGTCGAAGAGTCTGAGGGCATATCTGAACTTTACGCACAACTTAAGATAAAAGATCCAGAATATGCTATTTCTATTAAAGAAAATGATTCTCAAAGGATCATTAGAGCTCTTGAAATAATCTATCTTACAAATAATACTCTTACCGCTCAGCTTGGTAAAAAAGCTAATAAAAACTTTAGTGATCAATATGATCTTA
>CABXPU010000054.1 GCA_902514105.1 uncultured SAR86 cluster bacterium
TCCCATAATTTATTATCATTTTTTCTTCCAGCGGACCCAGCTAATTTCCATTCTTTCTTTAGATCATTGAATTTTTTAATACATACGTCATTTTCTTCATCATTAATTAAATCAACTTTAGCAATTAAAGATTCTTTTGCTTTTATTACAACATTTTCCTGTCTTTCAATTTCCTTTGATATAGGTTTCCTAGCATCGTAATAAGCATTTCTTAATGGTTTAAGGTCTTTATCAAGCACTGGAGCATAATCTTTCCATTTTTTAAAAATAGAATTTATAAAATTAATAAGATTTCTAGCATCAGGCCAATTGTTAGAATTCTCTTCTACAAATTGATTGATATCATTAATAAGTTTTTTTCTTTGATTTGCATTCTGAACTTTCCGCTCTTTAAGTTCATCAAAAAATTCTTTGCATGGCTCCCAAGCTTTATTTGTTAGTTCATTAAATTTTTGCCATTGATCTCTTCCAGCTGGTCTGCTTGATAAGTCTAATAATTGCCATTTAGCTTGAATCTCATGTATATGATTAGCTTGCTTTTTAGGTGAATCTAAAGGGCTATTAACAATCTCTTTAATTGCATCTATAAGCTCATTTCTTTTGGGGTTTGCTGCAAACGAAGATACGTCATCATAGTATCTAGATTTTGCTAAAGCAGCATTAAACCTATGTCTAAGTTTATTGGGTATTTTCTTAGATTTATTTATTTGATTATTAACGTCTCTAATTATTTTTTGCGCCCTCTTAATAGAGCCTTCATCGAAGAGCTTTTCAGCTTCATCTATATAATTAAATAAATCTTTACTTGTTTCCACATTAACCCTTATGAAGTTTATAATTAAATAATGAAAAAACGAATTCTAACAGGAATTACGACAACTGGTACTCCTCATATAGGAAATTATTTAGGAGCAATAAAGCCAAGCCTTAATTTAGCTACTGAAAATCCTGAATCATTTTTCTTTTTAGCAGATTATCACGCCTTGATTAAAAATAAAGATTCTCAGAATATAAAAGAATCCGTTAAAAATGTTGCTTTAGCATGGCTTTCATCGGGTTTAGATACAGATAGATCTTATTTTTATAGACAATCTGACATAAAAGAAGTTACTGAGTTAAGCTGGATTCTTTCTACCATTACCGCCAAAGGTCTTATGAATAGAGCGCATGCATACAAAGCTGCCACTGCTGAAAACAAATCTGATGAAGATAAAGGAATAAATATGGGCTTATTTTCATATCCCATATTAATGGCTACAGATATCTTAATTTTTAACTCTACACATGTGCCTGTCGGAGCTGATCAATTGCAACACCTCGAGATGACAAGAGATATAGCACAAAGATTCAATCATCTATACAAAAGTATTTTTAATATTCCAGAAGCTATAATTCAAGAAGACGGCAAAGTTGTACCAGGTTTAGATGGAAAGAAAATGAGTAAATCCTATAATAATATTATCCCTCTTTTATCTGATGAAAAAACATTAAAGAAATCTATAGCAAAAATAGTAACTAATTCTTTAGAGCCCGGACAGCCAAAAGATACTGACAATTGCACTGTGTTTAATCTTTTTTCTCATTTTGCTTCAAATGAAGAACAAGAAGAATTCAAAGCGGCCTACAAAGAGGGGATTTCATGGGGAGATGCAAAAAATAAACTTTTTGAAGCAGTAAACTCTGAGTTAAGCCCAATTAGAGAAAGATTTAATGAGTTAAGTAAAGATAATAATCTTGTTAATGATCTACTTGATGCCGGTGCTAAAAAAGTTAAACCTTTGGCTCAAGATATGCTTGGTGAAGTTAGAGAGTTAGTTGGAATATCAAAGATTGGCTAAAATCCTTCCATTAAGAAATATTAAGTTAGAACATAATAATGTTTCTACATTAAAAGTTAGGTTGAGTAATCATGCTACCTTTGCCTCCCTTCAAATAGATATTAATAATATTCCTCATTTGTCATGGGAAGAAATCTTTTTAACCGTTAGCAATATTCCTGAATATCATTTTATTCACTTAAACCATAATTCTTTTCCAT